>JBCCTX010000326.1:0-8522 GCA_039197765.1 Bacteroidota bacterium
ATACAGACCCGGATAGTAGGCTTGCCATGTATGGGATATACTGATATCCAGGCTTTTCCCGTGGCATTTACCTGATCGACAAATTCTTGGAGAGGTAGCTCAGGGGGAAAATCTGGATGGCTAACGCATACAACCGGCAAAGGGGAGCGATTTGCTATGGTCCAGCCCTTTGAAGTGAGCATATTCCGCAGAGAATCCCCCATTTCAAGTTGATGTTCAATCATTTCTTGCAATCCCTGCCATCCGTGAATTGCCAGAGGAAAATACATTTTCAACCCCATAAACCTGCGGGACCATTGAGCAGAATGGGTATAGGGATCTGCTACTTGGTTAGGGTCTCCATCTTCTGGCATGTAGGCGGTCTTGATTCCAAAAGTCTGGTTTAAAATTCTCTTGTGAGGAGTAATAAACAAACTAGCTCCCATCGGGACGGAGAACCATTTGTGGAGGTCGAGGGTAAGGGAATCGCTCTTTTCAATCCCGGTAAAGAGAGAGGGATGAGATTCGGATAGTATGGCTGCTCCGCCGTAGGCAGCATCTACATGATACCACAAACCTTCTACTTGAGCAATTTCAGGTAAGTCCATCAGATTATCTACTGCACCTGCCCCTGTTGTGCCTGCAGTACCCACCAACATCAATGGTAGCCTACCTTCTTTTCGATCTTGGCCTACGCCTTCTTTGAGTTTTTCCAGGTTCATCCTCAGGTTTGCATCTACCGCTATTTCTCTTACACTTTGGGCGCCTAATCCAGCCATTCTGGCTGCTTTCGCTAACGAGTGATGCGACTCTGAAGAGCAATAAATAACCGGTTCTTTTTCCGTCCCTACAATTCCATGCTTGTCATATTCTGGGAAAGCCTGGTTTAAGGCACAGAGAAGCGCTGTCAAATTGGACTCTGCTCCACCTGAACAGAAAGTTCCATCTATAGATGCTTCCGGATACCCAAATTTCTGCCCAAATTCTTCTATTACATAACGTTCTATTTCGTTTGCAAAAGGAGCATGGCTCCAAGCAGCCAATTGGGGATTGAAGGTAGCGGTAATGAGGTCTGCAATAATCCCACTGAATTGAGAGCGAGGATTGTATAAGCCAAAATAACTAGGATGAGGGGTGTGAACCGAATAGGTTGTTAACCCATGAATTACATGCTCAATAACTTCCTCCACTGAATGAGGCTGGTCGAAGGGCAAGGCTCGACTGTAAGATTGAATCTCCCTAACCTTCATCGGGGGAGAGACATGGACCTGTTGTGTATTTGCGTAATATGATTCTAATCGAGGTAGCAGGAAATCCCACACTTCTTTTCTGGCCGTAGGGGTAAAATCGAGTGGAAGCATATTATTTTTATTTTCAAATACGCAATTTATTTTACCAATCTACTTGAGTTTTTAGCATAGATTTAAATTTTTGATTTTAATCTTATCTTAATTCAGCCAAAATAATTGAAATAACCAAAAATGGATTCTATTGATAAGAAGATTCTAGCTTTCCTGCAATCAGATGGGAGAGTTTCCTACTCCACATTGGGTAAAGAAATAGGCCTTACCTCAACATCGATCTCACAAAGGGTCCAAAAGATGGTTGATACAGGTGTGATAAAAGGTTTTGGCGTCCAGTTAGATCATACTAAGCTGGGTATTGGAATTCAAGCACTAATTAACGTGAGTTTTGGATAAGGACCTATGGTCGGATCAATTCTGAGTCGATGTCGACCAAGAAAGGGAACTCAAATTTGGGTTTAGGCTTTTTGGCTTCAAAAGAGTAAGCACACAAAGCGGCAAAGGTATTGATCAAAAATCCCCCGAAGCTTCTATGTCTTGAATGTTCTACATAGGCTTGATTCTTGAGTGCATCAATGCTACACTCAATCACCCCTCGTTTCATCAGTCGGATCTTATCGATAAAAGGAATAGGTCTAGGCTTCATATTTTTCCGCGTTTTGGTGATTAGCTCAATTCCGATTTTTTTGAGTTCTTCAGCCATCTTCTTACTAATGTAGCCCTTATCCCCGAAGAGCTTTCCCCATACCCCCTTGGTGAGTTTCCATATTACTTCTGGATTCCCATCAACTACATTGCCAGGGGAGAGGACAAAAGAGACAATTTCTCCTAAGTCATTGATAAGCAGATGTAATTTAAATCCAAAGAACCAGCCAACGGAGGTTTTTCCGCGCTTAGCCAAGCCTTGAAAGGTCTTGTGATTGTGGATTCTACGATTATGGCAAACTACTAAGGGACAAGAGTCCACAAATTGATTACCCGTAGCTTGCCCTAAACACCTGCTCCGTAGAAAGGCAAGCAAAGGGACTAAGATACTAGGCATATATTGGATCATCCGACTATAAGAAGGTAAAGCCGGAAAGTAATCCAAGAGATAAACTCGGGCAAAATGCTCATAGTAATGCTTGAAATTTCGAAAACGACATTGATGATAGAAGATCAAGATGCTTAGGATTTCACTTGTTTCTAAAGATCGGACTCGGCTACGAGTTTTAGCCCCACTCTCAAGTAATTGAGATTCAAATGCAGGGAGAAATTCTTGACAGAAATCATCGACCTTACAAAAAATTTCGATTAAATTTGTTTCACTCATGAGCTTTTAGAGTTTAGGATTTACGTTGTAGCGACATAAATCTACTCTAAAAGCTCTATTTATTTGATGTTCAACCACTTTTATCCAAAACTCACGTTAATTAGTGTAAAACTTAATTTTACCCGAATAGAATCTTTCTATTCTGCAATGAAAACCTTTGAGGAAGTGGAATTCGGTTACCGAGTAACGGGAGAGGATTGTATGGTATTGAAGGTTAATTTACGCGACAATACCCATCTCCTAGATTTTATCAATCGCGTTTCAACCTTCGGGCTTACTGAAACAAAAGTAATCATTGAGCAGGTGATTGGACGGTAAAAAAATGTATTCAGCTCACTAAATCCACATTTCTCAATTCCTGAATCGTAGTAGCCCCAACTTGCAACATATTATTTTTTAGATCTTCTATAAAGATCGTCGCTGCGTGGTCTCCTCCATATTTTCCCAAAGCTGCCACTCCGTAGATAAAGGGTCGACCTGCCAAGACAAAGTCAGCACCTAGATACAGTGCTCTCATGATATCTAAGCCTGTGCGAATTCCACTGTCGAAGATGATAGGCACACGCCCGCTTACTTCTTGTACGATCCCAGGCAGGGCCTCAATGGCTGCAGGGGCTCCATCAAACTGTCGTCCTCCATGGTTAGAAACTCCAATACCGTCCAAGCCTATTTCAATGGCTTGGGTAGCATCTTCGGGATGTAAAACCCCTTTAAGAATAATGGGGCCTTCCCATACTTCTCGTAGCTTTTTGCAATAGTCCCAATCGAGAGAGCCCCCTAAGCGATTATTTACAAAGCCACTAACCAATTTCAAATCTGTATTCTGGGTGTATTGCTCAACGGTGCGGAGACGCGGTAGCCCATTCAACAAGGTATAATAGCTCCACTCAGGATGGGTGATTCCCTCCCAAATCATTTTAGCTGTTATTTTGGGAGGCATTGCCAAGCCCGCTCGTTTGGTCCGTTCCCTTCTACTAGCTACGGGCACATCTACCGTAACCAAAAGCGTGTGAAAGCCTGCCTCTTTGGCCCTTTGCAATAAAGATTGACATATATCCCATTCCCTAGGAGGGTATAATTGAAACCAGCCCATGTCTCCTACATGCTTTCCAACGGTTTCAGGAGTTTCTGTTGCCAGGGTACTCAGGGAATAGGGAATTTGAAAACGATGAGCAGATGCTGCCAAATAGTGCTCCACTCTGGGCCACATTAGCCCTGTAAGGCCTACAGGAGCTATTCCAATAGGGGCTTTATAGCTTTTACCAAAGAGTTCTGTTTCTGTATTTGCCTCTAGATCTCCTTTGCAGAATTTAGGTAGGAACTTGACCTTTTGAAATTCTGTTTTGTTCCTTCTAAGTAAATCTTCCTCCCCTGTTCCAGAAGATAGATATTCCCATGCAACGTGGGGAATTCGTTTTTTTGCTTTCTCTGCGAGATCTTGAATAGCGGGGTAATGAGTAGCGAGTTGAGCCTGAAGTTTTTCGTAGGACATGAATGATAATTAGGGTAAGCGTTAGGACTTCTTCATTAGTTCTGTCGAAGCCAACATCACAAAGCCTATAATAAAACATAAATCTGCCAGGGCAAAGAAGCCTAGTTTGAGGTAAGCTATAGGTTCTTCAATGGCAGTAAATGCAATTGCTATCACAAAAAAAAGTAGGCTCAGGCTGAAGAATAGTTTCCGTATTTTCACTTAGAAATAAGGTTTCAGCGAATTTGGCAGGAAGGTAGGCAAAAAATATTCCCTTAATTCAGATACAACTCAAAAAACCTTTCCATTTCCTTTTGGTCCATGTAAAATGGACCTTTTGTATCCTTTTCGATCTCCCCTTTCTTATCCACAAATGAATAAGCTGCTCCCCCATTACAGAGAGAAGAGATATCCTTTTTGCTGTAGGGAGCAATAGCGGCTTCGTTGCCTTCTCGGGGTAAGAAATAGTGCTCCCCTACCCAGGATTCATCTATTATACGCGCTGCCCACAATTTCTTATTTTCTATTTTATCTACACAAATGTATAGCATTTCAAGCTTGTCTTGTGATTCCTGTTCAAAGGCCCTCAGATAGGGTAATTCATCTATAACAGAGGTTCCTGCTGCTTGTGCAGACCAGAAAGTGATTAAATGGGACTTCCCTTCATACTTCCCTACCAATGCTTTAAACTTGGATTCATTTAGTTGCTTGGATTCGTCGTCTAAGCCATATTCGGGATCGTTCAATCCATTTTCTAAGAGTTTCCTAAATCCTTTTATTCGGCTAATGTATTTATTGTCTTGCTCAAAATCTAGATAGGTGAACAATTCAGGAATATCATGCCCCCAGGTCATATACCCTAAGGCATCTTCTGCAAAATATTTGTAATACACCTCTTCTTTAAAATTTTGCTTAAGAAATTCTGCACACCACTCCGTATATCCACTGTCTTGAAGGACGTTTCTCCAATTTCCAAAGGTAATTGTTAAGCCCTCTTCCTCTTCCTTTTCCCTCAAATACGCGAGCCTAAGGAGCCAATCAAGATCTCCATGTAGGTATAATTCATTTATATCTTCTAAGGAACTGTATAGGTTTTCATTAAAGTCGCTGAATACGGAACCGCTCACGTCCATTCCACCAAAATGTAAGTTTGTTTGAGAACCTTTGCTTTCAAAGAATATACCTATTAATGTGAATCGAGAAAATCTGGCTATATTCTTAAGAAAATCAAATTCTTCTTTGCTTAAGGGGGAATACTGAATGATTCTCTTTAGGTAGTCTCGATTTTCCGCTTTTGTTATAAGTATACCTTCCGCATTCCGAGAATAAATTTCCTCGAGTAATCCCAACCGATATTCGACTACACTGTCTACATAGTTTACAAAGCCCTTAAGGCCCCTTTCTTTCTCTAAATCAGCGTAATCATACTGGAATTGGGGAAGATTAAGGACATTCACTTTACCAGCCCCTTTACCTGTGGCAAAGGTATTGGGAGAATCCTCTAAATAAATTTCGAGATAAATACTGTCCCCAGCAAATAGGTTCAACCTGACATAATGCTCAGGAAAAAATAACCTGTACGTGGCGGCATGCGTGATCTTAGGAGCCGTCAACTTAAATTCCCCCCTCTCATTTACCCTAGAACCCACACTTCTAAATTTATCAAAATTGAGGTTGCCTCTCAATCTGGATGAATAGGCCAATATAGCGAAGTCTTCTTCTGCATCTTTAATCATACCTTCTACAACAATACCATTTTGGCATAATAGCGTAAGAGAAGAAAACAGGAAAAAGTATACAAAAATGGTGGTATTCGCTTTCATGATTTTCAGTTAAAGGGGTTGGGAGATACCAGGGTCAATTTCTCTACAGAAGAATTTTCGAAAGTGTGCCTTGGGAATCGCCAAAGTGCGCTAGTTCTACGCCCATAGTCTGAGCCATTGTAAGATAGAGATTCGCCAAAGGAGTCTCCTCAGCAAAATGAATGTGCTGACCTGATTTCAACTGCCCGCCCCCTCCACCAGCTAGCAGGATGGGCAGATTTTCTTCTGCATGGCGATCCCCGTTACGCAAGCCCGAGCCGAACATAACCATAGACTGATCAAGTAAGGTCCCTGTTCCTTCAGGTATGGCCTTAAGTTTCCCTAAGAAATAGGCCACCTGCTCCATGTGCCACGTGTTGATCAACTCGTATTGCTTCATGCGCCGTGAGTCCCGTTGATGATGGGAGATGGAGTGGAAGCTGTCTTTTACTCCCTCTATGAAAGAAAAGTTCCGACCACTAGCTGCATTGCCAAACATAAAGGTCCCTACGCGAGAGGCATCACTCCAAAAAGCAAGGACCATAATGTCCAGCATCAACCGGACACGCTCCGTGATATCCAAGCCCACCTCTAGGTCAATGAATTCATCGATTCGCACGTCCATATGTGCGAGTTCTTTGCGCATAGAAGGACTAATGCGGGCTTCAAAGTCCTTGAGTTGGTCTTTGTTTTCAAGCCGCATTTCTACAGACCGAATGGACTCTAGGTATTCGGCAAGTTTGTTTTGATCTGCGATGCCTAAATTCTTCTGCAAGGCTTTGGCGTCTTCCCGTACGGCATCCAAGATACTTGCCTTCAGAGGGTTTTCAGGCTTCACATGCTTTTGGGGGACAACTGTCCGGAACATTCGATCGAAGGCAAAGCGGGGATTGATCTCTTTTGCTGCAGGCCGGGTGGCACTTTCCCAGGAGATGTAGGACCCATAGAGCCGGGTAATCCCTGTACTGGTACACACGCCGCTCTTGATGCGATCCAAGCCATATACCAAAGAAGGTATCAAAGTCTCCTTTCCCACCTGCTTGGCAATCAATTGATCTATAGAGGGCCCCCCTGTATTCACATGCGAGCCTATGGTACGTTCCACTTCCAAAGAGGTGAGAAAATTTCCCGTTTTGGTGTAATGGCCCTCTACTCCATAGGTAGACCATTTGTTCATCAACTGCTCCAGTACCTGGATATCTCCCTCAAAGCCTTTAAGAGGCGATAAAATAGGAGAAAGGGTAAACTGCGAACCGATTCCATCGGGCGACCACTTACCTGGACACACCCCATTCGGAGCAAAAAGAAAGGCTACGCGTTTGGGCTTTTTTGTCAAGGGATTTGACAAAACGGTAGAAGGTATCATTGCCTCCAAAAAGGGCAGGGCAATACTGACGCCCATACCTTTGAGCATCTTACGGCGAGATATGTTCCAATTCTTTGGCATCGATCATTGGTTTTTTTCGGTGGTCGGAAAGGTATTCTTTGGTCTTTGCCCAGAGGATACTACGGGCTATCGGCTATCTAACCACAGACTATTTAACTATACTTCCGCTTCTTCGGCACGTCCTTGGTATCACTCTTCTTATATTGGAAGGGATAGCTTTTGACAAGTTCCAGGATAAAGGCTTTGCTATTAAAGTCAGTTTCTAATAAAGTATTCTGCAAATGCTTGATGGTCGGGCTGTCTTTGAAGTTGATTCCTCTACCCAAGGCAAAGGAAAGCATTTTGGTACTGAAGGTTTTGGCAAATAGTTCCTTTTTCCCTTGTAGGATGTTGCGTAACTCGGCTGGGCCTTCAAAAGTCTCCCCCGATTTCATGACTCCTGCAGGATCGATGGGCTCCGTGCCGTATACCTCTCGCCACCTTCCCATTACATCATAATTTTCCAGTCCCAATCCGATGGGATCCATGGCTTGATGGCAGCTTCTACAAGCCTCGTCCTCCCTATGGCGCTCGAGCAAAACCCGAAGGGTAACTTCTGTTTCTGCGCTGTCGTGGCTAGCTTCCAATTCTGGTACATTGGGGGGAGGGGGGGGAGGAGGTGTACCCAATACTTGCTCTAGGACCCATTTACCTCGCAGGACCGGACTGGTACGTGTGGGTAAAGAAGTAGCTGTCAGAACCCCTGCCATTCCCAAAAGACCCCCGCGTTCTCCATTTGCAAATAACACTTTACGCATGCTGTCCCCCTTTACTTCGCCTATTCCATAATGACTTGCCAATTCCTCATTTAAAAAGCTATAATCGCTGTTTAATAATTCCAATAAGTCTTGGCTCTCTAACACCACATGGTTGAAAAATAGCTCAACCTCTTTGAGCATGAGTGCCTTGAGGACAGGGGTAAAGGAAGGATACAATTCAGGATCCAACTGAAAAGAAGGGTCCTTGAGCTTCTTGAGTTCTAGCCATTGAAGTGCAAATTGCTCTCCCATTCGTCTAGCCTTGGGATCTTTCAGCATTCGCCCGACCTCCCTTTCTAGGATTCGGGGATCGTGTAAGTCCTCTTTGTAAGCCACATTCAATAAGGTTTGGTCTGGAATACTAGACCACAGGAAAAAGGAAAGTCGAGAAGCCAATTCAAAATTGCTCACGGGGTAAGGCAATTCAGAAGCAGGGTCTTCTTCCATTCGGTAAAGGAAATTGTGGGAAA
>JBCCTX010000327.1:0-8512 GCA_039197765.1 Bacteroidota bacterium
ATGGAAGAACAATCTCTTCGTTGGCGCTTTGGCCTTCGAAGAAATCCGCCGACTTCCAGTAGAGGGGCATAAGGTCCTTTCTCAGGAAGTCTTTTTGAAGAATCTTGGGAGGGTTAGAGACTTGAAGTTTGGCCCAAATGGAGCCTTGTATGTACTAGTGAACCGGCCGGATGCAGTATTGCGGCTTGTACCTTGAAGGGTGATTTTTGATTAAGTTTTCTAAATTTTATTTAAGAAAACCATATCAGATCAAGTACCTGGATGGGGGAAATTAAGGAAATACACTGGAAGGATATCGAACAGATCCGCTACAAATCCCTTTCGGGCTATCTGGTTATAAAAGGTAAAAATGAAAAAATCAAAGCCTTTAGGTACTTGGTGGGGTTCCAGGCATTTATAAATGAGATGGAGGAGCAGACCAAATGGACAAGGGAGGAGTTAGAGCTTTGACTTCAGAATATTGTTAAATGCCTAATTCCTATTAACTTACTCCAACTAGCTTCAAATCATCGTTCCATCAAGCATCTTGATGCCCAATTCTCTGCGTCTCCGTGCCTCTGTGTTCAATTCAAAGGTGGCGGAAGCTTTACAAAAGCGTATCAATCTATATCTAGGATATACTAAACCCTGCATAAATGAAAAGTACCTATCTCCTCCTCTACCTCCTTACCCTCTTTGCCTGTACCCAAACTGAAACAACACAAACCCAGAAAGTTACCGATTCTCCGTACCAACAGAGCTTCCAAGCCCTTACGCTCCTCGGCGATAGCCTCTTCAGTGCACCTGAACCCGCCGAAGGAACCCTCGCAAAATACGATTCCGCCAAGGCTGAATACGAGCTGCAGCCCAATGACCCCATGGCCCTCATTTGGTACGGCCGAAGGGCAGGATACCTCGGAAAGTACAAGCAAGCCATAGAAATCTTCACAGAGGGAATCGAAAAACACCCAGAAGATGCCCGTATGTACCGCCACCGCGGCCATCGCTACCTTAGTACCCGACAGTACGACAAGGCCATTGCTGACTTCGAAAAGGCAGTCCAACTGATTCAAGGAACAGACGACCAGATAGAACCCGATGGCCTACCCAATGCAAAGGGAATCCCGATCTCAAGCCTTCATGGAAACATCTGGTACCATCTGGCTCTAGCCCATTACCTTAAGTTGGACTTTGAAGCAGCCAGTAAGGCCTACCAGGCTCGCTATGAAACCCACCAAAACGATGATAACATTGTGTCGGCTACCCATTGGTACTACATGACGCTTAGGCGCAGGGGACAGGATAAGGAGGCGCAGGCCCTATTGGGACCCATTACCCCAGAGCTTGACATCATAGAAAATTTTGTCTACCACAACTCCTGCCAGTTCTACAAAGGTCTACTATCGGAAGAGGAGTTAGTTGATCCTAATAGCGAAGAATATCCTGGTGATGTTAACCTCTATGCCTTGGGAAATTGGTATCTATATGAAAAAGAAGATCTCCCTGCTGCCAAAGGGTACTGGGAACGCTTACTCAAAGAAGGTAACAAGGCCTCATTTGCCTACCTAGCTGCCGAAGCAGAGCTTGCTAGCCTCAAAGAATAGTAGAGGAAGGATTTTTCCTGGAATATTCATCCCCACCCTATACGCATCTGGCTCCAAACATCTTTAGCAACAATCTCAATATCCAAGAATCGTTTGTTAAACGAGATAGGCTACTGTAATTGTATCCAACTTCTTCTACTAACAGAATTATGCAGGAAATGACTCGGGAAAGGCTCTTAAAGTTGTGCAATTGGGATGACCTTAATTTTGCTTCATTCGTTATCCATTCAGATTTTTTTGAAGAAGAAGTAGAAATTGCGGTTAGACCTGCTTATGACTCGAGAAGAAGGATCACGGATAAGATGATCGCCTGTGTAAACGACTTTCTTGCGCTTTCACAGGAGCACTTACCCAAGGTAAAAGAACTCCTCTATGCACATTGTGAATTGTGTTTTGAGACGACTTCCTATGGGGTTGATATACATGAAGGGGAAACCGAAGAGGAAGCGACTAGAAGGGAGTTTGAAGTTTACAGTGCAGCGGATGCATATAGACAGGTCCAGGTACCAAAAATTGGAATAGACGAGAAACACGATAGATACAAAAATAGGTATGTTGAACTTTTATTCTATCCTCCTTGGGAGCAAGAGCATGGGTGCAACATCATCCTTCAAAACGGGATTCCAATAGATTGGCAGGAAAGCATGCCGCACATGGGAAAGTATGAGCAGGAGGACGGCTAAGTTTCATGGGGCTTTCGGCAAGCGCTAATTACCTCGAAAGAGACCAACAATCGTTGGATGTATTGTGTTAGCTCATAAAGCGTCATTACTAACGCTTAAAATTTCCTATCCCCAAACTGCCCCATATGAACCCTAAATTTTACCTATTGGGACTGATGTTAATACTTCTCGCTTGTGAAGAGGAAGCTGTTGTACAAGAGGAACCACTAGTCTTTAACATAGATGCTGCCTTGAGACCCTATGTGGACCAGTTTTATAAGGAAGCTGAAGATCGAGCCCTTTCCCTCCCCCAAAACCTTGAGGCCCTACTCATGGATTCTCTCGATGTATGTGGCCAAGGACATTCCCCTGATTTCAATGGGATGTTTGACCGCCCAACCATTTTGATCAATACAGCTTGTTGGGATCTACTGAATGAAACGGCCAAGGAAATTCTCGTATTTCACGAGTTAGGACATGCCTTACTCAACCGAATACATATCGAGGGGATACTGCCCAATGGACATAGTAAGTCTCTCATGTGTGCAGGAAGAGACTTTGAATGTTCTAACCTACCAGATTATACCTACTGTCCAGCGTATCGAGCGTATTATGTGGATGAATTATTCACCGAAGATACTCCTGCTCCTAATTGGGCAAATCGCCAGTGGCGAGAGGGAACAATCCTTTACTCAGACCTCAAAGAGTCCTTTGAGACGGATTGGGCAATATTTACAAATTGCGATCCTTCATCCTACTCAGTGATGATTGACTCTACAAGTGCAGGAAGGCCTTCCTTTTACAGCCTGAAGGTTTCCTCGGATTGTGGGGATTTCTTGACACTCAGAAAAAGAATTGCACTGGGAAGTATCCCGCCAACGGAAGCGATACAGCTTAAGTTCGAGCAACAAGGGAGTTTGTCAGGAGAAGGAATTCGGGCAGGGGTGTTCGTCAAAAATTCCCAAAATCAATTTATCGCTTTCAACCGCAGCATACCTACTACATCACTTACAACACCCTTTTCTTTACAAATTGAATGCTTAGAAACCGATTCAGATTCCGCTATTATGGATGTTCAATGGATGCGCAATACAACTGGCGAGATTCGTATCGGAAACGTGGAACTACTACGCATGGAGTAATTCGCTTTTTTAGGGAAATAAAAACGCAATTATTCCTTCTGGTCTCGCGCTTCTTCTATTCACATGATTCCCAGGCCCTAGCTACTTCACCCCCATCATTTCCACACCAGACCAGTCCATTTCTACCCCGTTCTTAGCATAGGATTTTGCTTTTCGAAGAAAATAGCTTGCAGGGCCATCTGAGGGGTTTTTATGCAACACTTCAGCAAAATCCTGGATTGCAGCGAGAAACTCTCTTTTGAAAAACTTATTCAACCCTTTTTCGAAAATGGACCGAGACTCAAACTTAAGCAAAGCTTGATCGACAGGATCGCCATCGAAAAATTCGTATATACCCAGAATTTCCTGCTTTCCCTTTACCTGGACTTGGCCTAAAAAGCGATGATTGTACTGCTCAGGAGATTGGAGTTTGGACAGACTTTTCTCACTCAGAATAATAGAAGCGCCAAAGTGTTTGGAAAGACTTTCCATACGGGCGGAAGTATTGACAGAATCTGCGATAGAAGCCGCTTCCAAATGCCTGTCGTCTCCAATAATTCCAAAGATCAGGGGACCTGTATGGAGACCAATTCCCAGCCGAATGGGTACACGACTTTTCTGCGATCGCTCTGCATTGTAAGTAGCGAGCATCTGTTGCATATTGATCGCTGCATTTAGTCCATCCTCGACCTGGTCAGGGAATATCGACATGATACAATCCCCCAGGTATTGGTTTACGAAGCCCCTATTTTGCTCGATCATAGGGCCCATCCGCTTGGTAAAAGCATTTACAAACTTAAAGTTCTCCGTGGGATTCATGGTTTCAGCTAGAGTGGTATAATCCCGGATGTCCGCAAACATGACGGATACTTCCTTTTCCACATGGTCGCCGAGTACTACTTCCGTAATGGCCTGATAGCCTAGGGACTTAAGAAATTCGGTAGGAATAAACTTAGCGGTGGTAGCGTGAATTTGGTGGAGGTTCAAATGGGTTTTCACCCGAGCCAGAAACTCAGATCGGGAGAAGGGCTTGGCCAGGTAATCATTCGCCCCAAGCTCTAGGCCTTGTACTAAGTCCGTTACTTGATTTTTGGCGGTAACCATAATCACGGGAAGCTCCGAAGGAAGATATTTTGCTCGTATCTGCTCACAAACTTCGTAGCCCGACATTTTGGGCATCATGATATCCAAAATAATTAAATCAAAGTGTTGCTTGTCAATGTAGGCCAAGGCCTCTTGTCCATTCATCGCTGTAACGATTTCTGCGCGTTGGCCTTTCAGGTGATTTTGCAACACATGCTGGTTAACTACTTCGTCATCCACGACCAAAATGCGAAAGAGATCCGTAGTGCTCATACTTGGTGAGCTAGCGGAAGCTCGCTCTGCAGGTACAAGAGGAGCAGTAGCTTCAGGCTCTCGATTCGCTCGTGCATGAGAAAGGGATTTCTCCGCAGGGTTTTGAAATCCTTCAGGAGCAAGTGGAAGGGTAAAATGGATGGTTGAACCTTTGTCTTTTTGGGAAGCTACCCAAATTTTTCCCCGATGGAGTTCTACCAGTTTTCTCGTAATGCTCAAGCCCAATCCCATACCCCCATATTCCCGTTGGGTAGTTCCGTCTATCTGGACGAACTCGTTAAAAACCTGTTCCTGCTTCTCTTTAGGGATCCCAATACCCGTATCTGAAACCTGAATATCCATAAAGCCCTCAGTTTCGCTCAAGTTGGCGCTTACAGCAATAGCCCCCTCATCCGTAAACTTTATCCCATTGTCCACTAAATTCTGAAAGATCTGCTGGACGCGATTTTCATCGGCCAAAATGGGTGGAAGGTCTTGTCCTACCTTATTTTGTAGTTCTAAGGACTTACCCTTTGTCAAGGGCTGATTGAGTCGGAGCACTACGTCTACCAGAGAATAGACATCCAAGGCCTTGAGACTTAGCTGTAGGTCCTGATTCCGCATTTTAGAGAGGTCTAAGATATCATCTACCAAGGAGGCAAGTCGCCGGCCGGAGGAAATGATCAGAGAAAGACTTTCCGCTTCTTCCTGCTGGGTCGCGTGAGTCCCTCCTTCCTTGAGTCCCTCGGCGATTCCGATGATTCCATTTAAGGGAGTGCGTAATTCATGGGAGGTATTGGCGAGAAATTCATCCTTCAATCGGTCTACTGTTCGTAACCGTTCAGCAGTCTGTCGCTCTTTCTCTAGTTCCTGCTCTTTCGCTTCGAGCTTCTTTTTCTGACGCCTTGTAACCGCTTGGACTAGCGCATATAAAAATCCCAAAAAGAGTAAGGTGTAGGCCAGGTAAGCCCAGGCGCTTCTGTACCAGGGAGGAAGAATCCGGAAGGAGTAGGAGGTAGCTTCGCTTTCGTGTCCATAAATGTTTTTTGCCTTTACGTAAAAGGTATAATTACCTTCCCACAAACCTGTATAGGATTTTGTCGTGGTTTTCCGCCACTCTGACCAGTCCTGCTCAAAGCCCTGTAGGAAATAGGAATACGCGAGTGCTTCACCAGATTGATAATAGGGGGTTGCAAAAGAAAAGTTGATTTCCTGTATATGGGAGGGGATTCGCGCTTTTGGGGGGGAGTTGTCCCCTCCAGCATCCCATGAAAAGTCCCTATCATAGGTCCCCCCATATAAAATGGAATCCTCATTAACTTTTACTGCTCGAATGAGGGTGGCAAAGTCAAAGTTAGGTAGGGCCTCTTGAGAGAAATCTGTTTTGAACAGGCCCCCTTCAGTCCCAATCCAATTAACGCCATTGGAGTCTGTATAGAAGCACCACGCATAGGTGGAAACAGGGGCGTAAGGTTGGTAGATAAATTCAGAAGAATCTCCCTTTGAGACGTCAATCCATCCGTTTCGTTTACTGTTGGAGGATATCCACACCTTATTTTGGTCATGGTAAATGGCATAGGCTTCACTACTATCAGATAAGGAAGGGGAAAAGTTTCTCGTTTCAAGTTGGAAAGCTTCTTTTTCTTCATCAAAGGAATAGATACCTTTTTCTGTTCCGAAGTAAACTTTTCCATTGAGTTCAATCACCTCTATGGAAAATACGGGAGGTTTCTTTTTGGCGCTAGAAGCCTTAAAAACGGACGCAATAGTTGGGAAATTAGCTTGAAAACTAACAAGTGATGCTTTATCATCTCCTGCTCCCCAAACCTTTCCAGATACCCCTTCGGCAATTGTATTCAACGGATGCCCCAAGTTAACTTCATCGGGTAGGTAAACCCACTGGCCTTCTATTCTTTTTAGGAAGGATAAACCTGAGGCACTACCAACGTAAATATAGTCTGGATGGCGAGTAGAAATATGCAATTCCCGAAAGTACTTTTTGGGAGAAATTCGCTCTAGCAAACCAGGAAGTTGGAGATGAAAAATTCCTGAAGAAGAGGCAATGAGAATTTGATCTTGGTAAGAAAGAATGTCCCAGGCCTCACGGATTTGTGGCAGCTTTCTAAAGCGCAGGTGCGTTTCCCAGGGATTCTCTTTTTTCGCTATATATAGGCCGGTTGTTGTCCCTGCAAGGATATATGTATCCTGCTTAAGAATACTCAAAACAGTACCTTCCAAGCCTTCATCTAATCCCCAGCTTTGCAACTCATTCGGATATTGAATACGGCTTACGCCTGCATCTAAAGCTGCCCATAATGCCCCTGTTCGATCTTGAAACACCTGGATAACGGAGTTGATTTGTAAGCCTGCCCTGCGATCAATTTGGTAGACAATATCTCCCGATGGGCTCAGGATGATGATACCCTGTTGATGCGTTGACAGGGCAATATTACCGTCGTTCAAAACTTTGCCATGGTACAAAGTGATTTCGGGGAAGTTTTGGAGTAGTTCGGTAGAGAAAATTTCTAGGTTGCCTTTTTCATAGATAAAAATCCCACTTCGATTGGTAACCAATAGATATTGATTGGGAGAAGCAGGTAATATGGACCTTACATCCAATGGAAAGGGGAGAGCAGTCTGGGGGTTAAGAAAAGAAGGAAAGGAATCGGCACTTACTGTATACAAGCCTTTCTTCTCTACCCAGGTCAAAAGTTGTTCATCATGATAGAGGGCTGCTTCTATTGGTCCAAGAGAAGTAGTGTGCATAAACTTTCGCGCCTTTTCTTCCCATATAAGTACGAAGCCCTCAAAGATAAAGGCTATGGAATCTCCCATAGAAATTACATCCACTGGGATTTCCTCTTTTAGTGCATTGTCTGGTAAATAAGGCGAAAGGGAAACGTAGATATCTCTGCCTAAGCTATCCGATTCTATGACACCAACCTCATAATTTGCAGCTACATATATTCTCCCTAGACGGCTTTTAGCTAAAGCCCTTGCGTACAGGGCGTTGGTCTGCTGTACGGCCCCCCATTTTGTCCCATCATACACAAGTAGTACCCCTAAGTTGGCTACATACATAAGCCCATTATCTGCTTGGACAATGTCCCAATTTTGAGGGGCACTATCCATTCCATCAGCTTGTATGGCAGAAGGAGACCAATTCTGAACAAAATTCACCCCATTTTGACTGTGGCCTAACAACGGAGAGGTAACCAAGTACAATAAGAAAACCCTATACACTAGATTTATGCGTATTCGCCAAATCATTTGATATTTCCACAATTAGCTATTCCAAAATTATTAAAGGTATCAAAAAAAAATGTAATTTAAGATTTATCTAACAAGCAATAACCCCAATATACAATGAAAAAGAATGATAAATCAGATACTGCCAAAGATCTGAAAGCCAATAAATCTTCTATAGTTGAAGGCACTGAAAATACTTCTTCAGAAGCGAAAGAAAATACAAATCAATTAAATGTCTCTGGTATTTCCGAAGGTGCTAACTCCTCCCTTACGCGCGGACCTATTACGCATAAACTGGCAGGAGATCTACCCAATGCCGATTCGGGCCAGGACCCAGCTGATGCCCCTACAAATAACCTAGACGCGGCAGCCCTAGGTTCAGGGGTGGAGGCTTCTCTTACACGCGGACCTATTACGCATAAACTGACAGGAGATCTACCCAATGTCGATTCGGGCCTGGACCCAGCTGATGCCCCTACAAATAACCTAGACGCGGCAGCCTTAGGTTCAGGGGTGGAGGCTTCTCTTACACGCGGACCTATTACGCATAAACTGACAGGAG
>JBCCTX010000328.1:0-8479 GCA_039197765.1 Bacteroidota bacterium
GACTCCTCCAGCCTCCTCCACCAACTCCCACACGGCCCAAAACACATCAGCGACCTGGGGCTTGTTGTAATAATCCCCATCATTTCCATAGGGAGGGCGACTTGCTTTGGCACTTAGCGTCTTAGGTTGGGAATCCAGGTAAAAATAGCCTTCTTGGCGCTCTAAGACTTCCTGCATCATGTAGGCCGTTGTTCCGCCTGGAACATCCTCATCCAGGAAGAGAATCCGATTGGTCTTCTTCAGCGATTGCAGAATAGTTTGAGTGAGGTCAAAGGGAAGTAAGGTTTGAACATCTATGAGTTCTACGGAAATCCCTTTTTTTGCTAGACGGTCGCAAGCCTCTTCTGCAATTCTTACACAGGCGCCATAAGTTACCAGGGTGAGGTCTTCCCCTTCACGTAAGATTTCCGGCACGCCTAAGGGAACGGTAAACTCACCTAGGTTTGTAGGTAAGGCCTCTTTGCTGCGGTAGCCATTGAGGACTTCAATTACAATGGCAGGGTCATCCGATTGGAGGAGGGTATTGTACATGCCCGCTGCCTGGGTCATATTTCGAGGTACACAGAGGTACATCCCTCTAAGGGAATGAATCAGACTAGCAATGTAAGAGCCCGAATGCCAAATCCCTTCTAAGCGATGGCCGCGGGTACGAATGATTACAGGAGCACTCTGGCTCCCCGCAGTCCGGTACCGGAGGCAGGCGAGGTCATCTGTTAGAGCCGGCAGGGCATAATAGATATAATCCAAGTACTGTATCTCTGCAATGGGCCTCAAGCCTTGCATAGCCATGCCGATTGCCTGTCCCGCAATACTCCATTCTCGAATACCCGTATCGAATACGCGGATTTCACCGTATTTTTCTTGAAGCCCAGCAAAGCCCTGATTTACATCCCCAATATTCCCCAAGTCTTCCCCAAACGCGCATAGGTTAGGATATTTAGCCAATAAAGCGTCAAAATTCTTATTCAAGATTTCGAAACCATTTACAGTAGGTGCCTCGGATTCGTATTGGATGGGTACAGGTTCTACCGCAAGAGCGGAAAGTGGATTTTCACTATGCAGATGCGTTCCAAAGGTCTGATCTATGGTAGCTACTTGTTCGTTGCGCCATTGCTCGATAGCATCTAGGGAAGGATGAGACTCCCCTAGCATGAACATCTGCATTTCATCCGCTATTTTGACCAAGTCGCTGCGCACAGGTACATACAGGGCGGAAAGATTTTCAAGCAGATTCTTTACCCCCGAATCTGGGAAAGCATCTACAACAGACTCCACAAGGCCTTTGAATGCCTTGATCTCCTCCTGTATGGGTCGGTAGTAGGCAATCCAAGCCTCCTTTTTATGAGATTTTACTTCCGCTATCCCTTCTGCTTTAAGACGGTCCAAAGTCTCCCTGTCGGAAATTCCTTCTTCGACCAACCACTCTCCAAAGGCCAGGATACAATCCCGTTCTTTCTCCCAGGTCAGCCGCTCTGTAGACTTGTATCGCTCATGTGAGCCAGAAGTAGAGTGCCCATTAGGCTGCGTACACTCGGTAATGTGAAAAATGGCTGGCATTTGGGTTTTCCGAATTTTTTGGATCCCCGCCTCAAAAGTCTTTTGGAGGCCCTCAACATCCCAGGCTTTGGCCTCATAAATATCCAAGCCCTTGCCGCGATAATCCGTTTGAAAGCCTCGTAGTGCAGCCGAAATACTTCCCTTGGTAGTCTGCAAAGCAGTTGGAACAGATATGCCATACCCATCGTCCTGCACAATAATCGCAAGGGGGACCTGAAGTACGCCTGCGGCATTTATTGTTTCAAAGAATATACCCTCTGAGGTCGAAGCATCTCCAATGGTGCAATAACTTACGGGGCTATTCTTATCCCCACCGTATGCATCTGTTACAAGTTCTTTTTGCATCTTAATCGCAATGGCAAAGCCCAGTGCTCGAGGGAGATGCCCCGCAAGGGGCGAAATAGCCGAACTCACATTGAAACGATTCTCTAGATCCACCCGACTTCCATCTGGACGTACAAATGGCGTAGCAAAATGGTTGTTCATTTGCCGCCCACGTGAATTTAAATCGTTTTCGGAATCCCCATATAAAGAAGAAAATAAGTCTGAAGGACGAGCCAAATCTTTGGCTAGCATAAAAGTTTGATCTCGATAATACCCAGAAAAGAAATCTCCCGTTTCAAATTGCTTTGCATAGATTACTTGGAGGAGTTCTTTTCCAGCCGAACCTACTCCAAACTTTGCTTTCCCAGATAGAACTTCTTTCCGAACCAAGTTACTTACCGTTCGACTGATCCAACACAATTTGTAATCATTCAGAAGCGATTCCCGATTGGGGACAGCTGCAGGAGATTCGACCTTATTGTGGAGATTTAGCGGAACGGAGTTACCAATCATATGCGTTCTGTTTAAGTCTTTTCAAGGAAACCTGCCGGGGAAGGCAGAAGAACAATCTAACATGAAAGAATTCCAGGTGTGTACGGCTCGCAAATATACCTATAATTACCCATACGCTAAAATTAATTAAGGAGTTTCTCAATTAATTGGAGAAAAGCATACTCTTTATGACCCGCTTTCCATTCTAATTATTTGGAATTCTTAGAAAAATTTAGGCTATTCCTACTTAATTGGCTCTTTAATAGGAAATTAGAGAAGTAATAAAATGGGGTTTCCCAAATCGTTGTACTAGAGTTTGCTAAGTAGGTGGAGGAATCAAAAAATAAAAAACCTTCAGGTCGAAGGCCTGAAAGAGACAGTGTCAATCCAGATGAAATTTTACGGATTGCTCTCAAGCGCTTTGCGCGTCAGGGATATGGGGGGTTGACCCTCAATGGACTTGCCAAGGAAACGGGGGTAACCGATTCTTTGTTACACTATCATTTTGGGGGGAAGGAGGAGTTATGGAAAAAGGCCTTGCAGAAGGTGGGGAAAAAAATTTCCGATGAACTCGTGGAACTCATCCGCCTAGTGGATGACCTAGATGGCTTACAGCAGCTCAAGCTATTCAATAAGAAAGTGGTCTACATTTCTGCAAAGTATCCTGAATTCCAGCAGATTATCGTTCAAGAGGTTTTCTCTGAATCTCCCCGATCAGAGTGGCTCATAGAAGAGCTCTTACAGCCTATTTACAAATTCATGACGGATATCATTGAGGCTGAAGTACGAAAGGGACGGATAAAGGATATCCCTACAGCCAACCTCACTAGTTTCATTATCGGTTCCATCACTACCTTATTTTCTCGATCCTATCAAATGAAAAAGCTCTACGGCGTAGACGCTTTCGATGAAGAAGTAGTAGAAGAACACGCATCTATAATCAATGACCTAATTTTTGAGGGGCTACTTAAAAAGTAATTAGTCGTCAGATTTCTTTTGATCCCAGCATATATTTATTCAGCCGTTTGTAACCATTGCTTGAAGAACTTCTCTTCCATGCTTTTCCTTCCGATCGAATCTAAGATAGGTTGGAGCGATATGTTCTTATTTACGTCAAAGAAATACCACACAAGCTCATCTTCTCCGCCAAAGACTAGATCCCCATTCGTATCCTTCCTAGCCTGTATGAGCATTTGGTCGCTTCCGGGAAGTATTTGGTACTTGGTTACATATTCTTTCTCAGGAGAGATTCTACGGAAACTTTTCCCTGCTCGATCCGATAGGTAAAGATACCGAGGATCCTTCCTATCTAGCTTCCCATCTGAATTGAAATCTGTATCGTGGATGAGGTACAGGATGCTTTCTTTGAATAGAGGCCCAGCTTCAAGGAGAGAAGGCTTATAATCAGCAATCAAAATTTTATGCTCAGATAGGAGATGCGTCTGCTGAGTTGGGATATGGAAAAAAAGCATATTCCAATGGCCCCCTGTGGGCTGGTCATAGGTACTAACAGAGGATTCAAGGTCGATTATGCTTCTCTTACTCTTCTCTTCCCCATAAGCACCCAAGGGAAATAAGATATACGCACTGCTGTCGGGAATTACTGGATTTGCGAAAGAAAAATTATACGAATCTAACACAGAATCCAGCTGAGTTTTTGTGAGCGTAGAAGCTGGTTGTTGGTGCTTCTCATTCCCAACGGGATTACAGGCACATACATACAGGCAGGTGGAGCAAATTACCATCAGGTATCTCATGTTGCAGCTAAATATTCTCATATTTCGAAAGCTTTTTATACTATTACTAACGCAAACCGGGAATTTATTCTTGCTTTAAGAATACCCTAACTCCAAGTATCCATTTTTGCTAAGAAAACCCCTGCTACAATTGCATACTTATGTCTTGTAACGCTTGTTGAAAAGATTGAACCGATCGCCTGACGTCTTCCTCTGTAGTGGTCCAGGCGCAAACACTGATTCTGATAACCTTCCGTCCCTTCCAGGAAGATCCCCCCACCCAACATTCTCTCATTGCTTGAATCCGGGTGATTACCTGCTCGGTGAGAACATCACTTTGACATTGTACGATTACCTGGTTGAATACTACTTCATTTAGTACTTCAAAGCCCTCAACTTTTGATAAAAGCTCCGCAAATTGTAAGGCTCGATGGTGTAGTCCCACAATCATCTCTCCAATTCCTTGTTTTCCAAGAAATTTCAGGGTTGCCCATAGTTCTATAATTCTAGAACGTCGAGACATCTCAGGCGTGTAATACATACCATCTCGGTCTTTTCCTTTGATGAGGTAGCTCCCCGTCATGTGAAGGGCAGCGGCCAAGGCCTCTCTATCGGCACATAGAATGATTCCTGAGTCATACGGAGTATTCAGGGTCTTGTGTCCATCTACTGCCCAAGAATGTGCCCCTTCCATCCCTTCGGTAAGGTGAGCTAATTGGGGGACAGCCTGTGCCCACAAGCCAAAGGCTCCATCTATATGGACCCATGCTCCGACTTCTCTTGCCTGCTGACATAAGGATTGGAAAGGATCAAAGGATCCACTATTCACATTTCCCGCCTGGAGAATAAGAAGGGTTCTTTCATCGAGCTTGGGCGTTTGGTCTAGCATAAGTCGTCCTTGCCCATCTACCTCTACCCATTCAATATGCGCTTGGCCAAAACCCATTAAGGATATAGCCTTGAGGATGGTGGAATGAGCGTGCCTGCCCGTAACCACCCTCAGCCTAGGTGCTCCAAATACCCCCTTCTGGTTGAGGTCCCAACCTTGCTGTGCCAATAGTCGATACCTTGCAGCAGCCAACCCACAGAGATTTGCAGTTGAAGTGCCGCTAACAAAACCCGCAACAACGGATTCGGGCAAAGCAAATAGGTCTTTTAACCAAGCTTCTACCACTTGCTCCAACTTTGAGGCTAAAGGGGAGATGACTTGCATAGCCGTATTCTGGTCCCAGAAGGAGGCAAGTAGCTTTGCAGCCAGTCCAGTCGGAACTACCGAACCATTGACAAAGCCATAATACCTTCCGGCTATCTGGGAAACTGTAGCAGGAGCCCCATATCGATGGAGAAAAGCGAGAACTTCCTGTGAATTTTGAGGAGTAGGCGGCATGGGCTCATCAAATTTAGCTAGGTCCTCCAAGGCCTCATCCATAGGAAAAACGTGCCGTTCTGCAGCCTCTCTAAGGTAGGCCATTCCATAGCTATGCGCCTGGGTGAAAAGCTCCTCATCGTGCAAATCTTGCTGCATAATTGCTTGTATGGAATTCCCTTCTGCTGAAATAAGGGAAAGGAACTGGGGATCTACCTGATCCGTAAGCCAAACTCCGTTTTCTGATTGAAAGAAGGCTTTGCCAGCCTTATTCATTCCTTGGCTGTCTACTTTGAATATCACTGGCGCTCCATGACGCTTACCTACTTTTTGGGCTGTCTCCTTGTCTTGCGAAAGATGGACATGCTGTCGGGCTCCCTTTAAAAGTCCCTTCTTCTTGATGGAGGAAATATTGCGCCTAGCGGTACCGTGATAGAGGATGGATGGAGGGCTAACAGCATTCAGACCCAGGTTAATCGGAATAGAATGCCCTTGATTGGCCCGGATCTTAGAGAGGTCCTCTGAGAGTTTAAAACGCTGCTTATCGTTTCCCTTGACAACTTCCTGGAGTAAAGTCAGATCAATCGCCATTCCTCTTTGATTCATTTTTTGGATAAGCTCTGTTGTAGACGCCCATCCTTCAGCATCCAATGGCAACTGTATTTCTTCGGGCTTATGCCTCAGTACCAGGCTGAGGAACTTGCTGATCTGCTTCTTATTCATTCATGGTATTTGATGCTAAAATTACATGGGAATCCTAGCGCATCAAATACATTTTCCCCCATCCGCTCTTAAAATATTCTTCGGTACCCTCTGTTCGAAGGGTAAATCCGCTTGGAAATTTTACCACCGTCCGGTACAGGTACACACCATTTCCCAAAGGATCACCATACTCATCTGTTCCGTCCCAAGCATATTCTGTAATATTACGTCCCCAATGCACATCGCCTAATTCCACTAGATCGATTACCTTCACCTGCTTGCCAGAAAGGGTAAATACTTGTATTTGAAAGACTTCTGGGAGCTCTTCTCCTGTCAGGGTGTACACAAAGCGAGTAGAAGTTGAGAAGGGATTGGGATAATTGAGAACTTGGGTAAGGGTACGGTCATTTTCTACCTCAAAGCGCAGTTCCATAAATTGGCCATTAGAACTGGCTAGGTTTCCAGAGGGATCTCTGGCTTGAACGCGTAAGGTGTAGGTGTCATCGGGGAGGGCAAAGTCTAGCCCGGGGGAAAATCGAATTTGTGCCTTATTCTCAGGAAGAGAAGCGGGCACCCATTCTACGCGTGGATCACTCGCAAAAATCCGTTCTAGGTTAGCAGAAATGGTTGAATTACCAAAATACAACTCAAAGGAATTGGAATCGCTAACTGCCAGGAAGGGATTTTCATCGTCTATTTGTACCAATATCTCCGGTCTAGGAGAAACGATATCTCCATCCAAAATACGCCGACCATCTACCGTTATGTCTAGAATGGGATTGGAAACATCCCCCTCGACAAAGATTTGTTGCTGGAAGCTATTATTGAAATAGTATTGTTCTAATAGGGTCTCTGCTGGATTTACCTCAAAAATAAGCTGGGCTTGGCCAGGAATAAACCGGTCAGTAGAAGGGACCGCAAAGGAAATTTCGTTGAAGGCATTTCCTGCGACTCCTGGGACATACATGCTATCAAGGGTAATGCGAGACCTATCGGAGCGCTCTAAACTCAGATGCACCCAAAAGCTATCTGTAGGACTTGCAGTAAGATTTCTTACAGCTAAATCAAATTTTACCGTATCTCCTTGATTCAAAGTATCCGAGGAAATTTTAAAGAGGCTAGACGGATCTACCGTAAGGTCCGGAATCGCTTCATACAGGATATGCCAAGCGTCCAATTGCGGAGCCGTTTTTTGGACAGAATCTACCAAGCGAGCAGAAATTTGTAAAAAAGGAAATCGCTTCGCGTCTACACCGCTAATATCTACTTCTTCTGCTGTATTGGTAATTAAAATTACTGTGTCTTGAACTTCCGGCTCGATTCCCTTGAGGGTCACACGAACGAATTCCTGGGGAGCGATATCTACACTGCGCCATTTCCAAAATAGTTTATTCCATTTCAAAGCAGGTCCGATCAAAGGGCTTTGTATCAGGCCACTATCTTTTCTGGTAAAAAGAAGCTGTTCCAATTTCATTTCATTGCCTGAGTTGGGCTGATAGACTTCAATCGCTGAATTGGGAAATCCTTTCCTACCGAATACCACGAAGGGATCACCATTCTCCAGGAGTCGGATGTTATCCGAAACTCCGATTTCTTTGAGCAAGGCAAACATCTCTTCATCCCAGGTGTGTACATAGGGATTCCGGTTACTCCCCATAAGAATGTAATCCCCATTTCGTGTATTCTGAATGGCGAGTTTAAGCTTGTGCAATTCTCCTGGCATGTCTGCCGCGTGGAGCCCACGGCCAAAAAAGGAATCATCATAGACCGATTCTATGGTATTTTGATTGTATACGTTGTACACTACCGAATTGCGGCCATAGGCATTTAAAACCGCGTCAAACACAGGAACGTTGTTTACGAGATAGGTAATGGTTCCTCCAGGTCGCGTAATGAGAATGAGCTGTACAGCCTGTGGATCAAATTTCCATTGCTCTGTACTTAGATCCAAGGTCAACTCCTGTGTTACATTGGTGGCAAATTGGTTTACGTTTGCCTGGGCCCAGCCTGAATTTTCCGATATATAGGTAAAGGAAGATTCTCTCCACACGGAAGGTTCTACGTCGCTAATCCGAACGCGCCAAAAGTATACTGTGCTATCCATCCACGCAATATTAGGAGTCCAAGCGGTAAAATAAGGAGGGCCTGAAATTACCCCCGATTGGCGCAATAAGGGAGAAGAAAAGGAGGGGAGGGTATCAATTTCAAAAATATATCCCACCTCACCCGCTTCTGCTGCAAAAAATGCTGAGGCTACCAACTCAACAGTCTCAGTACCTACAACCGCTAACTCAGCGGGAAA
>JBCCTX010000329.1:0-8479 GCA_039197765.1 Bacteroidota bacterium
ATCACACACTACCAAACAGCATAACAAGAGCCACTAACCTCTTCTTTTTACTTAAATACCAAGAAACTCCTATCCAGGAGGGTCTAGAAAAAAAATAGAGGCCATCTCATCTTTTGAGACAGCCTCTTTTTCTAATTACCAAACTCAGGTTATTGAAAGATGTACCGGACACCAAATTGCATCTGCCATCTGGCAGAGCGGAATCCCTGGTCATCAATGTTATTTTCCCACGGCTTATCTCCATCAATGAGATCACCGACAATGGTATACTCAGGGGTTGTGGTGGAACCGAACAAGGAATTTTGAAGCTGGATCAAGCGATAGTTTCCAAAGCTTCCTGCATTTCTCACTCTTCCCCAGTCGCTATTGAGCAAGTTTGCAATGTTGAATATATCCACGGAGAACTGGATCGTATGGGTTTTCTCACCTGTTCTCAAGTATAAATCTTGTAGCAGGCGAAAATCCGTCAAAATTTCCCAGGGTTCTCTACCTCCATTGCGCTCAGCATAGGTCCCTCTTTGGTCACTTAAGTGTGGATCATCTTCAATAAATGCATTTAAGATATCCCACTGCTCCTGAGGGGTGTATGTACGACCATTGTAGTCAAAGTCTACAAGGGGTATCTCATCCAGGCTATTGGGAACATATACCAATTCATTGTTGCTAAATCCTCCATCATCTGTAAAGCGGAAGTTATCCGCACCAATGACATAGGAGAAAAATCCTCCAGTCTGTCCATTGAAGCTGAAGGAGAAACGCGTTTTACCGAAGTTAAAGTAGTCAAGCTCATAGGAAACCTGAGAAAATACCCTGTGTCCTTGTGCAAAGTTAGAACGCTGAGGGTCTGCTTCATCATTTCTTCCGCCATTAAATCCCCCGAGATCTAAGGGAGGGTGATAGCCTCTCCATTGAGAGTTGTTCTGAGAAGAAGTCCCATCAAAGGTTATAAAGGAGTCTCCATAAGAATAGGATAGTGAACCCTGAAACCCTCCACTAAATAACTTAGAAATCGTACCAGCAATATTGTAAGAATAGCCTTTGCTGGTATTGCTCGCAAGCATGATGTAGTTGTAAGAATCATCGATTACATCATCTCCAAAAGCAGGGTCTGCGCCGAAGAACAAGGGGCGGTTATCGGGATCCGCGTCTAGGTTACCTCTAAGCGTTCTTCTCAAGTTTACATTTTCGTAGCGAACGGCATTGATATTTTTTGTAAATAAGCCCTCTAAGGTAGCAATGTATCCATCTCCAAATTTGCGGTCTACTGCTACATTGAATTTCAATACCTGAGGAAGCTTAAAGTCTTCGGAGAACAAGTCAATTTGGCCAGAAGGGGTAATGTTATCCAAATCCGCTCTAACTGGTTGATTTTGTACATCTGCAACAAAGGGAACATTGGACCCTCCTCCTGCGCCAATGTTCAGCCCGTAGTTGTTATAAGCACCCCCTGGCCATACCAACGGAATACGGGAGGTAAATATTCCAATGCCACCACGAAGTTGCGTTTGCTGCTTTCCACCAATGTCCCAGTTAAATCCTACACGGGGAGAAAGCAATACCTGGGTTCCAATAAAGCTTCCTGTTTCAGCTCCTTTCAAGTCATAGCCTTCTGCTTCGATTGCGGTAATAGTAGATGTGTTGAACTGATCGTTTACAGGTTGATCGGTAAGCCAGATAGGAAAATCAAAACGAAGCCCTGCGGTCAACTTGAAGTCATTTGAGACTTGGAATTCATCCTGTAGATAGAATCCAAAGTTGATTTGCTCGAAGTCTGCAATTGCATTGGACTCATCTCCTGCAACATTATCTACTTGGGAGAAACTTCTTTCATACTGCGTTGCGGGCTCTCCAGCTAAGAATAGATCCAGACCTGAAGTATCCGCATTTACGTTGAACCAACGGTAGCGACCAAAGTTGTTGCGGATAAATAGATTTCCTGAATTGAAGTATTCAAAGTTTACACCAAACAGTAGATTGTGCTTACCGAGGTAAACATTCAAGTTATTATTTACTGTGATTACATCCTGATTGAGTAGGTTGGCGGTTGAGAAACGCTCTGCGCCTAAGTTTATGGCTCCTTCTCCATCCCCAATAGATACGGTAGGAAAGGGATCTCCTAATGGATCTCTATCATCTCTTACGATCGTTGCTCCTACTACCAAGCTATTTGAGATATTTTCCCCAAATAAAGAGTTAAGCTCTAAGGCAGAAGAGTTAGTTGTAGAAATAAAGAACTCTGAACCATTTAGGTAGTTGATGTTATCTGGATTTGAGTTCCTGGCTTCGAGGTTTTCAGCACGCACATAAGAGTGGCGCAAAGAAAGTTTATGGTTTTGGCTGATATTGATGTCAATTTTTCCCAGGAATTTATCGCTGTCCAAGGAAGCTGTATTATTGCGAAACCCCCTTAAATCGTATCCATACTGACTTTGAAACAAGGACTCTAACTGATTTAAGGTAGCTGCATCAGCGTTTCCATTATAGTTATCCAGGTCAAAGGGTTGAGGCGTTTCATCGCGCTGAACTTCTGCATTGACAAAGAAGAAAACCCTGTCTCTTACGATTGGGCCTCCTAGACGAAAACCATACGTACTTGCAGAGAAATCATCTAATCTTTCGCGGGCTACATTTTCGTTGTCTGTAGGGGTCTTTCCAGCTAACTGCTCATTTCTGTTAAAGAAATAGGCAGAGCCTTCGAATTCATTGGAACCTGAGCGTGTTACTGCATTGATAGATCCTCCAGCAAAGCCTGACTGTCTCACATCAAATGGAGCAACTGCAATCTGGAATTGCTCAATGGCATCGATAGAGATGGGCTGTACGCCTGTCTGCCCCCCATTTGTTCCTCCTCCTGCTAATCCGAAGGCATCATTGTTCACCGCACCATCAATGTATATGGCATTGTAGCGATTGTTTTGACCAGCAATAGAGATCGTAAAACCATCATTACCTTCTCCTATAGAAGCAAGGGGATTCTGACGAGCATAGTCTCCTAGCGCACGGCTAATGGTGGGAATGTCATTGATGAGACGCTCACCTACTACTGTTTCCTGACCAGTTTTATTGCCATCAAAAATGTCGCTTCGAGAGGAGGTTATCAACTCCTCAGACAGCGTAAACTGCGTTTCATTTAAGGTAGCATTCAAACGAAAAGACTGACCTAGGTTCAAGAAAACTCCATCACGCTGGAAATCTTCATACCCTGCTAATGTAACCTTGACCGAGTAGGGACCTCCTACGCGCATGTTGAGAATACGAAAGAACCCGTCTGAATTGGCAAATCCTCCGTATACGGACCCCGAGGGGGTATGGGTCGCTACAATTGTAGCCCCTGCAATAGCTACACCATTAGGGTCCATCACCTGGCCATTCATTGAAGCTGTGGTCACACCTTGTGCAGAAGTTCCTACAGAAAATAGGATACTTACCAGTGTGAGACATAGCATACGTAACATTCGATTCATAAGCATTACAATTTTATAGATATGGTTAGTTGTAATTCGTTTAGAAATTTATTTTACCCGAATCCGAATAATTATATCGCGCAATATTCGCAGCCTCGTTTTACCTAATCATTATCTAGAAATTGTGTTTTTGCAATGAAATAGATAGGAAATTGTTAAGCTATTGTTATCAGAAAACATTTTGCCAATTTTTTGAGTTTTGAATCTTTCCTGATAGATTCATTCTTTAGTTTCCACGGTTTCGCCTTGAATAGCTTGATTATTTTACCTTTATGCTATGAATAAGAAAATGACACTCTTCCTTGCGTTGATACATTGTGGGTTGCTGTTTCTATCCTGTAAGGGCCAGGACGTACCTTCAGAAATCACTATTCGCAATGGATACAGCCTCAGTCTAGCGACTGACCAAATCAAAAATCCTCGTTTCATGTTGTTTGGACCTGATGGTACCTTGTATGTTTCTCAACCCAGACAGGGAGATATAAAAGCTTGTCGCGATGAAAATGGAGATGGCGTTTTCGAATCCATTAAAACCTTTGTATCTGGCCATAAAACCGTTCATGACATGTATTGGCATGAAGGCTGGCTGTGGTTTGCAGAATCGGGAGCAGTGTTTAAGGCACAAGACACAAATGGAGACGGAGTCGCAGATAAAACAGAGACAATCCTGGCTAAGGGAAGTTTACCCGAAGGAGGGGGGCACTGGCACCGTCCCGTTCTGATCATGAACAGTCGATTGTATACCGGTATCGGCTGCAGTGGCAATCTTACTGAAGAAGGAGATACTGATCGAATGAAAATATGGACGTATGATCTTTCGGGTAGGGATAAACAGTTATTCGCCTCTGGCCTGAGAAATACGGAAAAACTGGTTATACGACCTGGAACGGAAGAGATTTGGGGGATGGACCACGGTAGCGATTGGTTTGGGGGAACCATGGAGAAAAAAAATGGGGGGACAGGTCAACCTATTACGGATATGAATCCCTTTGGAGAAATGAATCACATTGTAGCGGGAGCCTTTTATGGACATCCATATATTACAGGTTTCCGAGTTCCACGATATGAGTTCATGGATCGGGACGATATTGTAGCATTGGCGGAGAAAACAACTGTACCCGAATGGGGCACTGGCGCTCACTGGGCTCCCAATGCGATGGCTTTTTACGACGGGGAGCAATTTCCAGACGATGTTAGGGGTGATGCATTTGTCGCCTTTCACGGTTCGTGGAATCGCAGTGAAAAATCTGGGTATTGTGTATCTAGGGTGCTTTTTGACCAAGGCAAACCTTATGGGGAGTTAGTATATGTGAATTTTATTTCTTCAGATGGAAGTGTGCTGGGAAGACCGGTTGATGTGATTAATGCTCCGGATGGTTCTTTGTTGATTAGCGATGATCAAAAAAGTAAGATTTACCGATTGAGCTATGGAGGGAAATAGTCCACAGCCTAGGTGGCGAAGATAAAATGAAAATTCCTAGTTTGTCAGTTTTTTATTTCTCCTCTCTCACGTATCTATTTATTTCTGTGGACTGTCGACTATCTAACTATCTAATCATTCCTTAAACTTATGCCTTCTCTTACCCCTTTTCACGTTGCCATTCCCGTTCACGACTTAGCATCTACCCGTGCTTTCTACGGCGAGCTATTGGGTTGTGAAGAAGGTCGAAGCAGCGACCAGTGGATCGACTTCAATTTGTATGGACATCAGTTCGTGGCGCATATGAAGCCTAAATCTGAGCCGGATGAAGACCTGCATCATAATCCCGTGGATGGACATGACGTACCGGTTCCTCACTATGGAGTAGTCCTGGAATGGGATGAATGGGAACGTCTTGCAGAACACTTAAAAACAAATGGGATCGAGTTTGTGATTGAACCCTATATTCGCTTCAAGGGTCTCCCTGGTGAGCAAGCAACCATGTTTTTGTTGGATCCTTCTGGAAATGCCCTTGAGTTTAAGGCCTTTAAAGATATGGGGCAGTTATTTGCGAAGTGAAGGGATTTGTCGGTGGTCGGTGGTCGGTGGTCGGTGGTCAATATGTACTTTGACCTCTAGTCTAAGGTTACAACTAAGGACCACAGACCATCGACTAGATAAGCGCCTCTCCATTCAAGTCAGTAGTCAACAAGTCTGTCATATAGTCAAAGAAGGGGCGAAGTGCACAAAAGGTATCTACCAAAAGATCCATGAAGTCTGTATCCAGTACTTCTTCGTCTGTGAAACTCCGAATTACATAGAACTGCTTATGCCGGATGAGGTCTATTCCCGGTTCCTCAACAGAAAAGCCCCGAGGAGCAGTTTTGACTTTTTGTCCTTGTAGCTTTCCAAAGGTTTGGGAAAAGGTAGGTTCACTTAGCACCCGGTTCATTTCCTCGTGATCCCAGGTAAGTTTCTTCCTAATAAGTAGAAGATCTTCCTTATTTGGCCCCCAAAATCCCCCTTCCGCTACCGAGTTACCCGGAGAAATGGCGAAAAAGTAGCCTCCTCTAAGCTGCGGTTTTTGTCTGCGAAACGATCCCCCCCACTCCGACTTATACGGAGTTTTATCCTTCCTAAACCTCACATCCCGGTAAATGCGATACAGACGATGCCGTTCAATCAGATCGTGTTCATCCATTCTATGGCGAAGTGCCTCGATGAACGTTTTCATGTGTCCCAATTCCTTTTGGTACCTATCTTTATGGACCCGGAACCATTCCCGGTTGTTGTTCTCTTTGAGGGATTGGAGGAATTCTAGCGTGGAAGCAGGGATTTGCGCGGTGTTCATGAAGCAAACATACAAAGAAGCGGGGTAAGGTAGTAGGTAGTAGGTAGTAGGTAGTAGGTAGTAGGTAGTAGGTAGTAGGTAGTAGGTAGTGATATACTATGATCTTGAATCGTAGGTTACTGTGGTCTATAGATTATTTGACCGGGGAGCCTCGTTCCTTTATTCCCTACTCATCTTATAGGTTTTGCTGTCTATTTCAAAGAGGTAGATGCCTTTGGGCAATTGGGATAAATCCAGTATGAGATGTTTGGGACCTTCTTCAACCCACTGAACGTAATCATTCGCCAACTGGCCTTTAACCTCGTAAACTTGCAAGGTTTGCCAATCCAATGGACTTCCTTCTAGAGTTATCAAGCCTTTGGTTGGATTAAAGTAAAATCCCAATTAGTTGGCCATTGGGATTTGAATTTGCATCATCTGTACTAAAATACTTTATCGTCACTAAGGAGAGGGAGAGAGGGATTTACGGTATCCTACTTTTTCAATACATAGATTGCCTGCTCCTGGTATTCGGGGCTATTGAAAACAGCTAGATAGCGGCCTTGGGGCCAGTTATCGGTGGGAATTGTCTGATAGACCTCATCTAGGGTAGTTCTATATATCAGTTTTCCTGCGGCATCAATGATTTTCAACCTGCCTTGAGGGCCTGAAATGGCTAGGTGATCTTCAAAAGGATTAGGAGAAATTGCCCAAGAATCGGGAAGCTCCCGCTGAACTTCACGAACTTCAGAAAACCTTATGTCCCCTACCTCATCCACTTGCATGAGGCGATAGGTTTGGTGGGATTCCAGGGGATAAGGGTCTAAGAAGAAGTATTGATTTACCTCTTGTTCAGAAGGTTCCAATTCAATAAACCCTAGATTTTCCCAAGAGAAATCGCTTCCTATACGTTGAACATACCAGCCAGCATAAGCTGAATGAAAGGTCCCGTACCAACTGAGTCGATTGAATGTTGGGAAGGCTTCTACATGGAAGGCAATCGCGGAAATATTCAATGCGCTTGTGGGCACACAGGTAATATCATCCAAGGCTAAAGCCCAATTACTTCCGCCCATTTTAGTGATAAACAAAATTTCATCACTGCTATTAGGGGTATAGGTCAAGCAGATTTGCTGCCAGTCTAGGCTGCTAGGATTATTGGTACTGGTTGAAACTTCCAGATCAGTATTGGAAATAAAATGGTTTCCGGACCCTGAGGTAAAGGAACTATACGTATTACCCGTAGTGCTGTAATAAGAGTTAATCAAAGACTCATCCGTAGGGTGGCCATAGACGAGCCATCTTGTGGTATTTGTGTTGTAAAATTCAATAGCTATACGAGCAGTGACACTGGTATTTAGCCCTTGATTGGGATCCCAGGCTGCAGCCCAGAAACACAGCTCTACTTCTGTACCTGCTGTGAGGTCATGATGCGTCCGCAGCCCCAGGCAATTATCTGAATCTTCAATCAAGACGAAGTTATCCCCTCCATGTGCATCCAATCCATTTACTAGGTATGCCAATTTTGACCCGCCTCCCCATAAACCAAAGGGCGGTATAATCGCTGAAGCCCCTGTGCTTCCAACATCTGGGATCTCGACACTCTCATCGCTGAGGTCTCCATTCAGGTCATCGGTAAACGCAGGAAGACTTCCACTTATTAGCTCAAACCCCAGGTCAAAAGTACCAGATAGCGGCATTGAATTTTCCCTTCCTAATTCTCGATTCTTTGTAAAGACATTCCCATCTGATAGATATGGTCGGCTGTCAAGTAATTCATAAGACGTTCTCCTTACATTGGATACCTTATCCGTCAGCATGAAGATAAACATGCCAACGATGACAACCATCCCAACAGTCTGAAGAACCCTTTCCATAAATTGACTATAAAAATTATCTTAAGGGGAAACCCAAATATTCACCTAATCTACATTTTTAAAAATTTTCGAATATTAATTTTTGCATCATGCAATAATTTTACTATCCGAATGGACATAAGGCTTTCTTGAATCGTATGAATCAATATTTCGGATCATTATTTTGAGGTGGGAAAAAGGCAAAAAACTATTCTTTCTTACTTATTCCATTAATTCGTTTATTTTAGGAAGAAAAATAATAGGAGTCAGCCATCGTTTTGGGTGTAGGATTGTTCAATCCTAAGCTGTATTCATTATGCGTTGCGCTATTTTCTGTTTGTGTTTGGTTTTTTTTCAGGTAGATACTGAAGTAGATGAGGAAGGGAAACCCCTCAATATTCCATGGGAT
>JBCCTX010000330.1:0-8403 GCA_039197765.1 Bacteroidota bacterium
CGGGAGCTTGAACCAATTGAAAGGTATATTCCTTAAGTTCCCCATTGAGCTTAGCGGTTTGTACGGTTAAAACTTCTGTAGAAGATTTCATCTGATCTAGGCAAAATATAAAGTAACTACCCTCTCAAAAAATATCCAGATAAAAGGTATCTGGCTTACTCCAATATACGAAAAGGGACAGAGGACACCTTGGATAGGCCGTAGTATTTACTTGTTGGTAGAAAGAAAATTAATATAGGTTTGTACATGGATTGGATCTATGTTATAGACTTATTTGGCACTTGTGTTTTCGCCATATCCGGTGTATTGGCTGCTATACAAAAAAAGTTTGACCTCGTGGGTAGCCTGATTATCGGTTTCGTTACAGCAATCGGCGGGGGAACTCTACGGGATATGTTAATTGGGAGATTCCCTGTGGGCTGGCTGAATGATCGTAACTACTTCATTGTGATCATCATCGGATATCTAATTGCCTATTTGTTCAAAGAAAAGGTTATTCAATACAGGCGAAGTATGTTTCTGTTTGACACAGTTGGCATTGGCCTATTTACCATATTGGGTATACAAATTGCCTTAGAACAAGGACTCCACACAGAACATTGTCTGATAATGGGGGTAATCTCCGCCTGTTTTGGCGGGGTAATCCGAGATACCTTGGCAAATGAGATTCCGCTTATTTTCAGAAGGGAAATATATGCTACCGCTTGCTTGGCTGGTGGGGCGGTATACTTAATTCTCAGGCACCTGAGCCCATTTGAGAACGTGAATATTGTCTTCTCTATGCTCATCGTTATGTTCATCCGTTATCTCTCTATTAAGCGCAACTGGTCCTTGAATATTCATCGGGAAGAATGAGGCCTTCGAAATGCTTCTAGACACTAATGAAACGGGATCCTCTATTTTTTCTACTGGGATTATTGATTTTATTGCTTTCCCAAAATATTCAAAGGAAATTTCTTCCCTTAATAGAGAAACCGGGATACCCATAATAGGTAAGCGATAGCCCCAATAATCCCCGTCCTACAAACGCTCTCGTTAAATATCCAACTTCTTGACGCATTTTTTAAGATAGATGAAATGTTTTCACATTCCTATAAAAGACCTTTGTATCAACCTAATTTATAACAATAGGGTGATCGGCCCTAGAATCATATACTGTTATGACAAAGACCAATGATCCAAAGGAAATCTTGAAGCTTATCAAAATGCTATCACCGCAAGCTTTTCCTAGGCTGGAATACATTTCACGTGAGGACCTAAGCTTGACGAATGTTCGGGAAGGAGGGATCAAGGAAGATGCAACCCTAACTTCAGTCATTCGTTACCCAAAGCCAAGTAAATATCCACTTGGGGCAGAGAATGCTCACGGGGAGGTCGAAATGCTTGGTGATGTGGAAGCCACTCACTGGTATGGCGAAGCTGATGGAATTACCTGGCATTTCGTAACCACAGGAGATCCCCGTAATGAGCCATTCGTTATGGTACATGGATTCCCAGAAAGCTGGTATACCTTCCACAACCAAATGCGAGACCTGTCCGATCAATTTTACTGTATCGCGGTAGATACGCTCGGCAATGGGCAAAGCGATAAACGCTTGGATCTAGACTATCGCTATTCAGCAATTGCTGCCTCGCTTGCAAACTTGCTGGATACAATCGGGGTAGATCGCTTTAATCTTGGAGGTCATGACCGAGGTTCTGTAATCTCAGATCATCTTCTAAACGTAGAGGGCATGGAACAAAGGATACTGCGCTACATCCGGATGCAGCAATCGGCCAATGAACCCCACGGCGACCCCAAGCCTCCCCACAAGTTGTTTGCCTCATCCTGGTTTCCCAAATTGATGAAATGGACAGGTTTCCCAAGAGTGGCTTACGCCGCCAGCATGTACCGCGTAAAGGATATCCTGCCAGAAGTTTTGAGACGATTGGATCATGAGATCAAATACAAAGGGATCGCAGAGGCCTCACCCCTACAGTTTCATCACACCAGCCTGGAACAGGAGCTCGAAGATCGCCACAATTTCCTATTCGCGAAGATGACCATGCCCGTCCTATTTTTGCAAGGTAAAAATGACCCGGGACAGCATCCCGAAGAATATGAAAATACCCCAGATTTCGTAGCCAATGGACAGGTTCAATTCATCGATGGCAATCACTTCTTTCAATTGGGAGCTCCAGAGGCCACAGCAGAGGCGATGCGGGAGTTTCTGTCCGAATCACTTGTTAAGAATTAAACATACAAAAATGAAATTTTATCTCATTATAATTTTTAGCTTGGCTACCCTTTTGAACAGAGCACCTTCAGATGCCATAATCGGTGAGTATTGGGCAGAAGACAAATCGGGAAAAATAGCTGTATTTAAGTGTGAAAACAAATATTGTGGACGTATAATTTGGCGGAAAGAGAATGGAAAAGATACAAAGAATCCAGACGAGAGAAAACGAGATAGAAATATTGTCGGATCGCAGTTTCTACATGACTTTCAGTATAATGCGGATGAAAAAATATGGGATGGAGGGAGCCTTTATTCCTTTGATGACGGAAATACTTATAAAGGAAAGATGTGGCTAGAAGACAGTGGAAAAACCCTAAAGATGAGAGGATATATTGGTTTTTCCCTAATGGGAAAAACAGCAACTTTCAAACGGGTAAATTAAGTAAATGGTGGCTCTAGAAGCCAAAATGATCGAGAGTCAGTAAATTTTGTTCAAGGGATTTGTCATCGAAAAATGAGATATAGCAGTCAAACTAAGATCATTAGAAGTTTTTGCACGTGAGACGAGCGAAGAGATTTTTGTTACAAGGTGGTACGTTACTTTTCTATATATCCCAATTTTACTAAGAAAGCTTCAGTCATTTCGTCTACAGTCTTTCGAGCAGAAGGATTGTTGAAGAAATGGCCTACATTTTCAAATATTTTGTACTCATAATCATTACCAAGTGCATCCATTTTGTCTCTAAACTCTGTAAACTCACTGATAGGTGCTAAATGATCATCTGTTCCATGAAAAAAGATAGAAGGTACAAGGTTTTTATCTACCTGATGAAAGGTAGAAATAGATTCTGCTTTCTGTTCTGATTTTTTTGCAAACCAATCATTTTTCAGGGTATTGTAGGAGGCAGAATGTACAATTAGGGCATTAGGTTTAGCGCTTAGTCTTGAATTGTCCGTTTCTTCATATGCATTTAAAATAGCTGTACATGCAGCTAGATGTCCCCCTGCTGAAAAGCCTGCGGCGACTATTTTCTCTGAATCTATACCCAACGATCTAGCTTGTTTTCGTGTCCATAGAATAGCAGATTTAGCGTCTCTTACACAATCCAGAAGATTGGACTTATGTATATCGATTAACCTGTATTCAAAGGAAATTGCTACCATCCCTTTAGAACTATATTTTTGGCAATTCTTATATCCCCATTCAGGTATTCCCATGGACCAACCGCCACCATGAAAAAACACATAAGCGGGTCTCTCATCTCCTTCTTTAAAACCTTCTGGATAAAAGATATGCGCTTCGAGTTCTATGTTTCCTATTTTCTTATAGATATTGATTGTACTTGGCTCTTTCCTTCTTTCAGTACTGGCGTCAAAACGATCAGCTATCCGTCTTATGAACTCATCATTTTTACAATCTTCTCTAAATCTCGGTAATAAGTCGTTGAGGTAGGTAACACCATAATTATCAATACTTTTGTTGAGATGTTCGTAAAATAAATAATCCTTGGTGTCCTGATGTGCTTCTAGCTGTTCTATCTGGTCATATTTTGAATGGATTTTTTCTATAGGAGCTTCAAAAAACACATCAAATTTATAGTCTCCCGCTGACTGCACGTCAATATAGCTATCCAAAAACAACACATAATCCAACGATTTTAACAGTTCCGGATGATTAAAATTACCCTTCCCAATATCTTCGTAGTAGCTTGCTTTCACAGGAAGTATTTCACCCGTTTGTTGCTTAAATAAAGCAGGGTGGACTATTTTATAGAGCTTGCTTCTGTAGACGATGTCGGCTACAATCTTTTGCTCAAAAACCTCTTTAACGGGATTACTACGCTTAAATTTTTTATGTACTTCTAGATATACTAATTTCAAGGAATCCAAAATCGAGTTAACCCTAGCTGAGGGCTGACTGTAAAAATCAATCCCATTAATATATCTTCGATTCGAATTAATGATACCTCTCAAAAAGGCTACATGCTGGTTGAGTTTTTCACTCGTGCCCGAAACTACTGGCTCTGAATTGAAGTCAATGTGCAGTGAGTCGTTAGGTGAAATGAATAACTCAACTACATTTGATTCATGAGAGAGGGTATAAAAATCAGGGGTTTCAATTGGTAAGGTTATGTGAAATGCTCCATCATCGTCCAGCTTAATAACGGAATCTCCTACGTTAAGTCTATCAATCCAAGAGTCTGTTAATGTTACCGCACCGCTAGATAATTTTATCGTATTCGACCAATTAATATCAACTTTTCCAGAAATGACTGCCGAGGGTGTATTCTGTTTAGCTGTACATGAAAATGATGCTAGGCTGAGTCCCAATACTATCCAAAGTATCTTAGTATTCATTTAGTTTACCCTAAAGAGAGCAACCCTAGAAGAAAAGTTTCACTTTTCTAAAAAAATAGATACAGCACATTTGTTGTTGAGTCGTTTTTTGGGGTAATTCTTAATCCAACGCTAGTTACAATCACCATATTAAAAAAGGATTCTTTATCTTTAGGAACACCTAAACCAATCAAGCTAATGAAAAATATACTTCTTTGGGTCAGTCTGCTAGTACTGGGATCGAGTCTTCCTTCTGACATCGATCGTTCTGTCATTATAGCTGATATAGATTATTTGGTTGATTTCTACAAAGATCTCCACCAACATCCTGAGTTATCCTTGCAGGAAGAAAATACTTCTAAAAAGCTGGCCAAAGAATTGAGAGAAGTAGGCTTTGAGGTGACTGAAAATTTTGGGGGATATGGAGTTGTCGGTATTATGAAAAATGGAGAAGGCCCACAGATTCTGTACCGTACAGACATGGATGCCCTGCCCATGTGGGAAAAAACCGATCTGGACTACATGAGCCAAGTAGAAGTGCCCTATCAGGGGGGACAGGTGGGAACTATGCACTCCTGTGGACATGATATGCATATGGCTACCTGGATTGGTACAGCCCGGGCAATGGCTCAGATGAAGGACAAATGGAATGGCACATTGATGATGATTGGTCAACCTGCAGAAGAGATCGGACAGGGAGCCAAATTAATGATAGATGCAGGCTTATATGATACATTTGGCGTTCCTGATTATGGTCTTGCCTTGCATTGCAGCCCTATCCTGGAGGCAGGAGCTATTGCACTAAGTGGCGGATATGTACTAGCCGCCTCAGAATCAATTGATATCAAAGTGCGAGGGGTCGGCGCGCATGGGGCATCCCCGCATATGAGTATTGATCCCGTAGTAGTGGCCAGCTTGATCGTAATGGATTTACAAACCATTGTGAGTCGCAATGTTAAACCTATAGACGATGCTGTGGTGACAGTTGGTTCCATTAAGGGGGGAACTAAACACAACATTATCCCGGACGAAGTTACCCTGCAATTGACGGTACGCACCTACAAGGAGGAAGTACGTCAGTTGATTCATAAAAGAATTCGTGAGATATCAAGAGGCGTAGGAATTGCAGCCGGACTACCAGAAGATAAACTACCCATTGTAACTATACCCGATCAATACACTCCTCCGAACTATAATAATCCAGATTTGACGGGTAAAATACGGAATTCCGCTACTTCCGCTATTGGGGAAGAATTTGTGAAGCTAGCTGAACCCCTTATGGGAGGAGAAGACTTTGCCAGATACGGAGCAACGGAGGACGAAGTCCCCTGTGTCATATTTTGGCTAGGTACAGTTCCTGAAATACGAATGAAAAGTGGAGATATCCCAGGCTTGCATTCCCCTTATTACTATCCTGACCCTCCTAAAACATTAGAAACAGGGGTGATGGTAATGAGTCAGTCCCTAATAGATCTAATGAACTGAGTAAGTTTTATTTATAATCTACACTAGCGAGGGCTTAATTTTCAACTTCCCAATTGTCCTGTAAATTAAGTATTTCTTCTGCTTGTTGGTAATAATACATCAACTGTCTTTCTCGGGCAGTAAGTTCATTGATGCGGCTTAACATCAATTCCAGATTGGGTTTTGCATCCTTCCTTATATTGACATCCTTTGAATTAAATAAATTAAACATCTCTAATCCAGGTTCAAATGTCAATTCTTGTTGGTTGTATATCCTAGATAGAATTAACAATTTATCGTAATCAATATTTACAATCAACGGATGAGATTTTGCAATATCCCACGCATCACTAGCTGGCATCCTACCCATAAAACTTCCTTTGGTAAGTAGCTTTTCAAGGAGGATATATTTATTAGTTATAAATTCCTCTATAAAAACGGGCTCCTCAGAAAGGCTATCTAAATGGTTGTTTATTTGTTGGTGATAGGGTACCCACTCATTTAGAAGGCTTATATTGTCTTTTAGTTCAGATTTTATTTTGGTCAACAAGACTGCTGCTTCTCGCTTTTTTTTTCTTTCCTCTATTCTTTCGCTTAAATAGATCCCAAGTACTACACTAAAAACGATTAAGATACATTGGGTTACAATCTGTTCTACAGAAATACTTCTAGGTTTCATTTTTACAATAGATTGAGGTTATCCAAACGCTCTCACTGATGCGTATTTATGGATTTAAAGTAATTGAATCCAATTTTCGCGAGCATATGGGGCTTTTCTATCTGTATTTTGCGCAGGAAAGAAATAGTACTTGTTAAGTTAAAATGGAATTCCTTTATAGGAAAAGAATGAATCTATGATTTCGTTGTATAGAGCTGCTCCATTGTCGGCATTTGTCATAATGATTATCCCCGTTCTTTTCTTATAAAAATCTAGCATCATGCATCTATATCCTCCTGGATTAGAACCGGAATGCCAATAAAAAGTATTTTCATTTTCCCCTTTTAAGGCCACCCCTAATCCCCACCAAATTCCATTTGCCCATTCGATGCTTGGCTTCAACATCTCTTTTGCATAATCATCTGAAATAAGGGGAGTATCAATAGTGTAAAATGAATTTTCGATAGCGACACAAAATTTGACCATATCCGAGGGGGTAGTCCATAAACCTGCCCCAGCCAATTCTGGATAAACCAACCAACCTTCAGGGTGGGTATTACCTGTAGTATCATGCGCATAGCTTATGTTTTCTCTAGGAAATAGGTTATACGTACTATTCGACATGTCTAGAGGCTCAAAAATTTCTTTGTTCATATATTCTTCAAATCGCACCCCTGAGACGTCTTCAACCAATTGTTCCAGAATGCTATATCCACCCCCAGAATATAAAAATTCGGTTCCTGGTTCTCTTTGCACTTCCACTTTTTCATTATTTCCCTTCCCGTCTAAGAGTTGAAGAAGGGAAGGAATCGAGCTAGATTTAGAATATCCATAAAAACCAGCCACATTTATTCCTGCGGAATGGCTCAATAGCCTTCTGATGGTTACTTTCTCCTCATTAGAAAACTCACCATAATCAACCTTCCATTTTTTCAGGTATTCATTGACATCTGTATCAATGTCTAAATTGAATTGCTCGACTAACTTAAAAACGCCTAAAGCGGCCACTGCTTTGCTAATAGATGCAGCTTGAAATTTTGTGCTTGAATTAACTTTTCGGTTAGAATCGGATTTTAGAACCCCATACTCTTTCCGCCAGACTATTTCCCCCTTTTCAAAAATAGCTACACTTACTCCTGGGACTTTGTGAAAATCTAATCTTTCTTGAAAGGATTTTCCACCAATTACAGAGTCATATACATGTTGAAAGCTAAGGCCGTTTTCAAATTCAGAATAGTCTTGGGTTGCTTCTTGCTTATTAGTTTCACCCTACTTACAACTCCCTACGAGCACAATAGAAAAAATAACTAGGAGGAGTTTTTTTATCATCATCTGATATATAAAGTTTAACCTTTGGGCTGTAAGGTGTCCATTTTTTTTACCAAGCCTTATTATCGGACCCATTTTTTCATGGCTTGCTTAAAGTACTCGATTTAAGCGACTGAGTGAGAGAAGGTAAGCTATGCTCGCTCCCATTTTATTAAGTGCTGACTAATGTATACACCAACCCAAGTTGAGTAGTTTTTAGGTTGTCTGTACCACGCCCTGGCAAGCATGGATGTCAATAAAATAAAAATTCATTAGTAGATTTCCCTCAATGCGTAGTACTCCCCAACCCAAACTGACACGGCAAATGGGCTTGCTTACCCTGACTGCAACGGGGGTTTGCTCCATGCTTGGGGCATCTATCAACGTCGTGCCGTTTATGATTCAGCGAAATGTACC
>JBCCTX010000331.1:0-8394 GCA_039197765.1 Bacteroidota bacterium
CGCTACTGGAGCTTACGGGCGCTTCCTATCCCAAAACCTTCCACCAGGGAGATTCCATCCACCCCCTTGAAGGAAACAGTCTACTTCCCCAACTTACTGATAAACCCTATAACTCCCATGAGTACCTAGTATGGGAACACCAAGGGTTTCAGGCCATACGTAAGGGAAAATGGAAGGGGGTAAAGCAGTTGGAGGATACCGAATGGGAATTATATGACCTCGAAGTAGATCGAACAGAGACCAATAATATCGCAGACTTACATCCTACTGTAGTAGCCGACTTGGCTTCTTACTGGGAACAATGGGCAAAAGACAAGAAAGTTTTGCCTAAGAAAAAGGCTATGGAGCTTTGATTTCCTACTCCACAATCGCCTGATACACAAGCGTGCGCAACTTCTGATGGTCGTCTAATCCTGAGGCGGGAATTACTTGGGTGAAATACACGACAATCAACTCCTCTTGGGGATCAACCCAATAGGTTGAATGATAGGCACCTCCCCAGCCGTACTCTCCTTTTGAGCCTGGAACGCCTCTGGTCCCTAAGTCTTCTACTACGGAAAAACCCAGCCCAAAGCCACTACCCAATCTCCAGGAGGAAGGCATTTCCTTGAGGTGACTTACCGTCATAAGTTCAACGCTTTTGGGAGATAAGATGCGTGTACCCTTGAGTTCTCCACCATTGAGCATCATCTGGAGGAATTTTGAGTAGTCTTGGGATGTGCTGAGGAAGCCTGCTCCGCCGGAAAAACTCTTCCTAGGGCCATCTACATAGGCACCTTGCCCAACCATAGCACTTACATCTGGAGTTCTTTTCAACCCTTTATCTGTAGAGGAATATACAGCAGCTAATCGGTCTGCCTTTTCTGGCGGAAGATAAAAATGGGTATCCATCATTCCCAAGGGAGTGAGAATACGCCTCTGGAGAAATTGATCCAAAGGTTCTCCAGAGATAACTTCAATCAGCGCTCCCAGGATATCGGTATTGTATCCATATACCCATTTTTCTCCAGGCTGAGCATCGAAAGGTAGGCTAGCCATTTTTTTGACCGTTGCTAATATGGGTTCTTCCCGATGAGCAAAATACCAACCTTGGATCCCCGCTGCTTTCCATAGGTCTTTGGCGGTACCATTGCCATAACCAATTCCAGCAGTGTGTGTCAACAGATCGCGGATGGTAATCGGGCGATTAGCTTTGACAACTTCATAGCCTCCCTCTTCTAGGGGAACTGCCACGGTAGTCTCCTTGAATTCTGGAATATAGTCGCCTACTGGATCCGCTATCAGAAGCTTACCTTCTTCCTGAAGAATCATAATTCCTACACTCACAAGGGCTTTGGTTTGAGAAGCTATTCGGAAAATGGCATCCTTTCCGAGCGGTTGCCCCTTTTCTCTATCCCTATTTCCGAAGGTTTTGAAATAGGCAACTTCCCCCTTTCTTTTCACTAAAATAGACGCCCCTGGCAGTTTCCCTTCATCGATATAATCCTGAAAGGTTTGACTTAGTACCGATAGTCTCTTAGAAGACATCCCTACTTGTTCAGGCTGGGAGATGACAAATTCCTGAGCATATAAGCCTCCAAAAAGGAAATAAACTAGAAAGAAGAGGTAATACTTTAAAAGGGATAAATAATTCATAAGCAAGGAGTAATAGGGAAAGGATAAAAAGGAAATGAAAAATGGATTATCCGAGTATGGAGTTTACGTTTATAGTAGCGCCCAGATTTTCCAAACGGACTTGATCTCTAGATGTGTAGATTTTTTGGATGGTATAAGAACTATCTTTGGGTTGTTGGTAGACCTCCAACTGCTTTTCAACAATATTAACAATCCAATATTCCTTAATCCCTGCCTCAGCATAAAGGGGAAGCTTTAATTGCTGGTCTTTGGCTACCGTACTATCAGCGACTTCTATGAGAAGTATTACGTCTTCAGGCCTAGGGTGACGCTCAGCATAAAAATCTTTTGAGAAAGCTAATAAGGCAATATCCGGCTCTGGTTCGGAATGGTCCTCAATGGTAATGGGATCTTGTACACTGATAGTTAAACGATTACCAAAAAGTTGATACATCAGGGAAGTAATTCTCTTAACAGGACTGGTATGAGGGCTGTTTAAAGGACTCATTTTTATGATCTCACCTTTTATCAATTCTACACGATCGTCTGGATCCAGAATGCCGACCTCCGCCATTTTATGATATTCGGCTACTGTCAGCAATCGTTTTTCTACATTCACTACCATAAGACCATTCCTTTTTCTCAATATACTCAAAATATCCCTCATCGGTTGTTAATATCCAATCTGAGTACACTGATTTTAGCTGGGTTAGAATGAATGGAATAAGTTTATGGGAGAATGGACTATATCGAATAAGGACATTTACTTTGAAATAGTCTCCAATCAGTTGATCCCTAGAAAAAGGATTTTAGTATTTGTTGTCTTTTAAAAAAGACGATAAATTGCTATTATTGTCTTTTGTAAAAGACAATAAGATGGCTAAAAAGAATGAATTCAGAGAGGTAATTCAGGAATTTATTAAAGGACCATTGAAGGAAGCCATCGCAAGGGAATTAGAGTTGCCTATTGATGTTCCCAAAATAGTTTCCCTCCTTGGCCCGAGAAGGTCAGGTAAAACCTTTTGTCTTTACCGAATGATTCTAACCCTATCAAAGCAAGTAGATAGGACCCGTCTGGTCTATATTAATTTTGAGGATGACCGTTTATTCCCCCTTCATCTCCCTGATCTAAATGATTTCATTCAAACCTATTATGAACTGTATCCACATAATCGAGAGCACAAGGTCTGGTTTTTCTTTGATGAGGTTCAGGAAGTACCCGAATGGGAAAAATTTGTAAGGAGGGTGTTTGATAGAGAAAACTGTAGGGTATTTATCACAGGATCTTCCTCTAAATTATTGAGTAGAGAATTAGCTACTACATTGAGAGGTAGAACCTTACCTTTTGAAGTCTTTCCCTTGAATTTTAAAGAATATTTGCGATTCAATCAGGTTGAATTTGACCCCGATACTCCAAAAGGTAAATCTATTGTGTTACATGAGTTTGATGGGTGGCTTAGGCAAGGAGGGTTCCCCGAGTTGATTTTTCTCCCTCAAAAACTACATCGTAAAACTATTGAAGAATACCTCGATCTGATGTTGTATAAGGATTTGGGTGAAAGGTTCTCTATTAAAAATCAGACCTTGCTTAAATACCTATTGAAATACTTGGTGGGAAATGTTGCCAACCCATTTAGTATGGGAAAGACGTTTAATGATGTAAAGTCCCAGGGTTATTCCATAAGTAGAAATACCCTTTATGATTATTTGTCATATTTAAAGGAGGCCTTCATTGTTTTTACCATTAATATATGGCATAGGTCAGTACGCACCCAAGCCCTACGCCCAAGAAAGGTTTACCTAATTGACCCTGCTTTCAAGTACACAATGACTATAGGAGAAGATAAGGGAAGGATTTTGGAAAATGCTGTTTTTTTATTTCTTCGTCATCAAGGCTTACAGCTCCATTATATTCAAAACAAACAGGAAGTTGACTTCTATTGGGAAAATGGGACACCAATAAATGTTTGTCTGGACTTTTATTCAGTACCTACCCAAAATAGGGAGTTAGCTGGTATGCTAGATGCACTTAACTTTTTGGACAGGCGTGAGGGTTTAATATTGACTCGAGATCAAGAAGATACCTTACGATTGAAGGGAAAAGTTATTGACATATTACCTGCCTGGAAGTACTTTCTCCAGTAAGAGGGGGAAAGGTTAGGGGTCCCGGTGGCGCAGCAGAAATCATACAGATGAAAGACAGGACCCTTTTTACCAAAATGAAGAAATTAGGGATTGAGCGGAAGGTGATAGTTTCCAAAAGGAAATAGGTGCTAAAGGAAACTCTCTTAGGGCTTGTATTGAGTTTGTAAATAGATCCAGGGGTCAAATCAATACTCAATTTTGAAAAAAATCTATTTCGGAAAGAGTTTATTGGATAGCAATTTTGCATGAACCCATTCTTTGTTTGATCGGCTTATGGGGATAATTTCTTTCCTAATGGTTAATTCTGTGTGCTCAAAGCTATTGACCTGGGCGACAGAAACTATGTAGGATTTATGAACCCGAATAAATTGATTGGGGTCAAGGTTTTCTTCTAAGGTTTTCAGCGACATCAGGGTCATGTATTTCTCGCTTTCTGTATGAATTATTACATAATTTTGAAGCGACTGAATGAAGAGGATATCTTCGGTTCTTATCTTCTGATATTTGCCCTCACATTTGATAAAAAAGTAATCTGACTCTTGCTGATTCACCCCGGATACTTTCCCCTGGTTTTTAAGCAGAAACAATTCCCGAGCTTTTTTTACCGCCTTGAAAAAGCGATTGAAGGTAACGGGTTTCAAAAGGTAATCAACTACATCAAGTTGAAATGCTTCCAGGGCATAATTGGGATAGGCGGTGGTTAGAATCACAAGAGGAAGGGAAGACTTGAGATGAAGAAAATCAATGCCTGTCATGAAGGGCATTTCAATGTCCAGAAAAATGAGATCGGGTTCCTCTGTCTCCATGAGTTGGTCCAGTTCCACCGGGTTTTGTACAATCTGGATGAGTTCCAAATAGTCCACCACATCCACATGTCGAGATAGTCCCTCACATGCCAAAGGTTCATCGTCCACAATAACGCATTTAAGCTTCATTCCAACGCTAATTTCAGGTTAACAGTAAAGATTTTCTTATGCTCAGAAATTACCAATTGGTGTTTGTCAGGATATAACAATTCCAGCCGGCGTTTTACATTTTTGAGACCAATGCCCGAGGATATCTTGGAATTATCCTGACCGTTGCTATTTTCAATTTCCATGTGAATAACTTTTTCCGGGCACATCGCCAGCCGCATGCGTATGAAGTTAGCTGTTTTTTTCCCTTTCGAAACGTGTTTAAAGGCGTTTTCTACAAAAGGTAGGATAAGGAAAGGGGCAATTTGTATTGACTGATCGACCTGTTGATGGATATCGAAACACAGTTCAGTCTGATCTTCATGTAGTCTCAAACTTTGCAGTTCAACAAAATCCTCAATAAAATTAAGTTCTTTTCTAAGGGGAATCAAAGGATCATTGCACTCATACAATTGGTATCGCAGCATATCAGAAAAGGAAGCTAGAGCCTCAGAGGCCAGATCCGGATTTTTGTGGATTAATACATATATGGAATTGATGGTGTTGAATAAAAAATGGGGGTTAATCTGCGATTTCAAGTATTTCAATTCCGTTTCCAGGTTTTCCTTTTGAAGGGAGAGTTTTTCCCGCTCTGTATTCATCCAGTTTTTGGCTAATTTCACGCTCATTGCGAGGGTCATGCTAGCCGCTGTAGAAGGTAAGGCCAATTGGGAGAAGAAATACATAAATTCTGAAGGCCCCCTTCCGAATAGCTCAGCCAATGTCTTCTCAGAAAGGTAGGCATGAACATAATACCCCATAGATACCAGGGCTGAACAAACCAGTATGCTGAGTATAAGTAGAATAACATATAGTGTATACATTCCCTTGGACAGATACCTTGGGATGAGGAAGTACAGGTTGAAGTAGGCACCTGTTGCCTGAAAAATGATATACCCAAAAAATTTAACAGGCAACTCATCCCCGAAAAGATAGGTCCAGGAATTTTCCAAACTGCCTGTATGAATTACCAACCAGACGAGATGGTAAAAAAACCAGAAAGGAATATGATAAATCTTGTATCTATACAACCAGGAGATCATACCATGTAATCAATAAATACTGGCAAAAGTAAGGCATAGGGGTATGGGACCAGGAGCAAATTGATGAATAGGGTTAAATAGTTGATAAACGGGAAAAAACTATATATGTGCCACATATCAAGTTTATGATGCAGGTAGTCAATGCTTTCTGAAAAAAGAAAAGCCGCTCTTTTACTTTGTTCAAAAACGAAATGAACAAGTATTTTTTTGTGGCCTGTATCTCGTTTACAAGTTTGTGCGGTTCTGCGCAAATAAGGGGTACCGTTGAAGATGATCTACAGGAAGGAATCTCTTATGCCAATGTGCTTTTGTACCAACTTACGGATAGTAGTTTCCTCACAGGGGTTTATTCCGATGAAAACGGGCAGTTTTTAATTAATTATCAGATACACGGAGAATATTACCTTCAGATCGGAAGAATGGGATATAAAACGTTGGCGTATATGCCCGTAAACCTTCCTGAGGCAGGCCAGATTGATCTGGGCACAATTACCCTGGAAACGGAGTCAACCCTGTTGGATGAGGTGCTCATTACGGGGAAAAAAGACCTCATCCAGCAAACAGCATTTGGAAAAGTAGTCAATGTACAAAACAGCCTGCTGACCAAAGGAAGCAATGCCCTACAGATGCTGGAGCGTCTACCTGGGGTGATAACTGATAAACAGAACAATGAATTAAGCCTGAATGGTCAAGCGGGTGTTGCGGTACTGATAAATGGACGGAGGGTAATGATGAATCCTGCTGAAATAATGGATTTGCTTGAAAATACCCTGGCAGATAATATTGAGAAAGTAGAGCTGATCACTTCTCCCTCATCCCGGTATGATGCAGATGGAAGTGCAGGTTTAATCAATATCATTATGCACCAACATACAGCTGAAAAAAACCGATTTGGGTTTACGGCAATGGGGGGGTTCGGGTACGGCGAAAAAGGGGCGGTTTCCCTGAATTACCAGAAAACCGGGGAAAAGCTGAGTTTTACCAGCTCATATGGATATGTGAGAGACGTGAGGAGGTCTGGGTTTGCGGGTATGGGAACCTCTACCAAACCTGCCATTCTAGGGGGACATGGAACGGATGTTTTTTCAACTTTCGTCAAAGCCCATCAAAACGGACACACCCTTAATTTGACTACAGAATATAGGCCACAACCTGGTTTGACCCTAGGTACGGACTGGATGTTGTCCTTCGCACAAGACCACAATTTCTCCCATGCGAACGTATCCTGGGATACCGAAGAATTTGGGTATTTAGCGATGAAGGCGAATTCTGATGGGGAAAGCCTAAGGGCCAACCTGATAGGTTCGCTGTTTCTAGATAAGGAGTGGGAGAACAGCCGAATCAGTCTAGACCTAAGTATGTTAAGCTATTCCAATGATAACCCCTCAACAATTGGGTTGGATTATTTTGATGAGATAGGAGAGCCCTTGTCTCCTCCTTCAGATATTTTTACCACGGGCAACCGAGGGCAGAGCCTTTCCCGTATTCAGGTGGGCATAGCCAAAGTGGATTTTGAGCGTTCATTTGGTTCCTCTATAAGCGGAGAATTTGGAGGGAAAATCAGTTTTTCTGACAACAAAAACGACAGCGGTATCGAAAGCCTGATAAATGGGACCTGGCAAACAGATCCCCGGTCTCAAAGCCTCATTTTCGGGAAGGAAAAGGTCCTGGCCGCTTACGGCCAATTTAGGTTTACCCTAGGTCAGAATAGCAGCTTACATACCGGCCTCAGATATGAATATTGGCAGAGGGACATTAATACTGAGGGAGAACCCTTTCGTATTTCAGGGTTGTTCCCTACTATATTATTCACCAAAGATTTTAAAGAAGGGCATTCTGTTAACCTGGGCTATTTTCGTCGAATTACCCGTCCGCTGTATACAGACCTTGTCTCCAATCTATTTTACAATGATCCTACCTTTATTTTCTCAGGAAACCCTTCTCTAAAACCCACTTTGGCTGACCAAATTAAATTGGACGTTAATATCCCCAGATTTAGTAGCAGCTTGATTTACCAATATGAGAAAACCCCTATCCTTAGGCATCAAATCACAACAAATGCGGAACAAAACATTGGAATTTCCTCCCCACAAAACCTGGATTTCAGCAGGAGTCTGACCCTTTTTATTAATTCTCCATTCCAACTCACCAATTGGTGGAATCTGTCGATAAGCAGTACTACCTCTCTAAGGAACTATCAGATTTCCTATACGCCAGAGGTAGCCGCCAAGACCTATCTGTTTCAGTCGGTGAATGTGAGTCAGAATTTTACCCTGCCGGGAGGTATGGAGCTGGAAATATCTGGTTGGCAAAATCTGAGATCTTATAACGGAAGCAACCGCACTGCTGGTTTTGGCGTGGTAAATCTAGGCTTGTCCAAAAAACTCAAAGAGGACAAAGGAACCTTGACCCTGAGTCTACCAGATGTATTCAGAACCTTTAAAGTGCATACGCATATAGGGGGCATGACCCGTCTGATTTTTGACATTGATGTGGTTTCTGATTGGTGGGATGAAACTGCCTTGTACCAAGTATTCAGGCTAAGCTATTCCAAAACCTTTGGCGGCCAAGTGGCTCGTAAAAATAGAAACCGAGAAGAGGAGCTCAAGCGGGTGGAAAATTGATTTAGGCCGGGGAAA
>JBCCTX010000332.1:0-8375 GCA_039197765.1 Bacteroidota bacterium
AGCGTATCGGGAAGGTCAAGTGTACCATTACCAAAAGCGAACCCGATATGAACACAACGCCTATGATTGGTATGAAACACCTGAAGTACGCCCGGATCTTGTGTTGGAAGACCTCATTTCAATTTTTTATCCAGATTTACTCCCCAATCATGAGCTACTTTTTTTTGAGCGAGTGGACCTGGAAAAGTAGCATTTAAGGGCTTGATACGCCTTTTCCAACTAGATCTATTACCCAATTACAAGTTATCTTTCTTGGAAAAATCTAAACAAAATGATGCGAAAACTACTTTTTCTGCCTATTGTACTATGGTTGGTTTCTTGCGGGCAACAATCAGGAAAAAAGGAGGCAAATGAGGAATTACATCACAAGGTCAGTTCCCCAAGTGAGGATTATTTTCCTCATAAAGTAGTACCCCAATTGGCTCAGCACTTTAGGGTCGAATACCACGGGAATTACAAAGTTGTAACAACTGATGCGACATTTTATCCCAATCAAAAAGAACGTACAATCAAACAGGATGTGTTGGTACTTGTGCAGAAAGGAACCAACCCTCCTCCGCTAGACGGACCGTTGACTCAGGCTACGGTCATTTACATCCCAGTTGAAACAGCAGCCGTAAATGTTCAACACTCAGAGAGTTTCTTACGTGAGTTGGGTCTTGAGGATCGCATAAACGCCATTGGGGGACTCTATTCCTATAACAACGCTACGCGAGACAAAGCCCTTAGTGGGGAAATTGGCAAAATAGGCTATAGTTGGCACAGCCCCCCTAATATTGAAGTATTGCTAGAAAGGGATCCAGAAGTATTTCTCATGACCCTTGCCAGCATGGACCATACGACGAGTCTTGACAAGTGCAGGCAGTTGGATATTCCTACTGCAGCCGTTTTTGATTGGGCAGAAAAGGAATACCTGGCCAGAGCAGAATGGGTCAAGTTCTATTCATTATTTTTCAATGCTGAGGAACAGGCGAATAAAGTATATCGAGAAATTGAGCAAAGAATAGATAGTTTGAAGATGCTGACTTCCCGTATCGAACCTCAGGAATCTGCTATATGGGGCTTCTACACCAGTAAACAAAGGTGGGTAATGCAAGTAAGCAGCTTTCCGGCCCAATACATGCAAGATGCGGGATTGAAAAATATACTGTTGGGAAATACAAAACCCAATGCCAATGGCACACAGACCCTAACCACAGAAGAGCTTCTCCTAAAAGGTAAGGAAGCCGAACATTGGATCATTGGGGATATCCATGCAGGTCCACTTCCACAGGAGGAGTTGATGAACACCTTTGAGGCATGGAGAGCAGATAAACTTTACCACAATATGGAAAGATTAGATCCTAAACATAATACCTCGGATTGGTATGCAACAGCCATTGTCCGTCCTGATACCGTGTTAGCCGATTTAATCAAACTTGTACACCCTCATTTACTGCCTAAATACACTCCTGTGTTCATGGGATATTATGACAAAGGTACTCAAGGAGTTACATTAAATGACACCAAACAATAACCGAACATGGAAAAAACCCTTTCCTCCCCTATACATACATCGAAATCCCACCCTCGCTTATCCAGCCATTCTCGGATTTTTCTCTTCCCAATTTTAATCATAGGGGTAATTTTATTCTTCTTATTAGAATTGGGAATCGGGGCGGTACACATACCTATTTCAGGGGTAGTTTCTGCACTTTTGGGCTTAGAAGGGGTAGATTCCACCTGGATAAAGATTATCAACGAATTGCGATTGCCCCGAACGATTGCTGCCACTATCGGTGGAGCTGCCTTGGGAACGGCAGGGTTACAATTACAGACCTTGTTCAAAAATCCCCTCGCGGGCCCTTGGGCCCTGGGGCTTACTGCCGGAGCCCAATTGGGGGTAGCGATTGTCGTGACTTCGGCTGTAGTGGTTGGCTCAAGTTTCCTGGAAAATTTTGAAATTCTAGGTAATCTCAGCATTGTCGCAGGAGCTATGTTGGGCTGTGTCTTAGTACTTTTATTAATCGTAGCCATTTCCAGAAAAGTGAGCACCATCACCCTATTGATCTTTGGGCTTATGCTGGGGTACCTAGCTCAAGGGTTAATCAGCGTTATCCTCCATTTTACCAATGAATCTCAAGCCAAGATTTTTTCCGGTTGGAATGACGGAAGCTTTGCTGGGGTCTATTGGGAACACTTCCCCATCCTACTTCCCCTAACAATTATAGGGTTAATCATCGGGTGGCTCATGGCCAAGCCCCTTAATGCCTTGTTGCTTGGGGAGAACTATGCACGAAGTCTTGGGATTTCCGTTCGAAATACCCGTATGATTACCTTGGGTAGTGCAGTGTTGCTGGCAGCGCCGGTTACTGCATATTGTGGCCCTATTCTCTTTTTAGGGATGATTATGCCCCATCTGGCGCGGGGGATTTTTAATACTTCGGACCACAAAATTTTGCTCCCCGCAGTGATGCTTCTTGGGAGCCTTATCGCCTTGGCTGCCGATTTGGTTGTTCACCTTCCTTGGGAACGCCATTTCCTACACTTGAATGCAGTAAATGCCCTAATTGGGGCACCGGTTGTTATGTGGGTGATATTGAAAAATAAGCGTATGCGTGGATTTGAATTATAAGCTATTTAGGTATGGAAAGTATTTTGCAAATCATAGATCTATCCATCGGATATAGGCAACGAAAGAATATCAAGGTAGTTGCAAAGGAGATAAACGTTGACCTAAATAAAGGGGAATTAGTCTGTCTTTTGGGCCCTAATGGCGCAGGTAAATCTACCTTGATGCGTACCATTTCAGGCGGGCAAAAGCCCCTTGCAGGGCAGGTCTTGCTTGGGGATCAGGTGATCCATAACCTTTCGGCAAAGCAACTCGCGAAGAAGCTGAGTCTCGTACTCACCGAAAGGGTTCATGCAGGAATGCTTACAGCCTACGAAGTAGTTGCCTTGGGTCGCTATCCCCATACCAATTGGACGGGGAAACTTTCCTCCCAGGATCATCAATTGATCCAATGGTCTATCGAAATGGCTGGGGCCACAGATTTGGCAGAAGGGGTACTTTCTGAGCTCAGCGATGGTGAACGTCAGAAGATTATGGTTGCAAGGGCATTGGCACAAGAACCAGAGCTTATGATCCTGGATGAAGTGACAGCCTTCCTCGACTTACCCAGAAGGGTAGAAATTATGCAACTGCTCCGAAAACTGGCACATTCGGCCGGAAAAGCTATTCTGCTATCTACACACGATATGGATTTGGCTTTGCGGAGTGCCGATCGGATCTGGCTCCTACCTAAAGGAGGGAAGTTGCATGTAGGGGCACCTGAAGATTTGGTTTTAAACGGCTCCTTTGAGCAAGCCTTTAAAAGCGAAGGGGTTTCCTTTAATAAGTTTAGTGGCGCCTTTCAGATGCAGCAGGCTTCTGAGAAAGCCGCTCATTTGATAGGAGAAGGAGAAAGTGCTGCATGGACCCGTAGAGCGTTGGAAAGAGAAGGTTTTACGATACAGGATTCGGCTGACCTAACCATAGAAATTCTCATAGAACAGGGGCAACCTAGATGGAGGGTGTCGGAAGGGGCTTGGTTCCAAGAATTTGAAACCATATACCAGTTGATCTCTGGAATTCGCGAAGGGCTATCAGAACTACCCCAAAACTAGGATCTGGTACAGTTATCATACATATAATAGAGACCCTAATGGCTTCTCGACAATACCTAGTAGGAGGAATTTCATCAAAAGATTGACTAGGGCGGAAAATACCTACTTCTTATCTCGTTTCCGCTATAAGAGAATCTAATCTGGACTGGATGCTTGTAATCTCCTTCTTTAAATCCTTTTGCAACTCCAACACCTGTTCAGCGGGCAAATCTTTCAAATCATTTGAACCATGGTCATGATCGTGGTCATGGTCGTGGTCGTGGTCATGATTGTGCTCAACCTCGTATCCCGGCACAGATACAAGTGCCTCATCCCATTGCTCAAAATCTTTTTTGATTGCATCCGCAGCCATTTTATATTCAGTAGAGGTGGAGTCACCTTCCTCCATGTTAGCTATCTGCTGACTGAGGGTTTCCAGCTTAGGAACTACATCATCATGAATGGCCATAGCGGCCTGGTGATGCGTGTGAGCTTCTTCTAGTAACGGATCCTTAGACTCTGTCGTAGAGCAAGAAAGAAAAAGGAATACGAGGATGATAAATTGACTTGATATCCAAAAATTCATTGTCTATTTGTTAAATTTGTGTCCTTGCAACAGTGTTGCAAAAGTAGAAAATTTCTAGCATCTTCAGAAAAAGTTATACAATTGATGATTAAAAAAATCCAGGTAATCATAATATTGCTCATTTTGGGAGGGATACTTTGGAATCCTTTGTCAGCTCAAATTCCAAAGGAGAATGCTTGGGATATTTTAGCGGATGTATCGTATACCGCAAAGTACTTGGAGGAATTCGGCGAAAAGTTTTTGGTTCCTGAATTTGGACAAAAACCACGTCAGCATGAAGGAAAGGCCTTTACGATTACAGGATATATGATCCCTATCGATCCTGAAAATGATATATTTATCCTTTCAAAAAATCCTTTTGCTTCTTGCTTTTTTTGTGGGAGTGCAGGTCCAGAGACCATCGTAGAACTCATATTCAAGAAAAAATCCAAGGTTCGAAAGAAAACCTACCAAATAGATGACATCCGGACTTTCCGTGGAGTACTCAGGCTAAATGCGGAAGATGTGGAACACACAAATTTTATCTTAGAAAAAGCAGAAGAGGTAATGTAAGTTCGAGGAATCAATAGGACTTCATTGCCCGACTCAACTCTCTCTGGGTATCCTTTTTCTTGATATCTTCACGCTTGTCGTGAAGCTTTTTACCTTTTGCCAAGGCAAGATCCAGCTTGACCAAGTTCCGGTCATTAAAATAGAGTTTGAGTGGTACTAGGGTAAGGCCTTTCTCTTCTAGGCTTTTGCGGATCTTTCGAATTTCCTTTTTCTTCAGTAAAAGTTTTCGGTCGCGCTTGGGTTCGTGGTTGTTATAGCTACCTTTATCGTATTCGGCGATGTCCATATTTTTGATAAAGGCCTCCTCGTCTTTTATGAAACAATAGGCCTCCTGGAGGCTGGCTTTTCCCCCTCTTAAGGATTTTACTTCTGTACCTTTCAGCACAATTCCTGCTGTGTAGGTATCCAATAGTTGGTACTCAAAGCGCGCCTTTCTATTGGTAATGACACTACTATTTCTTCCTTTTTCAGCCATAGCTTTTAAAAATACAAAAGAATTTTTTCATACAGAAAATTCTCTATATTTCGACTGTTGAATCACCGATGCTATGTACCCTATACGCTTAATCCTTTTTCTCATAAATTGAATCTTACTAAGAGCCTCTTATTTCTTCTATCTAAACATACCCTCATTCGTGTATTGATTGTGTATGGGGCTTTGTTGATACATCCTTCCCTCTGGGGACAAAAACCATTGTTGGAAGACGTATATTTTCGTGGAGAGGCAAGGAAGGGGGTGGAGTATTTGTACGATATGCAATTTGAGCGGGCTTCAGAAGTCTTTTTGGAATTGGAGGCCACCTATCCTCAACACCCCGCTCCTGTTTTCTTACAAGGGCTCAATAGGTGGTGGGAATCTTACATTGCGCCAGAAATGGATACATACCATGGCTTTATTTTGGAGAAACTTACCCAGGCAATTGAGTTGAACGAAGCCCTTGCGGATTTGCCGACTTTTGAATTAGAGTACACCTTTTTCCAATACATGTCTTATGCATTTAAGGCCAGGTTACACACCTTGCGAAAAGAATGGCTCAAAGCGGCTAATGCGGGAAGAAAGGCTTTTCCCTACCTAAAAAAAGGATTTCAGTTTCAGGAGAGGAGTCCAGAATTCTACTTTGGATCGGGCATTTACCACTACTATGCAGATGAGTATCCTAAAACTCACCCAGTGATTCAACCCTTCATGGTCTTCTTCCCTGAGGCAAGTGCTGAACAAGGTATAGCTGAGCTCCGCAAGGCCTCTGACATTCAAAACTTTGCCCAGTTTGAGGCAGCCTATTATTTAGGAGATATATATTTGAAGCGGGGACAATTGTATCCTGGGCTTCGTCTACAAGAGCGTTTGTATCACAAATTTCCCCACAATACTTGGTTTCGAATGGAATATGGACGGGCTTTGGTAGATGTTGGGAAGTATGAAAAAGCAGAGGAGATTCTCCTACAACTGGTACAAGCTTTTGAGAAGCAGGAGGGCTACCTGACCCGTAACATTGTATCCACCCAAAGTCATTATACGACTTACTTAATGAGCCGGGTTTATCTATGGCTGGGAAAAGGGTATGTGTTACAGAATAAGTTGGCCCAAGCTGAACAGGCCTTAGATTTAGGAATAAACATGGCAAAACTGTCTCAATTGTCCACAGATGACGAATATCTGCCTGGCTTACATTTCTACCTGGGAATGGCTTATGACCATTCAGGGAATCGGACCCAGGCAGTTTTACATTTCAAGAAAGTTCTAAGCTGTTCTCAGAATTTGCTTTATAAAAAGCGAACCAAAGCCTGTCTAAAAGAGGCTTGTACAGGGAGTTGAATTATGCAATGCCTGTAGGTCCCAAGATATTGGGGGGAAGTTGGATTTCTTGCTCGGCCAAATGTACTTCTCCGTGATTATTTTCGTACTTAGTTATATTGTCCCCCAAGGCTTTCAACAAGCGTTTTGCATGCTGAGGGGTCATGATGATTCGAGAGCGAACTTCAGCTTTAGGCGTTCCCGGAAGAACCTGAACGAAGTCTAAAACGAATTCGCTTTGTGAGTGTGAGATTATAGCGAGATTAGAGTATACCCCTCTAGCAATTTCTGCCGGAATCTCAATATTCAAGGTCTTTTGATTCTTTTTTTCAGACATATTTCAAATGATGTTATTTCAAAAACAGAAATATTGTTTTATCTTGCCCCATGCAGGGAGTCAAAAATAGTTTTTTATTCTTGCTAACAAAATCAGTTCTGCATAAGCTATGCAAAAACACATATTAATCACCGGCGGAGCCGGATTCATCGGTTCTCACCTTGTTCGCCACTTTGTCAATACCTATCCTGATTACCAAATCATTAACCTGGACAAGCTTACCTATGCAGGGAATCTTGAAAATCTCAGAGATGTTGAGAATTCCCCCAACTACACGTTTATCAAAGAAGATATTTGTAATGGGGAAGCTATCCACAAGATCTTTGAGCAATACCATATAGATGGGGTGATCCACCTCGCAGCCGAAAGCCACGTAGACCGTAGCATTCTCAACCCGATGGAGTTTGTTCAAACGAACGTGGTGGGGACCGTTACGCTATTGAATGCCGCAAAAAATGCCTGGAAAGACCGAGAGGATGTACTTTTTTACCACGTATCGACTGATGAGGTATATGGTTCCCTCGATGAAGGTGGCTATTTTATCGAAACCACCCCTTATGATCCCCAGAGTCCTTATTCAGCCTCCAAAGCTAGTTCAGATCATTTTGTAAGGGCGTATGGAAACACCTACAAATTGCCTTTCGTCATTAGTAATTGCTCAAATAACTATGGGCCCTATCAGTTCCCTGAAAAGTTACTTCCCCTTTTCATCTCCAATATTCAAAATAAAAAACCTTTACCTGTTTACGGAAAAGGAGAGAACGTTCGGGATTGGCTATGGGTATACGACCATTGCCGGGCGATAGATGTAATCTTCCACCAGGGTACGCATGGAGAAACGTATGTGATTGGCGGAAGAAATGAGTGGCGTAACATCGATCTGGTAGAACTCATGTGCGACCAAGTCGATTACAAGTTGAAGCGCACGGTAGGAGAGGCTCGCTCGTTGATTACCTATGTTACAGATCGCGCAGGCCACGACATGCGTTATGCAATTGATCCCTTCAAACTGGAGAAAGAATTGGGATGGACCCCTAGCCTGACTTTTGAAGAAGGACTCTCTAAGACCATAGACTGGTATTTGGAAAACGAAGAATGGGTAAACCGCGTAAGATCAGGCGCTTACCAGGAATACTATGACATGCAGTACGGAGAGCGCTTAGGGGCCTAACTAAAAGGGTAAACGAAGTAAGGTGAAAGAGGGATTCAGTCGAATAGCATAACAACAGAGTTTGTGCCAAGTACGCTATAGCCAGGAACCATCCTGGCTAAGAAGAAAAGCCTTTCCCTACTTTCCAATTTTGAATCCTTCCGCTCCAACTCGTTTTCACTCTGGAAGGAAACTCTCCTGAAAATCAGGCTGATTGTATTGATTCTCGAAACGCTCTCTTCCCCATTTCAAGGGGGAAGAGAGCGCTTTGGGATGAGTCAAAAACGGATAATTTTGGTAGGAGATCGCTTAGCCTTATACCCTATACCTC
>JBCCTX010000333.1:0-8354 GCA_039197765.1 Bacteroidota bacterium
AAGTATTGGTTATTGTACACCTCTACCATACCTGTTCCAGCTAGCTCTTTCATTTGAATCTCCGCCCGAGGAGACGTGTACCAGGTGGAGGGATCATTGGGATCTTTCTCTTCGAATTCCCACAGAAAAGAAGCTGTCTCCGCCGCTTGTTCTTTGGGAACGGCGTTTTTCACGACTACGTACCCATTGTGTTTCCAGAAAGTCCAGTCCGCTTCACTTAAGACCCGAAGTGGTTCCCCATTCGATCGGTCATTGAGCTTTACTTTGCTACTTTTGGCAGTTGAAGGATTCCCAGGAATGTCTTTATGGGTATTATTAGGAACCATGGTTTGAGGAGTAGTATGCGTCTCTTTCATTGCACTTGGTTTACTTATTTACCCAAACTTACAGTTCCTGGGAGAAGTATGCCTGTTGAATTTTTGCAAATACTTGCACAATTTTGATATTTTATGGGAATTTTCTCAAATAATACCGCAATTTAAGTCAATTAAATAGATGAAAACGGTATTTGAAGCTATTCAACCTGATAGCAATAGTTCCTTTCGTTTATTGCGAAACCCCAATTTGAGTGATTTATTCTATTGGCATTTTCATCCAGAATTTGAGTTGGTTTACATCGAAGGTACAGATGGAACCCGACATGTTGGGGAGCATATCTCTTCTTATTGTCAAAGTGACTTGGTATTTATAGGTTCCAATATCCCTCATTTGAATTTTGATTATGGGGTTCAAGGAGAATACGAGAAGGTAGTTCTGCATATTCATCCCAGGTTTCAAGAACAACTATTAGGAAATTTTCCCGAGCTAGGAGAGATTCTTGCCTTATTCAATCGTTCCAAGTATGGTATCGCTTTCGGTGAGAGGGTCAAAGAAGCAATTGGCCCCCGCTTAAAAAATTTCTACAGCCTTGACCCTTTCCAACAATTCATAGAGGCCTTTGCGATCTTTCAAGTATTGGCACAGACCCATGATTTTCACTTGCTCCATCCCATTCCTTATGTAAATCGTTACAGTGAAAAAGAGCAAGAGCGGATGCGAAATGTATATGCATATATTGATAGAAAGTACCAGCATAAGATCCGTTTGGGGGAGGTAGCTACGCTCTGTAGCATGACCCCGTCGGCATTTTGTAGGTATTTTCGCCAAATCACAGGGCAAACCTTTGTAAGCTTTCTCAACCAGTATCGAATCAGTCAGGCAAAAAGATTGTTATTGGTGGGCAAAACGGTCAGTGAGGCATGTTATGAATGTGGATTTGAGAGTTTGTCCTATTTTAATAGGACTTTTAAAAAAATAACCTCAGAAAATCCAACAACCTTTAGAAAGCGTCATTTAGGGAGTTAACGCTCAGACTGGACTCTTCTTTTTTTTCTGGTTTTGTTTGAATTCTTTTCGCTTCTCTCGATTGAGTTTTTTATCTCGCTTGTACTCTTCTAACCGGCCTTGCTGTTCGTAAAACCTTTTTTTAGACAGACGTAATTTGAATTGGTCCACGCCCTGCTTATCCGTATATACTTCTACATAGATTTTTTTGCCAGCCTGGCCATAACCAATCTGTTCGGGAGGGCTCGAATCATCCCTCTTTTTCAAGTTATTTATGGGAATCGAAATCCACATATTGGTGCTGTCGCCGTAGCTGAATGTGCCTTCCACAAACATTGAAAAAGCAGTGGACTGAACTTCCATTTGGGGTATTTCGATCTGATTTCCCCGTATGACTACTGTATTAGAAATAGGGGAGAAGTAAATATTTTCAAAACGAGACCTTCGAAATACCTTTGCAGCAAGGTCCTCTAGCCGCTCAAACCCTTTTACTTGAGCGTTCTCCACAAGGAAATACAATTTTCCCCGAGAATCTTCGGGAATCAGTCCTACACTGTCCTTAACTGTACCAATGAATTCACCATTTAGGGAAACTTCTCCTGCCATCTTCTCAATTTTTTCGAAGGTGCTCACATTGAAATAGTCGAAGTCATCCATGAATTTGCCCAAGTTTATTTTTTGGGTTTCAAAGGCCATATAAAAGGGAGTTTGATACAAATCCTCCAAATCAAAGGAGGCCTTGAGCTTAGCATTTCCTTTACCGTATTGGAGGCCTGTACTATCCAGTACAAGGGTATAAGTATCATCTAGCTGAGCCCGAGAAGTAAAGTTGTGGAAGCTGAGCTTTTCGTTATAGGTGAAGGTATCGACCTTTAGTTCCAGAATAGGATGAAAGGTATCGTAAATACCCATCAAGGTCTTTTTGAGGCCTTGGGCTTGAAGTTGAGTTGAGGAGGACTCTAAGGAGGTATTGTCAAAAAAGGTAAGAAAATTATCCCAACTTAGGTGGGGAGAAGAAATTTCAACGTTTGAGCTTACGTTGCTTTCTTCCCGATTGAGCAATAAGCCCCCAAACTGAAGCAAGTTCCCTTGAATAGCAATCTCCTGTTCCATGGAATCTGCCCCAAGCAGTAGGTTGAATGCTGCATTCTCCCGTTGCATTTGAAGATCGAGGTGTTCAATAGGGAAGACAATCTCAGCAGGTTTATAGTAGACCTGTGTCTGTTTAATGTTGAGGTGGGTATTACTGGTGTTGAATAATTCCTCAAGATTTGCGACATCCCCATTATAGGAGAAGTTTACGGAAAAATTCCCTCCTTGGAAGAAGAACTTTTCGTTGTTGAATAGGTCGCTAATGATCTCTGGTTGTCCTTCGACTTGGATCGTTGTATTTATCGTATTTTCACTAGCCCCTCTTTTCGCCAAAAGGGAGGTGTCGGGTTGGTATATAATGGTGCCCTTTGCTGTTTCACCTTCATCAATAGAAAATTGAATTTTTCCAACAGAAGTATTTGTGAGTAAGCCGACTTGGTCTAGTAAGGTACCCTGATGCGAAATATTCAGGCTTACATTTTCGGGTAAGTTTTCATTATTCTGTAGGTAGGCAATGTCGAAGTAATCAAAGGGTGGGAGTAATTGCTTTAGGTTTACCTTCTCAGTCTCCAGGCATAAGTCAAAGGGAGTTTTTTCTGGGTGCTGGATATCCATCACAAGGCTCATCTTTAAATTCCCTTCGCCATAATTAAAGCGAGTATCCTCTAGTACAAGGGTAGTCGCATCCCGGTAGTATACACTACTGGTGAAATTATGGACTTCAAACTCATCAGAATATACCAGGGTATCTACTCGGATAGCCAAGCGAGGTTGGAAACTATCGTATAAACCCGAGACAAACTTTTTTAAAGAGGCAGATTTGGCAGAAGCAGTACGTTCCCCATTCTTTTTTAGCAGTCCTTTTTTACCAAATAAGTCTAGGAAATCATTCCAACTCAATTTTTTGGCAGAGATTTCTGCCATGCTGGACGTTTCTCCTGGAATCCGATCAAAAATTAGATTGGGAAAATTATTGAGCCCACCTTCAATCACAAATTCATTTTTTTGGGAAAAGGTCTGGGTGAGGATTTTAAATTGAGAGTCCCCTGCTGATTTATTTAGCGTAAGCCTATTCACGGGGAAAGAAACCTTGATAGGTGCATACGATATTTCGAATCCATACATTTGAAGGGTTGCATAGCTTCCCTTTAGCACATCATTCATCCCCGAATATTTTCCATCGTAATCCAGGTCCAGGGTAAATTTTCCCTTGTTGAATAAGAATTTTTTATTCTCTAACAAAGAACTCAATTGTTTGGGGTATCCATCGCCCAGTAAAAAGATATCGAAGGCAGCTGTATCGGGTTGCTTCTTAGTAAACAAGGCTTTTTGAGTGGCCAAATGAATTCCCTCGTATTGTCCTCCGGCGGAATCAATTTCTATTCGAAAGTGTTTGCGACTTTGGTCCTTGCTTATGGTATCACCATATATCCTATTTACGAAGCGACCCTTCATGTCGACGCTGTCGAGATTGTATTCAAAAATTCCGATCTGGGTCTTTTTCAAGTTAAAATCTACCGTAACCAAGGGATGTCCTCCCTTTACCAACCAGCCCTCCAGTTTGGTTTTGGAATGGAAAGGAGTCCGTATGTCATAATTCCTCAATTCGTATTGAATCCTATTATTGAGCAAAGAGATGGTGTTGCGAAACATCGTCTGGGGGTTTTCAAAACGGAACAAAAAGGGGCGTTCCCCAGTGGTTTTAAAATCCATTTCCGTATGAAAAACCTGTTTGTTAATTCCGAGATCGAAAGGATTTATATGAACCTGTTGGCTATCCAGGTTCATCCATCCTGAAAAGTCTCCTGCGATCTCAGCATCCTTGAAAAAGGGCCCCTTTTCTTTGTTTAAATTGAGTTCCTTCATGAGGAGATCCATGTGCGTATCTCCCATTAGGGTGTCTCCATTAATCATCAGCGTAGAAGTAATATCGTTGATGTAGGCATCTATTCGTTGGTCCAATTTGTGATTATCCAGCGTGACACGTGTATTACTTATATCCAAGGACAGATCACTTTGGGATAGGCGAATCGGTACGGAGGACTTTGGTGTATTAGAAGAGTTAGAAAGAAAGCTTTTAAGGTTGTTATACCCATCTTCTAAGGTAATAAGCCCTATTTTTCCATTGTGGATAGAAATTCCCTGGAGATCTATTTTCCGCCTGATGAGCCGTCTCAAGCTGATCTTTATGTGCAATTTTTCCGCTTCTAATAGAGCCTCTGAGTGGGAAGAAAAGAGCGAGTCTTTAATAATAATATCAGAAAATTTAAGGGTTACCCAAGGAAAGCTTCTTAAGACGTCCAGGTTTACACGGTCAAACTCCACTACTCCATGATTTATTTGCTGGATTCCCTGGAGGATTTTCCGTTTCCCAGAGTTTAGATAATAATTGGTCACCCCAACCAGAATCCCACTGAAAATCAGAAACCCTATCAGGATCTTGATGAGCAGATTTTGCCGTCGCTTCATGGGTATAAATGTAATAATTCTATTGATTTGTCCTTTTGAGAACTCCCTTTTTTTCTCGCCAGGCGAAATAGTTCCAATACACAATGGATTTCTTCTCCTTATCTGTCAAATTTCCTGCCTCAATGGAGAATCTTTTTTAAAATATGTAAAATCAGCCCATATACCGATTTTAGAACTACATTTTTCTTCAATTTTCAAAGAATTGAGTCAATGTAGGAATTGTCAATATTTTTAATAATAAAATTATGCCAAATAAAATATTTTTGTATATAATATTGTGAATCCTAACAGGAACCAAATGACCCGAAAGGTATCCTTAGTATTAGTTTTACTTTTAATGGAATTATCTCTCCCAACTTTTGGGCAAGTGGATTCTCGTTTGGTGAAAGGGGAAAGGCTGTTTCAAAAAACTAAACTTCAACAAAGTGAAATTCAGCTGGATAAGCAGATGCCCTTCACACGTGGGGTAATGGAAAAGCTTGGGAAGTCTTTTTCTGCTTACGAAGCTTTTCGGCTGCATCCCCAAAAAGTGAGAACCCTGCTAGATACTTCTAAGGATTCCCTGAAAATAGAATTGCAGATAGGAGGGGAGAAGAATTGGCCTATCGTATTATTTCCCAATGAGATGAGGAGTGAGCAAGCGCTTTCTCTTTCGTCTTCTCCCATTACAACCACCTATAGAGGATACTTAGATCTCCCCTCAGGAGGCGAAGTTCGGCTGTCAGTTACCGCAAGTAAATTAACGGGATATGTCACGCATGGAAAGGATAAAATATTTATAGAAAACCTAAATAACCTTGACTTAGAGGTCCCCCAAGATATCTTGATCACGTATAAAGAGTCGGATGCCAATGATTCGGCCTATGCATGCGCGGTACTTCAGTCGGAGGGATACGAGAAAAATATTCAACGCAACCTGAGTGCTCGGGCGATTTGTCCTGAGTTTTATGAATTGGAAATAGCAACCCTAGCAACCTTTGAGCGATACCTGGCCCAAGGAGCAACTGTGAGTGGGGTAAATGACCATATTCTATCACTTTTGAACTTGGTCGAGGCCAACTATGCCTCTTTTAACATAAGGTTTAAGGTAGTGGAGCAGCAAGTTATCAGTTGTGAGGATTGTGAACCTTGGGATGACGATGATGACGATGATGACAATTCCATTCAGGAATTACTCAATAAGTTTTCCAATTGGGCACCCGGAGGCTTTTTGGCTGCCCATGACGTTGGAATGTGTTTTTTTCGAGGGCAGGGCTTTGGCACAGTAGGATATGCCTGGGTAGGAACCGTCTGTACCAACTTACGGTATAGTGTAGTGGATCAACTCGGTAGCACGACTGGAAATCGGGTGTTAATAGCCCACGAATTGGGGCATAATTTCGGATCTAACCATGATGTCTCAGGTTCTGGCTTTATTATGGCTCCTAGTGTAAATTCAGCTACTAATTTTTCCCAGATTTCAAGGGATCGAATTCTCAACCACCTCACTTCTAGAAATTGCCTGACTTGTGTAGGCTCTAACCAAACTTGCGTTCCCCCTGTAGCTTCTGCAACAGGCTTGCATGCAGATTGTGGCCGTGAAAGAGGTACGCTGAATTTTTCGTTTGAAGATTTTGAGGGAATTAATACCCTAGAATTTAGCGTGGATGGGGGGGTAACTTATCCCTATACGGCTGCTGATAATCAAGATACGCTCTCTGTAAGAAATGTAGTGCCGGGTACCTACTCCCTAAGGGTTAGGATAATGGGAACAGATTGTACCTCAGATTTAGGAGTAGTTACGATCCAACGGCTCCCTCCCCCCCAAGTGGGTTTCAGTTTTCAGGCGCCAAGTTGTGCGAACACCGATGGAAAACTTTCTGTATTTTTTACGGATTCTTCTGACCAGAAGGGAATTGAGCTAAGCCTGGATGGGGGAATTACCTATCCTCATGCCTACCTAAATGGAGTCGATACCCTCTCTCTTTCCTCTCTCAGTGCGGGTGCATATGACCTTTGGGTTCGTTGGGAAGGGGGAGCTTGTCCTACGCGATTGGATAGCCTAATCCTTAACCCTGTTTCATCCTTTGCTACCTGTGATGACCAAGACCCGCTCACAGTCAATGATACTTACAATAGGGACTGTATCTGCCAAGGCATTCCCAACACAGCTCAATTTCGGGTGAAATTATGGCTGGAAGGATTTTTTGATTCAACTAGGAATCAGATGAGTACACAACTGTTCCAAAAGGCTTTGTTGCCCCGAGTCCAGCCCTTTGGGTTTGCTCCTTATTCCTACCTTGGAGAAGAAACCGTCCAATCATTTGGAGACAGTATTGTAGATTGGATTTTGGTCGAGGTAAGAGATCCCAATAACATTCAATCTTTGCTTGCTAGTCAAGCCGTTTTACTCTCTCAAAATGGATTTTTGCTAAGTACTGGTGGAGGTTTCATGATAAATTTCCCCTCCCTCCCTGCAGGGGACTACTTTTTAGGGGTCTTTCACAGAGGGCATTTAGGGGTAGTTTCGGCTGCACCTGTTCCTGGAAATTTCACAGCGCCCTTGGTGGACTTTACAAATTCTGTCGACAAAGCTTGGGGAATTGGCCAATTAAAGCAAATGGGATCCGTTTATGGGCTTTTTGCTGGAGATTTTGATGGGAATGGTATTCTCAATAACTTGGATTTCAACTATTGGCGCAATAATCCCTCAGCTGTAAACCAGTACCTTCCAAGCGATGCAGACGGAAATGGCATAATCAATAGCCTTGATTTTAATCTTTGGAAGTTTAATGGCAGTAAGGTGGGTACAGCCGCTGTCCAACGATGAAAAGAGTTTTCCAAACGTATTTTGTCCCTGGGTTAATTTTCCAATCTATTACCATTGGCGGTGGGTATGGTACAGGTAGAGAACTGGTGGAGTTCTTTTTAAAAAGAGGTCCTTTAGATGGATTAAAAGGGATGTTGGTTGCTGCCTTAATTTGGAGTCTAATTTTGGCGGTTACCTTTGAACTGGCTCGACTTACCCAAAGTTTTGATTATCGGTCTTTTATAAAAACTCTATTGGGTCGTGGCTGGTGGGCCTATGAGGTGGTTTATGGACTGGGAATGGTTCTGGTGATTTCTGTTGTAGGCTCTGCTTCCGGAGAAATTCTCACCGAAATGACAGGGATAGCGAATATTTGGGGAATCCTCCTCATGTGTTTTGGCGTGGGGATACTCGCATTTGCCGGTAGTATTTGGATAGAACGTATCCTGAGTTTTTGGTCTATTGCCCTCTATGTGTTTTACTTTGCATTGGTCTTAATCTTTATGAATACATATTCGGAAAGCATCTTTCATGCCTTGAAAAGTCCTGAGGGAGATGGAGATTGGTTACTTGGCGGGGTAAAATACGCAGCTTATAATGTGGGCATAGTACCCGCGATGCTATATGTCGTTAGGCACCTGCATACCCAAAGGGAAGCCTTATTGTCTGGTGGTATTGCGGG
>JBCCTX010000334.1:0-8339 GCA_039197765.1 Bacteroidota bacterium
AGGACGCAATCGAGAGCGCTTGAAGGAATTGGTAAAGGATATCAACGCTGAAGGAGGAAGTGCGGGCTTTGAAGTAGCAGATATGATGGACGTACAAGGGCTTACAACTGCTGGTGAACGGATCATCCAGGAATATGGTCGGGTGGATGTATGGATCAACAACGTGGGGGTCAACAACCACAATGCTATAGGTCCAACCTGGGAATTGGAGCCTGAGCATTGGTGGACCGAAGTATCCCTAAACCTCTTTACGGCATTTATCGGTACCCAAACCGCAATCAAACTCATGAAGAAGAGGAACCATGGCTATATCCTCAATTTGGGGGGAGGAGGCGTTCAGGAGCCCAAAGCCTTTGGCTCGGCCTATGGGGCTGCAAAGACTGCCCTCGTGAAGTTTACCGAGACAGTAAATATGGAGCTGGAACAAGAAGGCTTGAACATCAAAACCTTTGCTTTCAATCCAGGATTCATCCGAAATGCGCGCACCGAAAAGCTGGTGGAATCAAATGTGGCCAGAACCTATATGCCTAAACTGGAGCAGATTCTCAAATACGGGAAGATGTCCGACATACGAGATTCTTTAGAATTGATAGAAGTTCTGATAAGCGGAAAAGCTGATAGGCTAGGAGGGAAGTACTTTTTCGCTGACGGTAGTGATATAGAGGAGGCCATTGCCAATAGGGATGCTTTTGTTAGAGAGAGTAGAAATGTGTTAAGGGTAAGCGTGAAAGGAAAATCACCCCCTTGAGGATACATTCCTATCATTTTTCGGGAGATTTCGACCGCCTGGAGAAGCAAGTATTTTGAAAATTTAATTCCACTCTTAAATCCAACTCATGACAAACCGTAAGGGCCAAATACAGCTTTCTTGGAGCTTGTTGCACCTGTTAGGCATCTTAGCCATTATAGACATTGCAGGATGCCAAAGACCTTCTGAACCTAAAACAGAGGTATTTTCGGATCAGATCACTGATGAAGACCTCGACAGATTGGGCATTACAAATCGAGATAAGCTAAGTGCAGCTTCTAAGCGGGCATTGGCATGGCCTAATATCGGGAATGAGTGGTTTGGCGAATTTCAGGTATTCGACCTGAAAGGGGATTTAGCTTATGAAGAAGGCGTGGTAAGAAGAGACCCAAGTGCCCTGATTCAGGCCGAAGGGAAGTATTTTGTCTGGTACAGTAAAAGTGTAGGTCCTACCCAGGGCTTTGCAGGAGACATTGAAAATGAAAAGGTATTTCCCTGGGATAGATGCGACATTTGGTATGCTACTTCCGAGGATGGTTGGACATGGAAGGAAGAAGGACCGGCTGTGACAAGAGGCCCCAAAGGGGCTTATGATGACCGCTCAGTCTTCACTACGGAAATAATGGTGCATGAAGGCAAATACTATCTGACCTATCAGACGGTAAAATCTCCATATATCGTACGCGTAAAAAATCAGGTGGGCCTAGCATGGGCAGATTCTCCGCATGGACCTTGGACCAAAAGCAAAGAACCTATTCTTAGTCCCGCTGATAACGGCATTTGGAAGGGAGAAGAAGACAATCGCCATAAAGTAATCAAAAAAGGAGATTTCGACAGCCACAAAGTGCATGACCCCTGCTTGGTATATTTCCAGGGTAAATTCCACCTCTACTATAAGGGGGAACAAATGGGGGAAGAAATTACCTTTGGCGGTCGACAGATTCGTCATGGTGTAGCAATTGCGGATGATCCCCTCGGACCCTATATCAAGTCTCCCTTTAATCCCATTTCCAATAGTGGTCATGAGATTTGCGTCTGGCCCTACAGCGGAGGAATTGCTTCTTTGATCACCACCGATGGTCCAGAGAAAAATACCATTCAATGGGCACCCGATGGGATCAACTTCGAAATCAAGTCGGTCATCAAAGGCGCACCCCATGCCATTGGGTTGAATCGGACCTTAGAAACTGAAAAAGAACCCTTCGCCGCGTTGGAATGGGGGCTTACCCATCAATATAGGAATGGTGATTACCAATACATCCGCCGCTTTCACGGAAAACGAAGAAGTACGCATGTAGCAAAAGGAGAAAGTCCAGAAAAATAGCTCAAAACGCATTTGTACATTTTTTTTCGAGTTAAAAGACTTGCATAAAGGTCGTGCGGCTATTCTCTCCTTATGCGATCTGAGAAAAGATGGCTATATTAGGTATGTAGCTAACTACTACTCACCATGAAACCGATAGGATTCCATATTCTCATTTTTTTATGCCTATCTATTCACTTGGCAGCTCAACATGATTCCTCAATTTTGGAGGAAGATCAGGACTTATACAAAAAGGCCCAACAACTTCGATTTCAGTACCCAGACAGCTCCCTATACCTGCTCCAGCACTACTATGCAGAATGTATCGAGGTGGGGGATACCTCCAACGCGATACGATCCCTTATGCTTGATGCTTCTATCAACGGAACCCAAGCTAAATACAAAGAATCCTATGATAAATTGTGGAAAGCCTTACTAATGGCAGATGAAGCCAACCTGAATTTGTTGAAGGTGCATTTATATCAGCGAATTGGCCGATATTACGCTTATTACAAGCGGCGAGAAAAGGCTCTGCACTTCATTACTTTAGCTTTATCCCTCAATAAATCTTTGATAGCAAAAGGAGAGATGGAACCCGCTTCCCTCACGCAGAGATATGTATCCTTTTTTTACTCGTATTTGGAGTTTGGGGAATTTCAGCTAGCCGATACCTATATGGATAGCTGCTTCCTGTATTTGGAAGAGGAGAACAGCGCGAGTATTCCTTTGCCCTATTTGAAGATGCAGCAAGCCTTCCTTTACAGCAAGGTACAGCAAAGCGAGAAGGCTATTGCCTTAATTGAAGAGGGGATTCCTTGGTTTGAAGCCCATAAACCCTCTTTTCTTGTGCTTGTTTATACCTACTTGGGAGATGCATATAGGGACCAGGGAATAGACGGGCAAGGAGAAACTTGTTATAAGAATGCGATAGCTTACTCGGAAGAATATAACAGCCACCTAGACTTTTCTGTACTTATCTACGAAAAACTTGCCCAACTCTACCTAGACCAAGGACAGCATGCAAAAGCCTATGTGCAGCTGGAAAAGGTATTGGAGTTAGATAGGTTATTTTTTGATAGCCGCAGTGCATACAATCGCCCTATTTTGGAGATTCAGGATGAATTTAGGAGGGAAAAGGAAAGTAGGGAAAAACTCCTTCAAGCGCAACGTCTTGCCCAATTAGAACATGAGGACAAAGTCTTATTTTTACAGCGGACAATCCTAGCAGGATCGTTGGGCTTTCTCATCATTATTGGAATCTTTTACGTTAAGCATATCAGGTCCAAACACCGGGAAGAAAAACTCAAACACGAAAAAGTAAAGGAAATAAATCAGATTAAACTCCGGTTTTTTACCAACATTTCGCATGAGTTCAAGACTCCTCTCACCCTTATCCTGGGTCCGTTACAAAAACTAATCCAACAGAATCATATAGACGAAAGCGTAAAGAGTTCCCTGAAAATGATGGAGCGAAATGCCGATCAGATGTTGCGCCTCGTAAACCAAATTATTGAATTCAGAAAACTGGAATCTACACAAGGTAAGCTCAACGCTTCCCTTGGAGATATCGTCTATGTATGTCGAGAGATTACAGACTCTTTTCAATTCCTGGCTGAGGAAAAACGAGTTGACTTGGGTTTTGAGTCGCTTCAGGAAGAAATTGACATTTGGTTTGATAGAGATAAATTGGAAAAAATCCTAAATAACCTCATTTCGAATGCGATTAAACACACGCCAAAGGGAGGAAGGGTTCGTGTTTCAGCTTCTATAATAGAAAAAAAATCACAAGGGAAGTTACCACAAGGTTCTTTCCCGGAATGTGTACAGCTAGTTGTGGAAGATAGTGGGAAAGGTATTCCGGAAGATCAGATTGATCGGGTATTCGATCGTTACTACCAAGTCGATCCCGTCAACTATAAGGGGCAAATAGGCTCGGGAATTGGTCTAGCCCTTACAAAGGAATTAATCCTATTACATGAAGGGGAAATTATGTTGGAAAGTGAAGAAGGGAAAGGAAGTCGATTTATCATCCATTTACCCTTTGGGAGGCAGCAAATGGATAAGGCAGGACCGCAGGCAATGAAAGAATCCCAAGAAATACTTCCAGAATTCCTCCAGTCTCTTCATCCTCTGGATAAAGCTAGCTCCCAAGAGCCTGAATTTGTAAGCCCTCCCCCTCCTCAAGATGAATTTCCTGTACTGTTAATCATCGAGGATAATGCCGATATGTTGGTATTTATTCGGGAGGTCTTTGAGAAGAGATACCGAATCCTTGAGGCTGGAAATGGCCAGATGGGATTGGAAATAGCTTTCTCCCAAGTTCCTGACTTGGTTATCAGCGATGTCATGATGCCGGTAATGGACGGAATCGAAGTTTGCCAACGGTTGAAATCCCATGAGGTAACCAACCATATTCCCGTCATTTTATTGACAGCCCGATCCGCAAATGAGCACCGAATTCAGGGGTTTGAAACGGGTGCAGATGCCTATATCGCCAAGCCTTTTGATCCTCGCCATTTGGAAATAAGGGTTGAGAACTTACTCAAGCAGCGAGATGCGTTAAAGAGAAAGTTCCAGAAAGGCCATATTAACTTTGATTCCCAAAAATTTGGGTTAAAAGAGGGGCAGAAGCGATTCATTGAAAAAGCTGAACAAATCATCGAAGCTAATCTCACAAACTCTGAATTTACGGTTGCCGACCTTGGGCGAGAGCTAGGGTTTAGCCGCATGCAATTGTACCGTAAATTAAAGGCCCATACAGGAATGTCAGCAAACGAGTTTATCCGTGCGTATAAAATCAAAAAAGCAGCCATTTTTTTGAAAGAGAGCCATCTTAATATTACAGAAATTCTGTATGAAGTGGGCTTTACCAATCGGTCCTACTTCTCCAAATGCTTTAAGCAAGTGTTCGGAATGAGTCCGCGTGAGTACATCAATGAACACAAACCTGTCCCATCCAGTGAGGCCATATAAATGGTACATTTTTGTTGTTAATTGGGAAATTTGGACTCCAAAAAAGTAATATCATTGCCAAAATTGAGTAAATCTACGAATCAACTACTATCCGCATGAACCAGAATTATTCAGTTAGTCTCTATCTCATTAGCCTAATTTTCCTTATCAATGTAGTGCCTTCTGCCATAGGACAAACCCCCTCAAGTCCCCCGCAAAAACCCAATATCTTATTTATTATGTCGGACGACCATACGACGCAAGGTTTTGGGGTCTATGGAAGTCGGCTCGCCTCACTCAATCCAACCCCTACGATCGATCGGCTTGCCCATGAAGGAATGTTGTTTGAAAATGCCTTCTGTACCAACTCCATCTGTACGCCTTCTAGGGCAAGTATCATGACAGGACAGTATGGGCAGGTGAATGGTGTGTATGATTTGGGGGGGAAACTGGCTCCAGAAAACCAATACCTCCCTCATGAGATGAAAAAGTTGGGATATACAACAGCAATGATCGGAAAATGGCACCTAAAATATGCCCCTGAGGCCTTTGATTATTACCAGGTTCTACCTGGACAAGGGAAGTATTTTGATCCCATTCTCTATAGTCGAGAAGGAGAAGAGAAACGCGTCATCAAATTTGAGCAAGGCTTAGAACGGGAAGTACAGGCAACCCAATATGAAGGCCACTCTTCAGATATAATCACGGATATCTCCTTAGATTGGCTAAAAACCAAGCGAGATCCTTCAAAGCCTTTCTTCTTAATGCATCATTTCAAGGCCCCGCATGATTTCTTTAAATTTGCCCCTCGCTATTCCAACTACCTCGAAGAGACCATGATCCCAGAGCCACCCTCGCTATGGTATAACGCCAATAATGGGTCTATTGCCACTCGAGGACACCAGGATCACTTGACCGATACTATCGGCTCTTCTATCGGACATAGAAATGTAATTCGGAATATGGGGATGCATATGAAAATTGATCCCTCAATCCCCGATCCCCTGTATAAGCATCTAGCCTACCAGGAATACCTCAAGCGTTACTTGCGATGCGTCAAGGGCGTAGACGACAATGTCAAACGTTTGTTCGATTACCTTGAAGCCGAAGGAATTATGGATAATACCATCATTATCTACACAGGAGACCAAGGCTTTATGTTGGGAGAGCACGACTACATCGACAAGCGCTGGATGTATGAGGAATCCATGCGTATGCCCTTTTTGATCCGTTACCCTCAATCGATAGAGGCAGGGGCTCGAACGGATGCCATTATAAATAATACAGATTTTGCCCCCACTATCATCGAATTAGCAGGAGGGAAAACACCCGAGTATATGCAGGGAAGTAGTTTCAAAGAGATATTGGAAACGGGAAAGGAGCCAGAGGATTGGCAACAGGAGACCTATTACCGCTATTGGATGCACATGGCGCATAAGCACAACAATCCCGCCCACTTTGGTATTCGGACCAAAGACTATAAATTAATCTTTTTCTATGGTCAGGACTATCAAAGCAGAGATACAGGAGAACAAAAATGGGCCAATAATCCGGCCTCCATGTCTAACTTTATTACCCCACCTGCCTGGGAATTTTATGACCTTAGAAATGACCCCCATGAGATGGATAATCGCTACGGTCAACCTGCCTATGAAGCGATCATTCTACAACTCAAAAATCGGCTGAAGCAATTGAGGATGAAGGTACAAGAAAATGACAGTGCTTTCCCGAATATTGAGCAGGTAATTGCTGAGCATTGGAATGACTAATACGGCTTCGAACTACAAACAATATTTAGATGCTTTCACATTTTACCTTCCCACTACTGTTGGTTACAGCGGCTTTTATGAGTTCCTGTCAGCCTACGCTTCAAGGTACTCCCATTGAAGAGAAAATGCTTACAGCATTTCCCTATGATGTACCGGAAGAAAAACCTGACATACCCATGAGTGCAGCGCTAGAAAGAAACTATGAAGCCTACATGGGGGCTCGGCCTGAGACCAACGAATTGTACACCCAGTTTAAGTACACGGAGTTGGAAGGCTTTGACTACAATGGAGGGGATGGATCTATTTCTCGCCGTGATCCTTCCAAGGTGATCTATGCAAATGGGAAATACTACGTTTGGTATACCCATCGACAGACTCCAGTTGCACCCGTTGGAGGTAGAAATGCCCATCTATCGACCGATGAGGTTCCCTCGGTCGATTGGGATCTTGCCGATATCTTTTACGCTACGTCTGAGGATGGATTTACCTGGGAAGAACAGGGGGTCGCTGTTCCTCGTCCCCCCAAGCCTACCTTGGGATGGCGCTCTGTAACCACAACGGATATACTCGTCTGGAAAGGAAAATACTATCTGTATTATCAAGCCTTCTCTGAAGCAAGTGGAAAGAGTGGAGGAGATGATTGTCCTGTTGCGGTTTCCTATGCAGACTCCCCAGATGGTCCTTGGACAGCTCATAATGAGGTTGTTATCCCCAATGGGCCTCCAGGAGCCTGGGACCACAGATCTATCCATGATCCTTATCCCCTGGTTCACAACGGGAAAATCTATTTGTATTTCAAATCGGACTTTGGCCGCAGCGATACAAGCAAATACGTGCGAATGCACGGCCTCGCCATTGCTGATGACCCACTGGGTCCCTTTACTAAGCACCCCTTGAACCCCGTACTCAATTCAGGACATGAGACCACTCTCTTTCCCTTCAAAGAAGGGGTAGCCTCCCTGGCCATCCGAGATGGAAATGAACACAATACCATTCAGTATGCCTCTGATTGGGTGAATTTTGAGATCGCTTCCATCGCAGAGTTGATGCCCAGCGCTGCTGGTCCCTTTGTCCCTGATGCCTTTACAGACACTGATTACGGAGAGGGGATTACCTGGGGAATATCCCATTTCACCAATGCTTCAGGCGACTGGGATAAGAGCTACAGCATACTCGCTCGCTTTGACTGCGATCTGAGCTTGAGCGTTGAAGATGCAGAAATGAAAGGACACGGCTATAAGTATGGTCCAGAATTTCACTATCAACATGGACTGAGCGCGCAACAACGGGAGCGAATCTCAGCAGAAACACAGAGCCTGGCAGACTAAGGGACAAGTTTTTTTACCCTACCAATGGATCACCGATATGAACCCTAAAATCCTTATTTGCCTGCTCTCTTTAATCGTGTACTTCCGGGCGATGGCACAGGAAGGTAGTAGGCCAAATGTGCTTATCATCTACACCGATGACCACAGGTATACGGGGGTCCACGCCTTGGGCGGACAGGCGGTTCATACCCCCAATTTAGACGAACTGGCTGCCAGCGGAATGGCATTTACCCGAGCCT
>JBCCTX010000335.1:0-8319 GCA_039197765.1 Bacteroidota bacterium
ATATAAGGAGAAGATTCTTTTTCTACAAAAGCTGTATAGGCAATCCAGTTTCCATCTGGCGACCAACTTAGGTTACTAGGTGATCTATCTAAGCGACTCAATGGAACTTCCTGTCCTGTATCCATCCACTTTACGAAAAGAGAGGAGGCTCCATCTTTTCTAACTGTGTAAAGAATTCGATTGCCTGAAGGAGACCAGCGTGCCTGACCTTCTGGATGGGTAGCAGAAGTTAAAGGTCGGTGGTAAGTATTGTCGTAAGAAATTTGCCATATTCCACCCAATACCCTGTCTTTCATAATATCCATAGACTGTCGAGTATATACAATGGTTTTTCCATCTGGAGAAATTTGGGGATCGCTGGCATATTCCAAGTTAAATATATCTTCCGGACTCAATGGGGGTTGAGCAGTGAGAGAGGTTTCAATCGTAAAAAAAAGGAGAAAAAATAGTGTTGTATTCTTCATGAAGTTTGTGGCTTAGAACAGTCAAAATACAGTATTTTTGGCCAATTACCTATATTTTTGTCCTTGGACCTCCCACTAGCTTCAAAGAATTTTCTGTAGGGTTAACCCTCGATATAATATTGTTCAAAAATTAGAAAAAACAATTTTTAAATCTTATAATTTCTTAGCTCCTTTGTCAGGTGTAAAAATTTCAACACCCAACAGCTCATGAAACGAAAATGCCGATTTTGCACTGATTGTTTGAGCGGTTTTGTGTAATCTTGCAACACTAGCACCAATGACATCTAACACTAAAACCGGTTAGCTATGAGGAGTCTAATCCTTTTGGGGACCTTACTCTTGACGTTCAATTTGGTAACATCCCTGACCGTAGTAGCCCAATCACAATCCACCTGGGATGTGCTATCCCGGGTAAGTTTCGATTCCCCTAGGGGGATCAATCGAAACTATGAAACAGCTAAGCCCATCTTTTCAGATGCCATTCTGGTTCTGGAAGGGGAAGAAGTAACCTTGGAAGGGTATATTTATCCCTTGGAAAGTAAGCTTGCGACTCAGCACTTTGTGCTGTCTGCTATGCCATTAAATGCGTGTTTTTTCTGTGGAAAGGCTGGACCTGAGACAGTAATTGAGGTTTATTCCCAGTTTCTCATTTCGTACACGCGTAAAAAAATCAAGTTAAGAGGTACTTTTCGCCTCAACTCAGATGATCCCATGGGAATCATGTACAAACTCTACGATGCAGAAGAAGTGAGATAGGAAGGGGACAGGACCAATAGTCTGCTAGAAGAGAGAGGATCGAAGCCGGAGAGGATAACGTTTAAGACAGAATTCATTCGAGATAGCCTCTCTTTTCTTTGGCTAAACAGTCCCTTTGTTGACCTCTACGTTAAAACAGACTTCTAATAATTCCATCACTCATCCACCAGCCCTTTGGAGTTAGTTTATGGTAATTACCTTCGATTACCATGTATCCCGCCTGAATCCATTCCTGAATGGATTCATTATAGCTAGCCAATATATCCTTATTGAAATTCTTCAGGATATATGTCAAGGAAATCCCCTTGGCTGTGCGAAGTTGGGTCATGATATACTCATGGTACTGCTCCTCTAAATTTAGGTTTTCTTCATATCCGGTAGGGACCTTTCCTTGAGAAAGGGCCTTTAAGTACTGCGCATTATTGGGAATATTGGAAGATCGGTAGGTTCCTTTGAATGAATGGGCAGAAGGTCCAAGACCCAAATAAGGAACACCTGCCCAATAAGCAGAGTTGTGTTGAGACTTAAAGCCTGGTTGGGCGTAATTGGATAGCTCATAGTGTGCAAATCCTGCTGCTTCAAGGATTTCATGGCTATCAAAAAACTGTAAGGCTGCAAGGCTATCTTCGGGAAGCTGTATCCGCTCATGCTTGACCCAATGGGAAAGAGCCGTTTTCTCCTCCACCGTGAGGGCATAGATAGCAAGGTGGCGAATATCCAAGTCGATTGCCGTTCTTACTTGTTCTTGCCATTGTATACGATCTGAATGAGGAGTTCCAAAAATAAGGTCTACGGAAATATTTGTTATCCCAACATCCTGAGCCATCCCGACACAGCTCAAGGCTTGCGCGGCACTATGACTTCGGTTCATCCACTTTAATTCTTCAGATCGGAAAGACTGAATCCCAATACTCAGGCGATTTATCCCTAGCTTTTTATAAAATCTTAGGCGTTCTTCTGTTAGGTCGTCTGGATTTGCTTCCAAGGTTACTTCAACATCTTGAGATAAGGAATATATACGGTGTATTCCCTCCCAGATATTCCCTAACTGACTCTCTGTTAGTACTGAAGGGGTTCCCCCGCCCCAATAGATGGTCCGTAAACTTCCACAGGACTCCAAAAAATTCTTTCGAAGCTCCATTTCTCTCACGATGGCTTCAGTGATAGCCTTTCTTGATGTGAGATTGGTAACAAAATGGAAATCACAGTAGCTACAAGCTTTTCTGCAAAAAGGTATGTGTATATAAAGTCCAGCCAAGAGTAAAAGGGAAGGGTTAGAGGGTGTATATTCGATAGCCCACAGTTTTTCAACGTATTTTGGACAATACGCCGATCAACAGTTGTTGATCCATTGAGATCAAACCGCAAGGCAAATTAGAACATTTACAATTTTAGCCATAATTTTTCAGCCTCAACTAGAAAATTGATTTTCAATAAATAACTTCAAACCTCAAACCTCAAACTCATATTCTCATGTTTCTTTCCAATGCTGAGCAAATTCGAGATGCCGATCACATCATGATCCAGGAGATGGACTTTCCTGGGATTTTATTAATGGAAGAGGCGGGGAAGAAAGCTACGGAAAAGTTGTTGAAATTGTATCCAGATAAGGATGATTTCATCATTATCGCTGGTCCTGGAAATAATGGGGGAGATGGCTGGGTAATTGCCCGGTATTTGCACCTTTGGGGCAAGCACGTACAAGTATATTGTTCGTATGATCCCCTCATGTTACAGGGAGATGCTCGAATCAATTTTGACATCGTTCGACACCTTCCTATTGCTTACGGTATATGGAATCCACAGCATAGTGATAGAATATTGGACGAGGGGAATCCTCCTGTCTTGGTAGATGCCCTATTGGGGACGGGGATTCGAGAAACCCTTAGAGATCCTATAGCAACTATGCTTGCCTACTGGCGAGAAAAGTCTTTGCCTGTCGTGGCCATTGACCTTCCCAGCGGCTTGAGTGCAGAGACAGGAACCATGATCAACGAAGTCTTATCTGCGGAACATACCCTGACCTTTCAATTGCCCAAGATCTGCCACCATGTGTATCCGGCAGCAGGGGCTTGTGGAAAAATCCACGTACTAGATATTGGGATATGGCCCCCTGTAATCGAGCGCCTTAGTATACAGAGAAGGGTTCTGGATGATCGCTTTGTTAAAGATACCTATCTCCCTCGTACCTCGGATAGCCATAAGGGAAGTTTTGGCCATGCATTGGTAGTTGGGGGAAGTTACAGCATGTCTGGAGCTATAGCAATGACCGCACAGGCTATTATGCGTTCTGGAGCAGGCCTTTGTACAGTTCTCTGTCCTGCAGAATGCTCTCAGACCCTTATGGTGCGTACGCCTGAGGTCATGTGTCTGGAAGGGGAAGGACCTTTCTTTTCGGTTGAAGATGTAGCGAGTTTTTTAGACCTATTACCTGGGAAAGATGTAGTTGTGATTGGGCCGGGCATGCGCCAAGAACCTGCTACCCTTGAATTTCTGGAAAGCGTTCTAGAAGAAGTTGAAGTTCCCATAGTATTAGATGCAGACGCCTTAAACTTACTAGCGCAAATGGATAATTACGAATCGTTTCTCAGTCCGGAAACGGTTCTTACGCCTCATCCGGGAGAGATGCAGCGGCTAATCGGTGATCCGGTCCAGGGGCAACGCTTAGAAGTTGCTGAGCAGTTTGCCCAGGAAACGGCTTCCATCTTAGTCCTTAAAGGAGCAGGAACCATCATTGCGCTACCAGATGGCAAGACTTTTGTAAATCCTTCCGGAAACCCAGGTATGGCAACGGGAGGTTCTGGAGATGTCCTGACGGGAATTATCGGGGGCCTAATAGCCCAAGGCTACACGCCAGCAGTGGCTGCTCCATTGGGAGCTTATCTCCATGGTAAGACTGGGGATAAGCTAGCTGAAAAAAAGGGAATGGAGGGATTGTTAGCCTCTGATATGGCCGAAAGCCTACCCAGCGTCTGGAAAGATACCCTTGTAAAAACGGAAATGTCCTAATTACCTTAATAAATATGGCGAAACTCATTCAGTCCTTTGACCTGTATAAAGACTTCGATCGAGATGCGTACTTTGTAGTTTGCTTTGATTGCCTTCCCTCAGACTTGACTCTGGAGTTTCCTCTAGCAGAAAAGAGGGAAAATATGGAAGCTGTACTTGCCAGTATCGATTGGGATACCTGGAAATTCAAGGCGGTTATGAAGAATTGGAAAACTGAGGATGTGAAAAATCCTACGCCTAATCAGGATTTTCCCTATCAATATCTATTTAAGAGTGAATCTAAGAAGGTAACCATCTGGGTTTCATTTAATGGGGAGGAATTGACGGTTGAAATTTTATACGATTTGGCAGACCCAGAACTTGAGGCTTGGGTATTGAAGACCCATTATGCGATTCGAGCAAAATTTGGAATCGACAAAAAGCCAACCTTTAAGGTCTTATCTCAGCACGATCGACGGGGTTTTTACACAGAAGATGTACAGTCAGTCGAATTTCAGGCTGTAGATATTTGGACCCTTTACAATGATGATTTCCAGGAAATTGATTCCCTGATTGTAGATTCATTTGCTGCTAGCACTTCTGGGTTGATCCTGCTGCATGGCGTTCCTGGCACAGGAAAGACTTCGTATATAAAACATCTTATTTCTCGGTTTGAAGAGAAAAATTTCATTTTTATCCAGAACGACTTCATAAAAGACCTGCTTCAACCACAATTTGTTTCCTTTTTACTCAAACACCGCAATGCTATTTTAATAATCGAAGATGCCGAAAAGGTAATTAAAAGCAGGGCCTATTCGAATGAGGGGTCTATAGTTTCCACCATTCTCCAATTGACTGATGGCTTATTCAGCGATTACTTGAATATAAAAATTATCTGTACGTTCAATCTAAGTATCGAAAAAATCGATAAAGCCTTACTTCGGAAGGGTCGGATGATAGCCTCTTACGAATTTAAGCCTTTATCTCCAGCCAAAGCATCAGCTCTTTTGGCTTCTATGGGTCTTGAGTCGACTGTAAAGGAGATGACCTTGGCAGAAATTTTTAACCGAAAAGCTCCCAATTTCCAAGAAGAGGAAGAAAAGTCCATCGGATTTCGTTAGGAAGTACAAAGCGGGTATTTTTTCATCTAATTGTTATGGACATTCCTTTTTCTCTTCCCGTTATACTTACAAGTGCCTTGATCTCCCAGGGAATTTTTGCAGCCATTTTATTATTTTTTCAGCGTAACAACTCCCTGGCAAATAGATACCTAGCCTTTCTTTTGCTTGCATTTTCATTGTGGTTGATAGACAGTTTTTTCCGAGTTTCCACCATCTATGAGCAAAATGCAAACTATTACTTTTTACCCATCTATTATTCCCTGGCTTTTGGTCCTTTGGTATACTTTTATACCCAAGCTTTGACTAAGGGCAAACGCTCTCTGAGTGCTAGAAATCTAGGGCATTTTATCCCTGTCATTTTGCAGTTGGGGCTCTATGTATTTCTTCAAAGTCAGAGCTATGAATTTCGGCGGGATTTCTGGTTTGAAGTTCACCGACCCTTCACATATCGAGTGGAATTTATCCTCACCTTTTTCTCTTTGGGTATATATCTGGTGGCATCTATGAGGGTCCTAAAAAAATACCAGGCCTATATCCGGAATGCTTTTTCTGAAATATCTCGGATTAACCTCTATTGGCTTCGTTTGGTGCTGGGTGTCATGATCTTTTTATCCATCACATGGTTACTCGATGCGCTTCTTAGGGAGGTATGGGTGTACTACCCGAAGCAAAATTTCTCTTCTATTGCAATAGGGATATCCCTCCTAGTCCTCGCTGGAGGAGCTTTGCTGCAAAGCCCCTTAAAGGAACTAGGCTTTAACAGTGAAGATAGGGATACTCAACTGCCTAAATCTTCTCAACAAGACTTGGATCCCCTCTTATTGGAGAGAATTCAGTGGGAAATGAAAGAACGCAAATACTATCTCAATCCTCGACTTACCCTGGAATCCTTTGCTAGAGAATTGAAGGAACCTTCCCGGCTCATTTCTCAACATATTAACCAGGGGTTAGGGGTTTCTTTTATAGATTTCGTCAATCAATTCCGAGTAGAAGCGGTAAAGCAACGCATGGAATCTGAGGATCGTCAGACACTTACCCTTTTAGGTATGGCGTTGGAGTCTGGGTTTAACTCCAAATCTACCTTTAACCGAATCTTTAAAAAGTTTACCGGAAAAAGCCCTTCTGCCTATATGAAGAGGTCCCAAAACAAGAATTAGGACCTCCCAATTCGCGTTTTGAGCCGAATTTAGGAAGAAGATGTTGCTAATTGGGTTCATGTTTTACTGTTAAAAAACAAACATGATGCATCCCAATTCTTTCTCATCAATTAGATTCCGTTTTTTAATGCTCGGAATAATTCTGGGTATTCCTGCGTATTCTCAGTCCAACGATTCACTGAAAATTGCACAAACCGTAGAAACTTATGTATCCACAAATGACTTTTCAGGCACTATCCTAGTCGCTAAAAATGGAATGCCTATTTACCATCAATCTTTTGGGTATGGCTACCTCCCTGCAAAGAACGCCATAGTGAATGACTTCCATTTTTCAATTGCGTCTGTTACCAAGCTATTTACCGCTATTCGCGTTCTCCAACTCGTAGATGTGGGGAAACTTTCACTGGATGAATCCATCGAAACGTATCTTCCCAAATTCAAAATCCCCCAGGGCAGCCGAATTACTCTCCATCATTTGTTGATGCACAATTCTGGACTACCTAATGAAAAGGACCGAGTATATAGGAGGCCTTATTCTCCTGAGGAAATTGTACATACTAGCCTCAAAAATAAGGCAAAGGAAGATTTCGGTGATTTTCACTATAACAACCTCGATTATATCCTACTTGGACTGGTGATTGAAGCCGTAAGTGGAGCTTCCTGGGAAGAACAGATTCAAACGTTTATATTGGACAAGTTGGGCATGCAAGAGACGGGGTTTTTGGCATATGGTTCTTATCCCTCCCGATTTGCCTATACCTATTCCTATCGAAATACAAAAAAGCCGGTACAAGACGCCCTCTTCTACATCGAAAATTTCTATGCAGCGGGTTCTATGTATTCTACTAGCAAGGATTTGCTATTACTTGATCAGGCCTTGTATGGTCAAGCCCTTTTGAGTGAAAAAATGTCTGACTTATTGGCTAAAAGTTATCCCGAAAATTCTTATTGTGGCTACAGTGTGTGGAATTATAGGTATCCATTTTCCGATATAAAACCCCTCATTATGGAAAGGCGTGGAGGAATTATGGGGGCAAATGTGGTTCTGGTTCGCATGCCTGAGCAAAGCGGATCGATTATCATTCTGAGCAATGATGACCGGTTTAATCCTGATTCTTTTGGGGATGAAAGTAACTTGCGGGAAAGGTTGATTCGGGTACTGGGGGGCTAGTCCCCTCTGGCAAGCTCTAGTATTCTTTTGGATTTTCTTACAAATTTTTTAGGGGCAGAGGACGCAGAAATTTTAAGAGATATAGCTAAGCACAAAACACCACAGGAAACGTTTAGAAATGGAGTCTCAAGGTATATTTCGAAAAATGAACATAATGGTTTCAAAACTACACATTGAAAAGGAGGAAAGTGCGCACCTTTGTATCACGATGTGCAGCTAATTACTAAGGAATGACTCCTGGCCTCCCCGGCTGGGAGTTTTCTTTTGGGGTTAAGACGCTGAAGGACACGGAATTTTAGGGACTTAGCGCATGCTAAGAGACGCTGAGGAACCACGGACTACGGACCACCGACTACCCAACCCCTTCAACCCAGAACCCATTTCGACACGGACTTTGGATGACTTATTTATGGCAGACGCTGAAGAACCCTAAACTCATAACTGCTAAACTAACAACCTAAACTGTGGACTATCGACTATTTAACTATCCGGCCATTTCGGCACTGAATTCCCCAGAACCCTTTTTGACGCAGAAGGACACGGAATTTTAGGGACTTAGCGCATGCTAAGAGACGCTGAGGAACCACGGACTACGGACCACCGACTACCCAACCCCTTCACAGAACCCATTTCGACACTGACTTTATAGGACGGACACTGAG
>JBCCTX010000336.1:0-8290 GCA_039197765.1 Bacteroidota bacterium
CTAAGCTTAAGGGCTACCAAAAGGACGTATCTCGCAGTACGTTATTGTATCAAGATAAACAAAATCCTGGGTTTAATCGCTCAGATATTTCCTTGTAATATTTATGGGGATATCCGTAAGTGATGCCCATCACGAAAAAACTTCTGGCCTTTTTTACGCCTAGGGGAGGCAAATAGGGGTGGCGATCTACCCCCATTCCCCACGATTTCGTATTCCCCAATCCCCTATAAAACGTATATTGCCAGCCAAATCTTCCCAGACCTCATGCCCAATTCCTACTCCTTCCTGTACCCCCAACACGCCACTTCCCTATACTACGCCCTACAAGCAGACCCTTACTACCTCCATATGGAACGCGTGTGTACCAATAAAAACCCTCGGGAAGCCATGCGCACCTACATGGACTATTCGCTTCAAGAAGCTGAAACCTATGGCAAGGTGTATCTACCAGCGGAGGCTACCTATGGCGCTTCTATTTGGTCGGTTCCGTTATCGGCGGAGGATATGCAAGAAAAAAAACAGGGTAAGAAAACCTTTCTGAAAGAAAATTTGGGCGAAAAAGCGCTGGAAGACTACTTAGCCATTGGGAGTTTCATGAGTAAGCAGGCTGAAGCACTTGTTCCTCCTGATGCATGGTACCTGTCCATTCTGGGGATCCACCCAGACTTTCAGAATCAGCGACTGGGAGTGGGATTGGTCCAGCCCATTTTAGATGAAGCTGACCAGGGGGGTATTGCTACCTACTTGGAAACCTTCTCGGAGCGGAACCCACGTTTCTATGAACGCCTGGGTTATCGCAAGGTGGGAGATTTTTATGAACCTACAGTGGGTGCTAGGTATAGACTGATGGTCCGAGAAGTGGGAGGGTGAGTACTTGGAGTTCTGTTGGGACAAACCTAGTAGGGGATCTGAAAATTGTCATTTTCGTTCATGATAGTGTTTTTTGACGCGGGAGGACCTAGACTTTTTATGATAAACGGCGAACAACCCAGAACTCATCCTCCCAGAATCCGAACCCTATTCTGGCACTGGATTCATCAAAATCCGTCTTTCACTCCCAATAAACCCGGACCATCACCAAGGGAGTTAGCCCTAGTAAACTCTTTTCCAAAATAAAAGGCTCGGGCTCTTGCGTTTCCTCGTTTTCGCGAAGCAAAGTCTCACGGGAGAATACATTCTCGCGGTCGAATAAATTAATCAGAGAAAAGCTGGCCTCAAATTTCCAAGGTTTGAGTTTGAGGGCCTTGCGATATACAACCCCCAAATCCAGGCGATGATAGGGGAACAGGCGCCCACTGTTTAGTTGGTTGAAGGAAAGCTCATAATAGGTTTCGCCCTCATCGTTGACAAAGGGAGAAACGTCGTTGGGAATTGAATAAGGAAGTCCACTGCGATACTGATAGGTAGCGGAAAACTCCCAGTTAGGGAGGGCATAGGATTGGGTAATGCCTAGGTTGTGACGGATGTCATTAGAGGCTGGAAAAGCTTCAGGGAGAATTTCCGGAAAGGTATATTCGTTTATATTCCAGGTATAGTTGAGTCCAAACTGGTAGCGATCCCATTGTTTTTTGACCAATACATCTACTCCTCGCGTTTCACTTTGCCCATCTCCATCTATTTCTATTCCCGTGCCTATCTTTGTAGAAATGCTCGCTAGCCCCCTTGTACTATGAATGTAGGCGTCTACATCCAAGAGCCATCCGGCTTTATTAAATAGCGCTCCGAGGGAGAACTTTCTTGCACGCAAGAGATCATCTTCTCCATCTGTAAGCAGCCAGATGTTGGCGATGCCTATGAGTTCATCCGAACTTATATCCTGTAACTGGCTGATAAACTGATACAATTGTCCTGTGGAGAGTTTTGCCTTCAGATAAGGACTGAGGGAAAGCTGCAGGCTTGCTCTAGGGCTATATACCCAGGCCTCTCCTTGCTCAAAATAGGTAGCTTTGACGCCTGCATCTAGTTGGATATTTTTCTGTTTGTAGGTCAAAGAACCATACAGATCGTGAAAATCTCCCTCGACTTCGTCTATGCGGGATATATCCTCTTCGAATACAGAGCGTTCTTCAAATTCAAAGACCACTGTTTTTCGGTCTTGAATATATCCTACAGCTAATTTGAGGGCAGAGTTGACTGTCCATGTATGGTTCAGGGTATACCTCTGGTCTCTTATGGCATTTGTTGTATTGGAAAGTATTTCGAAGGTGCTGTCCTGTAGCTCTGCGAGGGAAAACCCATAGATATTCTTGTAATCTGAATACACCCAGGAGAAGGTAGATTGATGCTGTTCGTTCCAGGAAAATTGCCCCTCTAAACTCAGGGTTTCCATCATGTATTCCACTTGATCCTGGGTCTGGAAAGAGGCCTCTGTCGCTTGAAAGTCATAGAAAAAGTCATTTTTTGAGTGAAAGTAGGCAGCTTTTAGTAGGAGTTTATCTATGGGGCGAAACAGCAGTTTGCCATTCAGATCAAAGTAATTGAGGCGTTGTTCAATACGCACCTCCTCTTCATCTTCCTCTTCTTGGCCATCTTCTACCTTAGTTGCCTGGAATACCCGCTGGGAATAGCTGCCCAAAGTGGGGCTATCAAATATATTGCTTAAGGTATGACGACCCGACAAAAGGATTGAAAGCTTGTCCTTTATGAGGGGTATATCTACAAAGGTATGGGCTTCTGTCAGAGTTGCTCCGAGCCCTGCACGAGTCCGAGAAGAGATTTTATCCGAAAGCGAGATATCTACAATCCCTCCTACTCGGTTATCGTATTGGGGGTCAAATACCCCCTTATAGATTTTCACTTTGTCGACGACAAAAGGGCTAATCGAAGAAATCATGCCAAATATATGACCGGGATCATATAAGGTGGCTCCTTCCCATAGAATCAGGTTTTGATCGGGCGTAGATCCCCGAATAGATAGGTTGGCTGACGTCTCGTCTACACTGGTGATACCTGGAAGGATCTGGACGGTCTTCAACACATCGTGCTCCTGCCCAGTGTAATTTTGGGAAAGCCGGAGAAAATCAACATTCAGTGAGCCATAAGCACTCCCCTCTTTGATCCCTGGGAGCAGGTAATCCTCAATGACGATCGGATCGACATATGTATCTTCGGTCCTTAGCGAATACGTTGAACATCCTGTAGCTTCCAATGACTGTACAGGGATCTCAATAGTGGCGTACCCCAAATAGCGAAAGTGGATAAACTGATGGACATAGGCCTCAACCTGAAAATCAAACTTACCTGTCTCATCTGTATTTACGCCACGCTTAGTTCCCCCCAATACTACACTGGCAAAGGCTAAAGGCTCCTGGGTCGCTTGGTCAATTAGGGTGCCACAAACGCGATAGAATTGTTTCTTCCCAGGATAAATGAGAATGGAATTCTCGGCAATTTGATAGGTAAAATGAGTTGCTGCAAGTAGTACATCCAAGGTCCCTTCTAGTTGATCAAAGGGTAATGTCCCGGAAAATGAATACTCATTCACTGCTTCCACATCGTAATTCAGCGATACTCCAAAATGGCGTTCAACCAGTTGAAAAATTTCAGAGAGGGGTGTGCCAGAAAAGGCATTCTTAGGCGGTTGGGCGCTAAGGAAGCCTATAAAAAGCAAGCAAAGTACGTGTAGAGTAAGACCCTTTTTGAACCCGAAAGAATTCATTCATCCAAGATAGTAACTATCTGCTTATCTTCAGAGAAAGAATAGGTTAAGCCCATGGGCTTACAAACCTGATCCAAGGCCAAGGATATATTGGAATGGGTAAACGAGCCGGAAAACCTCCGCATGAGGTCAGGCTTTATCACTTGGATAGAATATTGACGAGCCATTTCCTCGAATACTTCGTTTAGGACTTCCTCTTTGTAATCGGAATTGCCTTGCGTCCAATAAGGTTTTCTGTGATCTATGGATGCTATTATTCCCATTTGTCCATTCTCGATTTTGAGGGATTCTCCTAACTCGATTAGGGCATTTTCTTTTCCATTAGATACAGACACCTTCCCTTCATAACACTCGACTGCTAGGACATTTTTTCGTATTCGGACGTTGAATTCTGTACCCACTACTTCTACAGAACCCCTAGTAGTATGCACCTGGAAGGTTTTACCCGTTTTGACTCGGAAGAATGCCTCTCCTTGCAGGTTCAGAGTTCTTTGTTCTTCCCAATTTCCTTCCTTGAACTGAAGGGAGGAGCCATCATTCAAAATAAACCTAGATCCATCCGGCAGAGCGCCTTGGGTATTTTCAGTCAAGTCCGCGGAAAATTCAGTTATTTGATTGGCACCATTCCAAGTGAAATACAACAATAGCGCGATGCAGGCAGCTGCAGCAACGGCTCCCATCCAAAGGAAACTTTGGGAAGATCGAGCCAGACCTCCTACATTCTGTTGGAGTTTCAGTTTGGTATAGGCCTCCGGCACATTGTAAGCAGGTAAGGTCATTCCGTCCAACGCCTGTATGATCGCTTCCAATTCAGCCCACTCCCCAGATTCTTTCAGGGCCTTTTCCTCTTCAGGACTGATCTCACCCGAAAGCCATCTGGCATATAATGTGTCTACGTCGCTCATTTATTTTCCTAGAAGTGATACATATCAAAATTTACCTTTATTCTCCTACTCATTTATTAAAACAACTTGCCTCGATTTTACCCTATACCTTTTTGTGAATTTTTCGCAAAGTTTTCAAGGCTTTGTGCATACGACTCTCAATGGTTTTCTCACTAATCCCCAATTCTACTGCAATCTCTTTATACGTTTTTTTATCGATCCGATTCATGAGGAAGACGATCCGTTGGTTTTCTGGAAGGGCAGCAATGGCCTCAGCAAGACGTTGTTGGAACTCCTCGACTTCCAGCAGGTATTGAGGGCTTTCGGCATCCCTGTCTTTGTGCGTACGCTTTTCAAATTTTAGCACCACTTTTTGGTGATCAACCTGGTTGAGGAATAGGTTATTTGCCACTCGATAGAGATAGGCCCGCGCCTTTTCGGGGGGAACCTTGGCACAATTTTCCCATAGCTTGGAAAAGGCATCTTGAACCAGGTCCTCTGCCTGGGCCATGTTTCCAGACTTGTAATACACAAAGTTGCGCAGCTGCCCCGCAAAGGAGTAAAAAAGCTCCTTGAAATTCTCTTCTTTGCACAATTTTTTTGACATAGCCTTCGAGTCGTACTTTCAGGTATTGATTACGTCTTGCGTAGGGAAGAAGCCCTGGGCATCAGTTTTGGTTGAAGAACTTGCTGCGTAAACACCAAGTTCTCTTTTTGCTTTTCTTGTAATTCTTTTAACATAATTTCTGCAGCTAATTTACCCACATCTTCATTGCATTGGTTGATGGAAGAAAGGCTAGGTTCTACATAGGGGCAAAATGTACTTTCCCCAAAACCCACAATAGCAATATCGTTGGGAATCCGAAGCTTCATCTTTCTTATAATACCCATGGCTACCAGAGCCGAAATGTCTCCATGGGCTAGAATGCCATCAGGCCGGTCTACTGCAAGAAGCATATCTTGCAAGGCTTCGATCCCATCAGGTTGTCCATCGTCAAAGGGAATGGTGACCCCTGTAAGGAGATTATCACCATTCTCCTTGAGTGCTGTTTCGAATCCTCGCCGTCTATCTTTAAAAATACTCACCGTCTCATTCCCCCCTAAATGAATGATATGCCTGCAACCTTGCTCCATTAGGTGTTGGGTTGCTAGATATGCCCCTTGAAAATTATTGATCACCACGCTGTTGATATCGTGCAACTCTACGGTCCTATCAAACAATACTACCGAAGTACCAGAATCTGCTAACTTCTGTAAATGTTTACCTTCCTGCGTTTCTTTTGAAACAGAAATGATTACGCCATCTACCTTGAGTTGTTGAAGGTTTTCCAGAACATCCAGTTCTTTCACGTAGGATTCATGCGTCTGGCAAATAATGATGTTGTACCCAGCATCACGCAGTACTTCTTCCATTCTCCGAATGGATGCAGAGAATACCTGCCGATCGATTACAGGAACGACAATCCCTATAGTCTGACTCTTACCACTTCGCAACGAGGAGGCCATCTTGTTAGGTCGAAAGTTTAACTCCTTTGCTGCCTTCAGCACCAAATTGCGGGTCTTCGGACTCACCTTATCTACATTATTGAATGCACGAGATATCGTCGCCAGGGAAAGACCTGTTTTCTCAGCGATATCTTTCATATTAGCCATAGCCTACTCCTTTTTCTTGGGTAAACGCAAGTTAACACAAGTTTTCAATATGCGAGCACCTGTAATTCCGCATTATTCTTAGCAACGATTATGCCCGAATAGGTTACGTTACCAAAGAGCTTTTTTTACTTCAAATACATGCTTCACGATCAAGATCTTTTTACCACAGTGTAGGATTTTACTAGGCAAAAACAAAATGAACGACAATCAGGGATACAAGCAAGCCTAGACCAATCCGGCCAATTTCTGGAGAATCGTATTGAAAAAGATCCTTCCAGGAACGCCAACCTGTACCGATGCTTCCCAGGCTCGAAATCCCAAAGGCTATTACAATTACCCACATTGCCCGAACGAAGTAGTTCATATCGGGAAAATAGTATAGGATAACCTTATGCAAAAAGATGGTAGAAAAAAAGGCAGCTAAGGTAAGTAAGGGCTTGGGAGCTACCATGAATCCTGCTGTACAAATCAGTACTACAATTCCACAGTTAATGTAATAGCGCAGTTCGTTTAGTTCATGGGTAAAGGCAGCACCCGGATTTTCAAACTTTAAATAGAGCAAAACCAGACCCATAGAAACCCCAGAAACCAAAGTGACCAAAATCGTCTGCTTTCCTGCTCGAACTACTTGTTGGTCGGTAGCATTTTTATTTATGTACTCCCGATATATATCTATGGACCATAGGGTTGCTAGGGAATTAAAAGTCGAATCTACCGTACTCATCAAAGAAGCAAATAGCGCGCAGAGAATAAGCCCTTTGACTCCAACAGGTAGATAGGTCTTAACCAGATAGGGAAAGGCCATATCGGGTTCTGAGAGTCCATCGGGACCTAAAATTCCAAAAAGGGCAATTCCCGGAACTACGATAAGTACGGCCATCACATATTTCATTACCCCTCCCACCATTAAGCCGATCTGGGCTTCCCGAAGGCTCTTTGCCGCTAAGGATCGCTGCATGATGGTTTGGTTTGCGCACCAGTAGTTGATATTGAGCAAGAACAATCCAAACATGTGAATCCAAGGAAGGGTTTGATGATCTGCGGGAAGATACAAGTGCATCAATTGAGGGGTCTTGCGGTACAACTCACCCCAGCCTCCCAGGTGATAAATTGAGATAAAAAGCACTACAAATCCTCCTGTCAGTAAAATAGCAAACTGGATAATATCCGTCTTTACTACGGCACTCAAGCCGCCTAAGTAGGTATATACAGCGGAGAAAATCCCCAAACCCAGTATGAGGATTGAGATTCGGGTAATGCGGTCTTCACTGAGTACAGATAGATAGTCTGCGAATACCAGATCCGCGGCATAGGCCCCCCAAAATAGAGCAGCTCCTAGGGTGATGGTAGAAAAAATAAGCAGATTGGCTATGGAGTATGCTAGGGCTACCGTCCGGCCCAAACGCTTTTTTATGTACTGGGTAATGGTAATTACCTGTTCTTTGAGAAAGAGGGGAACAAAAATAAAGGCTGCCATGAGAATACCCTGTACTGCATTAATTTCCAAACTTGCCTGTGCCAGGCCAAATAAGTAGGCAGAGCCCATCATTCCTAAGAATTGGTATCCGTTGATATTGGTTGCAATAGAGGATAAGGCTATAGAAGGCCAGCGAAGATTCCGAGAACTCAGGAAATACTGTTCAATGGTTACATCCCTTCCCGTTTTTCCAGATAGTGCCGCGACAAAAATGAGGATAAAGTAGAGTCCAACTATAATCAGATCAATCATGATATATGTACACAGTACTCAATGTAACGCTTTACATGTGTTCTTGCTAAATGAGCAAATTTCCGTGTAGAATTTATGTCTTTATACCTAAATATCAAAGCCCTCCGCAACCAAAAGAACATCCATATAAGTAGATTGTGGAAATACATACATTTTTACAAACCATATGTAAAGCTTTACATTTTTCCCCTATCTTCGTAAGGTGATACTACTTATATAAGCTTACTTATTTTTCCTAAAAACTACATCCAGACATGTATTCTACAAAATTCTCTCCCCTCATTATCGGAACCATGCGATTGGGCGAATGGGGTGCAAATATGCGCGCTGAAGAATTGGAGCACTTTATTGACCAATGCCTTGAAA
>JBCCTX010000337.1:0-8242 GCA_039197765.1 Bacteroidota bacterium
ACTAACACTTACGCTATTGTCATCCAAGTAGTCTACCGTATGGCCCAAAGCCCCCAATTTATCTCCTATTGTTTCATCATCCGTACCTACAATGGCTCCAGGGTTCCCCACTATTAAAGCAATGTGTTTGAAAATATTGATGGACTCCGTTATGGCAGAAGCTAGATTACTAGCCTCACTCAACCCAACCTCATTTTGGGCAAATACTCGAAACTGGTAGCTGGTAGCATTTTCTAGTCCTTGAACTACAATTAAAGGAGCGACAACCGTATTATAGGAGTTCCATCCTATTTCCCCAGTTTTCCGGTACTCTATACGATACCCAGTAATAGGACTCCCCATATCCTCAGGAGTTGACCAGGTTAAGCTTACTTGCCCTATTCCTCCAACAGCAGTAAGGTCAGAAACTGCCTCAGGCGGACTAGATAGATTGGCTTCCTGCACCAGAAAGTCTACTAAGCCTTCAAATAAATTTTCCCAAACAGGGGAATTGATAACCCCTTCTGTTCCAGGCCCCCAGAAAATACGCGTACCCGCCGCAGTCCCTGATGTGAGCTGCTCCCCTTTCAAAAGGGAGACAATCGCTGTACGATCGCTATTGACTATTGTACTTACTCCTTCAGCATCTACGGCCAAGTTAGAGGTGGTTGTGTAAGCAACAATTCCGGAAAGTGATTGGTTTCCATTTGCGTATCCCCCTCCAAGTAGGCTTGCGCTGTTAGTAATATTGATCTGATTAACATTAAGCTCTGCCTGACCACTCCCCAACTTGAAATCATCTATTAACCCTCGCTCAAAAATAGCGATCGGCTTTGTCCAATTGTTTAATTGGATGCCTATAGTTGCAGCTCGGACGGATTCAGAAATAATGGCAAGATCGTAGCTTGTATCAAAGGTGGATAAACTAATCGTATTGTGCGAAACATAGGTTACATTATGCCCTAAGGCTTCCAACTTACTTTTAATTAGTGCATCTCCAGACCCCGAGCTAGGCTGGGTATTTCCTACGACTAAGGCGATATTTGCAGAAAGCTGAAAGAAACTTGTAGAAGCTTTTATAAGGTCCCTGCCTTTCGGCGCCCTTTCATATCTGTAAGAAAGCGTTTCTAAAGTGGAAAGCGCTGTATCCTCTTTAAGCTCTCCTCCTGTAAAAAGAAGGAAATAGAGCGTCACAAAGATAAAATATGAGAATTTTCCCATCGGTTGTATTTTTTGTGGAATAAGGGTTATTGAATAGAGAATTTTTGGGTGCCTTTTCCTTCGGCTCCTTCTAGTTGGATCAAATAGTTTCCTTTTGATAGGGATGAAACGTCAAGGGAATACGCCTGCAGACCTTTATATACCTTTTGGGAGAACTTTCGGAGCATTTTACCATTAATATCCATCAGGCTTAGCTCCATCCACCCATCTTCGGGCGAAGCATATAGGAGATGAATATTTCCCTCTTCTGCGGGATTAGGGTAGAGTTCAAATCCCATACCCGATTCTTCCCAATCCTCTTTTGAGGGCGTACTTGGGTCGCTGTTGATGTATAAATTAGCGGTCTGATGTAATGCGCTATTCTGTCCCATGAGATATACATCCTGATCTAAATCTCCGTCAACATCCATAAAGCCTACAGAGCTAGCCTGAACCCACTCAAATGGTATTTCCTTCACTTCGATAAAATCTGCAGAACCATCGTTGAGGTATAAGCCCGTATATTGCGTTGCAGATTGGGTTTGACCACTTACCAAAAGATCTAGGTCTGAGTCTTGGTCTACATCAGCAAAAGCGATAGATCCAAAATGTACGCCTATAATAGGGTGCTGAACTACTGCTGAAAAATTGCCTGTGCCATCGTTGGTATACAGCTTCGAAGTGGGAGTAGAGGCGAGCGTTTGACCTGTGATAAGGACATCCTTATCTCCATCTAGATCTAAATCTGCGAATGCGATAGCACTTGCTTCAACCCCTTCCAAAAGACTTTCCTTTTCAGCAAAACTTCCCAAACCATCATTGATGTATAACTTTGCTGAAGGGCTTCCGGAGTCTCGCTGTCCTGTAATAAGAAGGTCTAGGTCTGTATCCCCATCTACATCTGCAAAGGCGATTGCACTCTTGTCTACCCCTAGGAAGGGCATGTGAACTGCTTCTACAAAAGAAGCCCTTCCATCGTTCCTATAGAGTTTGGCAATGCGCTCTAGGGAATTACTTCGCCCAGTAATCAAAACATCCTGATCTTTATCCCCATCTACATCCGCAAAAGCAATAGAACTTGACTCTACCCCTTCAAAAGGAGTTCCAGGCAATTCGCGAAATTTGCCCAGCCCATCGTTTAGGTAAAGCTTTGCTATTGCTCTCCCTGAGTTTACCTGGCCTGTAATCAGTAGATCTGGGTCTCCATCGCCATCCAGATCAGAAAATCCTATTGAACCCCTCTCCACACCCATAAAGGGAGTTGCTAGGTCTTCAGTAAATACACCAGAACCATTATTTACAAACATCTTTGCAAAGCATTTCAATGTGCTGTTTCGACCGGTAACAATTATATCTACGTCTTGGTCTCCATCAATATCTGCAAAGGCTACCGATCCATAGTCTCCGCCCCTAAAAGGTAAGGAGCGAGGTACTTCTAAAAAGGTTTGAGCTTGCAGGAGTGAGCCAAATAGAACAAAAATGGCAAATAGTCTTATCTCCATCATAATTGGGTATAGGGTTGAATAGTGAGAGTGAAGTTTAAATGGATAAGGGTTCTCTATTCGAGAACTATCTGAAATGATATACTTTAGCAGAAAGATGTCAATCAAACTGCAATAAATCTAAACATGTTAAAGTTCTCCAGATCGAAGAGAAGACATCTAGGAATGATACCCATGCCTAGAAACCAATACGATCCTCCTTGGACAGGAAGACTTTTCCATGCTGCAATTGTACGTTGGCCTTGTTTCAAATTTCTTCTGAGAATCCGCTGTGAAAAGAGAGTTAGGGGTTATTCTCTAAGTTCATCAGAAATGCAATAGATCCATGAAACTACAAGGATGGAAGGTAATTGAAAGTAACGTTGGTTTTTCATCGTAAAAGTATTGACTAGGGATAAGGTTGTAGAAAATCGTTTAGGAAATGTTTGCTAGCTAACATTGATTCTAAGCTAAGAATTTGGCCGCGGCATTCAAAAGTCTCCAAAAGCATCCAAAAGGCACCTTTTGCATTTTTTGCAAAAAAAACTGCTTGCTTAAATCATTACTTTTTTGGGATTGCATTTTATACCAGAAGTCAGCATAAATTATACATACATGCGAAATAAATATTCTATACAACCGTACTTTTGCATATTTTGCAATATTTTTTTTAGGGAAATATGGAACAGCCTTAGAGCTCTCAACAACTTTTCAAATCTTCTTATTCCTTCAGTTATCCTACACCCTCTTTAGGTATCTCGCCCCCATATTCCTCATGCCAAAACTTGCCATTCTTTCCTATTTTCATAATATTGGCAAAATGAATGTGCATACCCATACTGGCGCCTATGGCGTTATTAGAAATTCAGACAGAGTTGCACTAGTCTTAAAAGGCCAGGGAGCTTATGTTGGACAATGGGATTTACCAGGTGGAAAAATTGAGGTGGGCGAAGATCCGGAAGCGACTTTGCTCAGAGAAATAGAAGAAGAAACTGGGTTACATCCCGATCGCTACCGTCTGATTGGGGTATACTCTAACCGTATCGTTCATTCATTTACCCCCGATAAGCTGGAAGAGGAATTCTTTCACGTGGGAATTTTGTACAATGTACACATCCCTGATAGTGAGACCTTGAAGAGCTGCTATAAAAGAGATACCCTCGGGGCCCGATGGTTCACACGGGATGAGTTGCTACAACTTCCCCTTACTCCTTTTGCGAAGAGATGCGTCTTTAGGAAGGACTAAACACTGACCGTATTCCTCCGCTTTTAGTAGAAAATTCTCCTATAGAATGAAATACTTTTGCCTGCTTGCCATGTGGATAATTTGCTTAATCCCAGAAGTAAAATCCCAATCACCTTACACCTTGAACCCTTCTGTTGAACCCCGCCTTACCTTGGGAAGTCTATTGCTCAATGGAGGTGTCGGGCTATGGGAGCGTGAATTGGAACCACTTTCGCTAGATCTTATCATGAGCCAAGATCCTAACAAGGTTAACGGGCTGGATAGAATCGCGACACAAAATTGGAATCCGAAAGTGGCCAAAGTAAGCGATGCAATACTATACTCGAGTATTGCTATTCCCTTGACCCTTGGGTTGGATCAGGGAATTGCGAAAGGGTATGGAGATGTCTCTGTTATGTGGTTGCAGACTTTAAGCCTAAACTTCCTCGCTACCTCTCTCACCAAAGTCTTAGTCAAACGAAGACGTCCTTATACCTACAACCCTGATTTGGATCTGCGAAGGAAAATCAACACACCTGAAAAGCGTAGACGCAATGCCCGTCTTTCCTTTTTTTCTGGTCATACTTCTACCACAGCTGCTATGGCCTTTTTTACTGCACAAACGTATAATGACTTCTATCCAGATAAAAATTCAAGGTACGTGGTTTGGGCCTCATCTGCCCTTATCCCGGCTGCTGTAGGACTTATGCGTGTAAAGGCAGGAAGGCATTATCCCACCGATGTAATTGTGGGATATCTAGTTGGTGCTGCTGTAGGAATTTTGGTACCACGACTTCATCGATAAGCCTAAATCTAACATCTAGCTCCAATGTCCATAAAACAAAATTTACCCTTGCAGATAAATAAATTAAACAAAAAATACTAAATTTGAATTCTCGGACTAAAAAGAAAGAAACTTTTTATCCATATGTTTCCACCTCTAAGCAAATTTAATTGAATCAGGTCAAGGTCTGTCGGTATGTGCTTGCTATCCTTTTGAGCATGCCTATATTTCGTTGCGTCTCCCAATCTTTTCAGGAAAAAATTGATAGCCTAACTACCCAATTAGCCCAGGAAAAAAGGGCCAAAAAACAGGTTGATCTATTAAATGAGATTGCCTATGCATATCGACGCACTTCGCCTGACAGTGTATTGTTATTTGCTGAGGAAGCATATAGGATTGGAGCAAAGATAAAGTATAAAAAAGGAACGGCGGTAGCCTTTAAAAATAAGGGAATTGCGCATTATAAATTGGGCTCTCCTAGCGATACAGCCATCCACTTTTACGAACAGTCCATTCAGTTTGCCAAAGAAATTGGTGAGTATTATACTTGGGTTGCCTCTCGAAACAATATCGCCCTTATCCATATTTATGACCTAAATTACAACCTTGCAATAGAATGCTTTCTTGAGGCCTTAGATATTTATGAGAGGCACCTAGTAGACCCCACTCAGCTTCTAGCATTAATTTACGGAAACTTAGGATTTTCCTATCACAAGCTTGATCAGAATAAAAAAGCATTGATGTATTATGAAAGGTGCTTCGAGCTTGCAGATGAGCTAGATCTCCCACTCATTTATTCTATATACCTAGATGAACAAGTACGAACTAAAATGGCCCTCAACCTATATGAAGAAGCAATTGAAGATATTAAGCGGGTTCTCCCTATACAGGATGAATTGGGAGATTGGGAATCAAAAACGGAAGCCTTACTCAATTATGCTGAGATTGAACTCACACACAAAAAATATACATCTGCTTTTTCCCATGCACAGGAGGCTTATCAGATATCTAAAAAAAATGGATTCCCAATTAACAATGCCAGATCTTTACTTAAAATGACTGAATCCCTAGTGGGGCAAGGCAAAATCGAAGAAGGTCTACGGCTAGCGAAAAAAGCGCGGTCAATTGGAGAAAGTTCAGAAGCATTAATTATAGAAGCAGAAGCTTTTAAAATTCTCCATAAGCTCTATTCTGATCAAAAACACTACGACTCTGCCTATATGTATTCCCTCAAATACCTCGCAGCAGAAAAACAAATCATCGAAGCCAGAAATGCCGAAATTACGGCAGATATTGAAGCAAAAAGCAATATTCGACAACGGGAACGGGAAATTGAGATGCTTCAACATCAAAAGGCCAACCAACACTTAATGATGCTATTGGCCATCGGTACGAGTATACTCTTCCTCGCCCTTCTTATCCAAGCCATCAGGCTCTATGTATCAAAGACACGAACTGCCACAATTCTCAATGAAAAAAACATTGCGCTGGAATCTGCCAATCTTGAACTTCGAGAAGCTGAAGAGGCCCTCAATCAAAAGAATGAAGAGCTAAACAAATACATAGATTCCAATATGCAGTTGGAGAATTTCGCCTATTTGGCCTCACATGACCTCCGAGAACCCATTACCAACGTTTTGGGATTTTCAGACTACCTGATAAAAAACTACTCTGGGCATATGGATGAGATGGGAAAGAGGTGTCTCAGTTTTATAAAAGATTCCTCTAAACGAATGGAATATCTCACCACAGACCTCCTCACCTATGCCATCATTGGGAAAGATAAAAACTTTGAAAAAATATCTTGCGAATGTATCCTAAAGGAGGTATTGCAAGACTTATCTACGAGTATAGTGGAAAACCAAGCTGTGGTTTCCCATTCTCAATTGCCAGAAATAGTTGGTATTCCCACGGAGGTCCGAATGTTGTTCCAAAACCTAATTTCCAATGCCATAAAGTATAAAAAGCCCGATGTACAGCCTAAAATTCATATTTCAGGATTCCCATCTGGGAGATATGTGCAATTTAGTATAGAAGATAACGGTATCGGTATATCTGGAGATTTCCATGAAAAAGTTTTTATGATGTTTAAGCGGGACGATACAGAAAATAAATACAAAGGAAACAGTACAGGCATAGGCTTAGCAATATGTAAGCGCGTAGTGGAATCGCACAATGGGAAAATTTGGCTTGAATCTCAAGTGGGCATAGGAACTACCTTTTTCTTTACTTTGCCCAAAATAGACCAAGTAGAATCTGTAAAATCTGCTAAAATGGCTATGAAGTCGATTGACTAGCCATCGTTTTCACTAGTTTCCCCTCGCAACCTTAAGTTTTGGAGCAAAAAATACGGTAAGGAGGCAAAAAGCTACTGAGAGGTACCCCAAATAGGTATATTGCTCAAGAAGACCAGACTCAGATTCCACTACAATCAATCCCCCTACTATAGATGCTATTCCTGCACCCAGTTGTAGAATGGAAGAACGGAAGCTCATGAAACTTCCCCGATGCTCTGGGCTTACTGCTGCTGTTACCATGGTCTGCGCGGGAATCATTCGTCCACTCCCAAATACGAAGAAGGTAGAGGTAATACTGATAGCCAGAATGATAGATTCTGTCTGGAGATGAGTTATCAAAATTACCGGGATAAAAGAAATCCCCAAAATCATAAAATACATACGTAAGGCCCCAAAACGATCCGTAAGACGTCCTATTAGCGGAGAGGAAAAGACCGTTAGCAGGCCTCCTATCACATAGACCAGAGTAATCTGATCAGGGGTAAATCCGATATTGCGCTCCATGTAGGGTGCAATAAAAGGAATGATAAAAAAATGACCTAAGATCAAGATGAAGGTCAATACTAAGGCATTTACCTGATTTGAATCCTGAACAATTTGGTAGAAAACCTTTAAAGGACTTTTAGGTGCCCTTTCTTCATCTATATGGGCCCGCATAGGCTTTAGATTCAAGGCTAATACTACCCATAACAAGGTCCCTAGCCCCCCAATAATCCAAAATGGGGCATGCCAAGAGAACCGACTAGCAAAAAATAATCCCATGGGAACGCCTAAGACGGATGCTGCTGAAAAAGCAGAAATCAAAATACCCATAGCCTTTCCCCTTCTTTCATAGGAAAATAAATCACTCACTATAGCTAGTACCAAAGCCCCAATAATCCCCCCAAATAAGCCCGTCAAAGATCGAGCAATGAGCAAGAAGAGATAGCTTGGTGCCAAGGCACAAGCGATTGTACCCAGGGCAAACCCTGCATAAATGAATAAAATAGCCGATTTTCGATCGAATCGGTCTACGTAAGAAGCCGCAATTAGCCCTGAAAAAAAGGCACTAAAACTGTAAACAGATACAATTAAACTAAACTGCTGGGGATTGATGGAAAACGTATTCATTAGCTGATTCCCCAACGGCATGATGATCATGACGTCCATAATATTGGTAAAATTTACAGTGGCTAACAAATACAGTAATACATTCTCCCTTTTCATATGGCTAGGGTAATTATTTCATCTAAATAGGAACAAAGCATCAACTAAAAGTCTCTAAAAAGTCTTATTG
>JBCCTX010000338.1:0-8201 GCA_039197765.1 Bacteroidota bacterium
GAAATCTAGGGACTCTTACCTGAAAGGAAGGAATATTTGATCAACAACCAACTCCTCTCTTTGTGTCTTTGTGCCTTGGTATTCAATTTATAGATTGCGGCATGAAAAACTTTTTCCTTCTCTTAGTTGCTTCAGGATTACTCCTCTTACAATCAGCCTGTACCCTTCCCCCTACATCGCCCAAGGGGCAAAAGCTCCCCATCAAAGTGGTGGTCGTTACTATGTTTGAGCAGGGAGAAGACGAGGGAGACCGACCGGGTGAATTCCAATATTGGGTAGAGCGCTATCCCCTCGATAGTGTCATCACCTTTCCTCAGGGCTACCGTCAGCTCCGCTATCATTCGGATGGCGTAATGGGTATGGTAACGGGTATTGGGACAGCCAGGGCTGCGGCCTCGATCATGGCTCTAGGAATGGATGACCGCTTTGACCTGAGTGAGGCATATTGGCTGGTAGCCGGGATTTCAGGCGTAGATCCAGAGGATGCCTCTGTGGGTTCTGCAGCCTGGGCGGAGTGGGTAATTGATGGAGATTTATCTCATGAAATTGATGCGCGGGAGATTCCTGAAGATTGGGAGACGGGGTATATCCCCCTACGACTCACCAAGCCTTACGAGCAACCCGTACCCGAAAATAACGAAGGCGTCATGTACCGCCTCAATCCTAAATTGGTAGATTGGGCCTATGAGACGACTAAAGACCTAGACTTGGGAGATAATGAAGTCATCCAAGCTTTTCGGGAGCTATACTCAGGCTATCCTAATGCCCAAAAGCCTCCTTTTGTGTTGAAAGGAGATCAACTCGCTGCTATGACCTACTGGCATGGGAAGAAAATGAATCAGTGGGCCAATGGATGGGTGAAGTATTGGTCCGAAGGAGAGGGAAATTTTGTCACTTCTGCTATGGAAGATACCGGGACTTTGCAATCCCTATCTTTTTTATCCCAATCTGGAAAAGTGGACCTAGATAGGGTATTGGTTTTGCGGACAGCATCGAATTACGTCATGCAATATCCTGGGATTACGGCTGCGGAGAGTTTGAGTGGTGAAAAGTTGAAGGGAAAGGGCTACACGGCTTATATTCCTTCTTTAGAGTCGGCGTATCTGGTGGGGAGTACGGTGGTAAAGGAATTGATAAAAGGGAATAGTCCATAGTTAGCGGGAAGGATGGGACCTTGAAAATACGGGTGAATTGCTCTCTTTCCCACAGATTCTCTAACTTATGTAGAATTAGGAAAAATGGAGCCTGTCCGTAAAATGAAAATGGGATTTACTGGGAGATGAGATTTACTATGAATATATTTTTCCTTGCTATTCTTGCCATATTTTTGAATTCCTGTGATGTGGATTCAATCGAAGATCCTAATAATACGATAGAAATCTTATACACATTTCCAGAAGAAAGTGAATTGCATGAGGGAACGTGGTTACAATGGCCCCATCACTATCAATATGGAACAGATTTTAGAGATGAGCTTGACCCTACTTGGATTGAGCTCACCAAAGAATTAGTAACAAGTGAAAAGGTTCATATAATTGCTTACGACCAGACTGAGAAAAATAGAATTACCAAATTATTAAAGGCTCAATCCATAGAGGTAACAAATGTAGATTTTAAAATTTACCCTACAGACGACTTTTGGATCAGAGATAATGGACCCATTTATGTTCATGACAAAAATGGCAATCTAGTAATTCAAGATTGGGGATTTAATGGATGGGGAAACAAAGCAGATTTTGAAAATTGCAATACTATTCCCATTAAGATAGGGCAAGACCAAAATAGAACAGTAATTGATTTAAATGCAATTATGACAAATGAAGGAGGGAGTGTAGAGCTTGATGGCAAGGGATCCCTCATGGCTTGCAAAAGCTCTATCTTACATAACAACCGAAACCCTGGGATGACTCAATCAGATGCCGAACGCATCTTTACAAAATATTTGGGAGCAACGAACTTTATTTGGCTGGAGGGACAAGCTGGACTGGAAATAACAGACCAACACATAGACGGATTCGCAAGGTTCGGAAACGCTACTACAATTGTCACCATGCAGCCCAATGATTTATTAGAATATGATGTTTTGCAGTCTGACATTGACAAACTGTACGCTGCAAAAAACAAAGCGGGCGTACCCTATAATTTTTTAACCCTACCCCTAAGTCAAAACAATGTCATAACTACCTATGGCCAAGACCTTGGGTATAAAGGGTCCTACTGTAATTTCTACATTTCAAATACGAAGGTTATAGTGCCTACCTATAATGACCCGAACGACACTATCGCTTTGGAAAAACTACAAACCCTATATCCAAATCGAGTCGTAGTAGGAATTGATTTTAGGAATGCATACGCCAATGGAGGAATGGTGCACTGTGTAACTCAACAACAACCCGTGGATTAATGGCAAAATATCTGAAAGAAAAACAGAAGGGCTAATAATACTTAAAATGAAAAAATTCTTACTAATTACCCTCTCAGTCCTCATTTTGCTATCGCTGATAGGATATTTTGGAATAAAGAACGCGAACAATTTTAAACGAAAGGGAAAGTTTGAAATAGCAGTAAATGAACGTCCCATTAAAATCATCCGCGATGAAAATGGGATCGCCTATGTACTGGCAGAAAACAAGCCAGACGTTATCAGGGGGCAGGCTTTTGTGGTTGCGCAGGATCGACTCTTTCAGATTGAGTTTTATCGAGCATTGATAAGGGGCGAGGCAGCCGCCTTGGTTGGCGCTTCCATGCTCCCATCTGATATCCAGATGCGCGTGCTTGATCTATATGGCAATGCAGAAAGGAGTTTCCAGTATTTAGATGAGGAGACAAAATCGGTTTTGTCATGGTACTGTGAGGGCTTTAATGAATACTTGGAAGTAGCTGAAGACGAATTCCCTTTGGAGCTAAGTTTGCTAGGCATCGAGCCGAAACCCCTGAGTCCGGTAGATATTGTTTCGGTTACGCATTTTATCGGCTTTTTTCACAGTCAAAATATGGAAGATGAGGTCTTAAGCCTCAATCTTGCCGCGCGAATGGAGGAAGCTTCAGAGCTCTTACCACTTTCGGTCAACCTAGACCGAACAAAGCCCTTGAATTTTGATACAACTACCATAGCTTCCCACTTTTCTTCAAACCAAGGGTTTAGCAAACAGTCTCTACCTACTCCCTTGTTTCCCTATCCGAGATTAGGCTCTAACAACTGGGCGATTTCTGGGAAAAAATCTCAATCGGGGAAGCCGATTTTAGCCAACGACCCACACGTTGATGCGCGTGTTCTTCCAGGGACTTTTTACCCTATCGGGTTAATATGCCCAGAATTTAAGGCTGTAGGAATCGCTACACCGGGTATACCGGGCATACTATCTGGGCGAAACGAGTTTGTATCATTCGGTGTCACCAACGCCTATGGGGATAGCCAGGATTTATTTATAGAAGAGACGGAAGGGGATTTTTACCTTCAAAATGGGGCCAAGATCCCCTTCAAAAAACGTAAGGAAGCCATTTTGGTAAAAGATAGTACTACTATTGAAATAGAGATTCGCTCGACAGAGCGAGGTCCTATTATTTCTGATTTTCCCATATTTAACCTTCTTACCGATGATGTCGTGAGCTTCAGGTGGTCTCTGGCAGAAACTAAGAGTCGCTCCTTAGGAATGGATCGCTTGTTAGAAACCCAAAATGTATCATCCTTCAGGCAGGCACTAGCAGGTATGGACAATATGTTCTTCAACTTTGTCATTGCTGATACAGAAGGGAATATTGCACACCAATCAACCGGTTTGGTACCCACGCGGACGGGTAATGCAGGAGCGCTACCTCAGCCGGGTAATCAGGAAGAGACTTGGAAAGGCTTTATTCCCAAAAGTGAATTGCCCCACATGGTCAACCCGGAAAGAGGTTGGGTCGGAACAGCCAATCACGATACCCGGCCGGATGATTATCCCCATTACTACTCCAGTCATTTTTCTCCCTATTATCGGTATAAAAGATTGAAAGCGTTCTTTTCGGTAGATGAAAAACGTTCAGCTACGGATCTTTGGAACCTAATTTTTGATACAAAGAACATGCAAGCTGAGACGTTGATCCCCTTATTTGTCAACGCACTGAAAGGAGATGAGCGTACTACAGAACTCGCAGAACTCTTGAGTGAATGGAACCAAGAGGACGACATTCATGAAGTAGGTGCTTCTATCTACACGGTACTCTACAACGAACTCTTGTACCTCGTACTCAATGATGAGTTACCTGATGAAATGGAAGATATGTACTGGAAAAATGTTTACTACTGGAATCAGAGAGCCGATAGTCTGATGCTGTCCAATCACCCTTTTATTGACAATGTAGAGACTTCGGAAAAGGAAACCCTGTCAGATCTCATTATAGCAGCAGGAGTTAGAACAGAGGAAATATTAACGGAAAGACTGGGGGAAAACAAGAAAGAATGGAACTGGGGTAAATTGCATACCGTTTATTTCTACAGCCCCATACGACAAGTAGGATTTGGCAGTACCTTATTAGGGGCTGAGTTGCTCCCGAAACAGGGTTCTAACCAAACCCTTAACAGGGGAGGGTTCGTAAAAAATAAAGAACATACCTATGAAACCAGTTGGTTTAGTTCCTTTCGCATGGTGGCGGACATGAATGACCAGGAAAAAATTATGGGAGTCGTTTCGGGAGGAAGTGCTGCAAGAATTTTTCATCCGTACTACAAATCGCAGCTGGAACAATGGAAAACCGGAGAGTGGATTCCCTACTGGTTTTCCGAGGAAAAGATTTTGGAACACGCACAATTCGAGCTTATACTAGAGTGAGAAGCTAGCCTCCTATTATGATAATACTTCACCTAAGTACCCGAGCAAAATGGATATGGTATTTTTCTCCCGTAGAAAAAATGTCCTGTAGGGCTACTCTCTTTCGGTAGCACATGATAATCCCAAAATGATCTTGCTTGACTTCTTAGTTTCGTTGAATATGAAAATTAAATTCAGCTGTTCCTAGCGTATTCCACAGCCTCAACCACATAGGTAATAGCATTTCTGTCCCCCTTGCATTGGAAATGTCCCCTAAATCGATGATCAAGTTTTCTTTCCAACCGAAGGATTGCAATATATCTTTCGTAATAGCCTTGGCACCTTCATCATTCCCACAGACAAATACATTATGGTCTCCTTTGATAATGGATGGAGACACCATGATGTTGGCATTCATTGTATTCAAAGATTTAACCACCTTTAGGGTAGAAAACCTTTTTTGAATTTGTTCGCCCAGAGAATCTGTATTTACAGGAGAAAGAGAAGGGGGCATTCCATGCGTAAAATCTAATGGATTCGCTAGGTCAATCAGAACTTTGCCTGTTAGATTTTCCTCACCAATTGCTTCAAGAGCTAAGAGGGATATTTGACCCCTCATACAGTTAAAAATTACCTCAGCTTGTTGAGCTGCTTCCGCAAAGGTCCGGAGTGGAATCTGATGGTTCTCTTCGTACCATTCTTGAAAAGGGGTATTTCCGGATCCATCCCGACTTCCTTTTTCCAAAGTACGCTGAACTTCCCGGGTACCGATGACTACTTCATATCCTACTTTTGTAAGTTTAGTTGCTATCGTTCTACCCACTATTCCCGTTCCTAAGATTGCTGTTTTCATCCTTATACTATATTTTTGTTATACACTTTCAAAAGTATAGTATAATGGCTGTTAGACCAACAACGTGTCAAAGAAGAAAGTAACTATCATTTATTATAGTAAGGAGTAGCATATGGTAATAGATGGCAAAAAGTATAAATACAGAATGCACCACCAGGACTTTCATTGCTCAGTAGATGTAACCATGCGCTGTATAGGGGGAAAATGGAAAGCAGTGGTTATTTGGTATCTAAGAAAGGGAAAGAAGAGATTTGGAGAATTAAAAGCACGAATTCCTGACATTACGGATAAAATGCTTTCAATACAGCTGAAGGCTTTGGAAGAAGATGGATTATTGACTAGAAAAGTATATGCCCAAGTCCCACCCAAAGTGGAGTATGAATTAACAGAAGAGGGTAATTCCCTTATTCCTTTAGTAGAATCCATAGCAAAATGGGGGAGACAAAAAGTAGAAAAGGAGGGACGATTGGTAATCGATGAATAAATGATGAATGAACATGTTAAATCCCTCATTCTACAGCGAACGGGGGCCTCATCCTTATCTGAGAGAGAGGTAATTCAGGAATTGTGGAGTGGGTATGGGAAGATTCTACGCGTAGAATTAGAGAATGCCTCTGTGGAAAGTGTTGTGGTAAAGCACGTCCAATTACCCCAAAAGACAAAGCACCCCCGAGGATGGAATACTGATTTAGGGCACCAACGAAAGGTGAAATCCTACCAAGTGGAAACTACGTGGTATGATACGTATGGCAAAGACAGCGCTGCTCGCCTTCCGCACTGTTTAGCCATCGAGTCGCAAGAGGATGAGGTGCTGATGGTATTAGAAGATTTGGATCAAGCGGGCTATCCCTTACGTAAAAGGGCGCTCGAATGGGAAGAAATTCAGACCTGTTTGGCATGGTTGGCCCAATTTCACGCAAGTTACCTGGGAAGAACTCCAGATGGACTTTGGGAAGTCGGTACGTACTGGCATTTGGACACCAGACCTCAGGAATTAGCCATTCTGGATGACCAACGGCTGAGAGAGGCAGCCCCTGCCATTGATGAAAAATTGAATTCCTGCACATACAAAACCTTCGTTCACGGGGATGCCAAACTAGCAAATTTTTGTTTTGCCAAGGATGGGCAGGTAGCTGGAGTGGATTTTCAGTATGTAGGGGGAGGCTGTGGAATGAAGGATGTAGCCTATTTCATCGGAAGTTGTCTGAATGAAAGAGAATGTGAACGGTTAGAAGCCCCAATTCTAGAGACCTATTTCAAGTATTTACATCGTGAGCTTAAGGAAAGAAATGAAGCCCTAGAAAAGGAATGGAGATCTCTCTATCGAGTAGCTTGGGCGGACTTCCATCGATTTTTAAAAGGATGGAGTCCAGGGCACTGGAAGCTCAATAGCTACAGTGAACGCGTAACGGCGGAAGTGATTAATAGCCTGTAGATATGAATTTGACACAACTTACCCATACAGCAGTTAAGGCAGCCCTCTCCGCAGGTGAAGTTATCCAACAGTATATGCATGAGGATATTGCTGTCGAGAAAAAGAAAGGGGGGGGAAGTTATGCCTCACAAGTCGTAACAGTCGTAGACAAGGAATGTGAAAGTGTAATTCTTGCTCACCTGTTGCCTACCTGTAAAGAATTTGACTTTGCCTTGCTTTCGGAAGAACGAGAAGACGATGGCAGTCGATTCAAAAAAGATTTTTTTTGGTGCATAGACCCCATGGATGGGACACTTTCTTTTATCAACAAGCGACCGGGCTTTTCCGTATCGATAGCCTTAGTCGCCCAAGACGGGACGCCTTACCTCGGCGTAGTGTATGATCCCAGCAGGGATATATTATACCACGCCATTAAAGGGTATGGCGTTTATAAGAATGGTAATCCATGGGAAATAAATCCTGGAAATGAGCATCTGACTTATGTGACCGATCGAAAGCTGGAGGATACCCCCCGAGTGGAAGAAATCAACCATTTTTTGCAGGTACAGGTAGAGAAATTGGGGTTAAAGGGTGTAAAGGAAATGGATGGTGCGGGGTCTGTCTTGAATGCCATTCGTGTATTAGAAAATGGTCCTGCCTGTATGTTAAAATTCCCGAAACAAGAAAAGGGTGGAGGAAGCATATGGGACTATGCTGCAACGGCCTGTATATACCAGGAATTGGGGCTGCCTGCCACAAGTTTTGGAGGAGGGAAATTGGATTTGAATGGAAAGGAGGATACGTTCATGAATCAGGAAGGGGTGTTTTTTGGTAATTTAGTTAACCTATAAGCAATGCTCATACAAATAACTTGCATGATAGGGATAGAAACAGAAAGATTGGTCTTTCGGCAATGGCAACAGTAGGAATACCCCAAGATTACCGATTTTTTTTCTCATGAAGCGAAGTACAATGAACATATACCTGAATAATAATAGAATGGAAATGAAAGTATTGAAATTCCTTTTAGGCCTATGGGCCCTTGTTACCATACATACTGCAACGGCTCAGAATAGCTTTCAACGCAAGTTTCAAGACAAAACCCGACCTTCTGCGGAACACCTGCGAATAGATTTTAAGGATA
>JBCCTX010000339.1:0-8177 GCA_039197765.1 Bacteroidota bacterium
GGCTTCAGGTAAGGGAACTTGGGTATTCCAGAACCTCGCTACTCTGGGGCGTATGGCTTTGTCGAACTATATCTTTCAAAATGTCACAGCCGTAATGTTGTTTTTCGGATACGGATTGGCTTTGATGCGCAAAGTGCCTTTCGTTTACCTACCGTTGTTTGCATTTGGTATTTTGATTATCCAATGGGCCTTGAGCCGCCTCTGGCTCAGTCGCTTTAAGCAAGGTCCACTGGAGTATATTTGGCGTAAGTTGACCTATCGTTCAGGGCCAACAAAATGATAGGATGGGTTTAAAAGCTGCTTATAACTTAAAAGTGAAAATCATGCAAAAACCTTTAAATGAATGGAATACGAATAATTGAAATGCAATGAAATTCCTTATTGTTTTAGGCATTAATTTTTTCCGATAATACTAGGTGGACAAAATGAGATATGTTCCGGAAGAAAATTCAAAAGAAAAAGATAAGCAGACCTTACCAAAGTGTCTCGAAGAAATCTATTTCCAATATAATCCCTCAAGTTACGAGGCGTAAATAAGGGTTTCCTTTACTTGATGTAGGTGAATGTGGTAGAAGCCATTTAGAAGTGAGTGGGTTTGGATTGCAATCACACATCCAAATTAGAAATACATATGGGGAAGCTAGATTTTTAAACACTCTTGAAATCTACATGCCAATTTCCCAGGAATTTCCGGAATGGAAAAATTACCAAAACTTATTTTCCAGCATAGAAATCAGGGCCATGCCTGCAGCGGCTCCTGAAATGAAGACGTTCCACTCCCGATGTTTGACCCCAATTATATTGAGAAAAAGAAAGGCAATCCCAATAATGAAAAATACGACCAAAAGTTGTCCTAGCTCTATCCCTAGATTAAAGCCTAGCAAGGGTATCACAATATCAGAGGTATCCATCAAGAGGGCCTTGAAGTAGTTGGAAAAATCCATGCCGTGAATGAACCCAAAGAACAACGCCATGGCGTAGTTGCGGCTCATTTTTGAGGATGTTTCGATGGGTTGGGAGCTGATTACATTGTGGAGGGCTGTAATCAGGATGGTTGTGGGTATGAGGAATTTGATAATATGGGAAGGGATAGCAAAGGTATCCAGGGAAGCGAGAACCAAGGTTACGCTATGGCCAATGGTAAAGGCGGTGACCAAAATGAGAATCTTCCTCCATTGCTGGATTCGATAGACGGCACAGAGTACAATTAAGAAGAGGATATGGTCATAGCCCGCAAAGTTAGAAATGTGGTCAAAACCCAACTTTAGGTAAAAGTTAAAGGGGTGCATATCAGAAGGTTAACTGATGAGAGGATGTCTTTTTATTGAGCATTAAACTATGAGATTTACCATTGATATGTGCATATACGATGTTGTTTTGATCAAAGAATAGATCAGTGAAAACAGCATTTTTGATTTCTAAAGAGGCCAACGGAGCTTTTTGCTGGTGTTCAAAGTAGACCCACAGGGCAGTATTATCTCCCTCCCCACTGAGTTTTTTGTGTTTAATCCGTAAGTCTACTGTTTCTCCATTGACTTTTACATAGAAAAACTGGTTGAGATAATCCAACAACATAGGGTTGGCTTTTGGAGACTCATTGGGTTGGCAGAAAGCGAGTTCCTTACTGTAGGGATCAAAAACAATGGCTTCATTGACGTCCGTTAAAAAGAGCTTGAGGTTAATGCTTAGGAGCTGTTTGCCAGAAGTATACTCAATCTCGCATAGAGAAAGCCTCAATGGATGCGTAATACATGAATCTTCTGGGGCAAACAGTCCCAAAAGCCCTAAAATGCTCAATAATACGGGCATACCCTTAACTTTTATCCCTTAGGCTAGCTAGCGGATTGTATTTGCTCTGCAACAGCTTGTACTTCTTTAAAGACGCGAATCAAATTACCTCCCCAGATTTTTTCAATCTGTTCTTCAGTATACCCTCGTTCCACAAGTTCGATCGTGATATTCATCACTTCACTGGCATCAAAAACGCCTTCGATTCCCCCACCTCCATCAAAGTCGCATCCAATTCCTACATGATCGATTCCAGCAATCTTGACAATGTGATCAATGTGATCTGCTACATGTTCTACAGTAGCTGGTGGAGAAGGAAACTTCTCATTGAGTTCCTGGAAAGATTGCCGTAGGGCTGAGCGTTCTTCCTTCGTCATTTCACTTGCAGGTTTCATGTTGGCACGGAGGGCAGCTACTGCAGAATCTCTACCCGGATTAGGGGGGGCTTGACGAAGGTAGTCTGCTAGCATAGTCAGTTGGACAACGCCTCCATTATCTGCCATGAGCTTCAGCATTTCATCCGTCATGTTACGTCTGTGATCCGTGACCGCCCGGGCGTTGGAGTGACTGGCAATTATCGGAGCCTTGGAAAGGGCAATAGCGTCATAAAAAACACTGTCATTTCCGTGGGAAACGTCTACCATAATACCTAGGCGATTCATTTCTTGGACTACTTCGGCACCAAAATCACTAATGCCCCCGTGCTCTGTTCCTTCGGGATCAGTGGCAGAGTCTGCCAAGTCATTGTTGGAGGAATGGACCAAGGTGATATAGCGTACCCCTTTTTCATAGTACAATTCGACATTGGAGATATCTTTCCCAATGGGATAACCGTTTTCAATACCGATATAAATGGCTCGTTTTCCTTCTTTTTCTAATTCATAAGCGTCATCTGGGTCTAAGGCTAACCCGACAATATCGTCATTTCTTTGAGTAGAAACGCTAATTGAATCGATCATCTGGAGACATAAATCTTTAGCACGAGTGTTGCCTTCATCATCTCGTATATCTTGTGCGACAAAGGCCGCAAAAAAGATAGCGTCCAAGCCCCCTTCCTTCATTCTAGGATAGTCCACTTTTGAGCCTGTTTCTTTGGGGTCGTGTTTTTCGGCCATATTAAAGCCCGGTTCGATCATGCGCAAGGGCGTATCGGCATGGGTATCCACAGTAAGGACTCGGTCGTGGATTTCAAGGGCCTTTTGGACCAAATCTTCCTCTGTAGGTGCGGTGGAGGTGGATTCTTCTGAGCAGCCACTTATGAATAATGCGAAGAGGGAAAAAACAGGATAGAGGTAACGTAGAATTTGAAGCATGGTATCTAACTTAGGGGTAATAATTTATGCCGATAAGTGCAAAAATTCGAAGGTACAAAAATTAGGAACAAAGTTTAGTGTATATGGGAAAGGGTTTAAATGATACTGCCCCCAAATCGTGATTTGGAGGCAGATATCCTTCTATCAGGCTGGTGCATTCATGGATGAGCCGGAAATATAGAAGCCAAGAAAGCATGCAGCAAAAACTAGGTAAAGAGATGTTTTTCGGATTCAAAGAGCTAAAAAAACATTTCCCGTTAATCCAATGCATAAGCCCGTTGGACTGGCCATGAATCATTATAGCCCTTTCGCCATTTTTGGGTAGCTAGTTCTTCATCTGTTGCCAAGCAGGCATCGATCTCTGCTGTGATAACGGCCTCATCCATGTCCTGTCCAATTAATACGAGCTCATTTTTTCGATCCCCAAAGGTCCTATCCCAACCTGATTCAATGAGTTGTTGATTTTCCAAAAAAGCCATGTACCGCATGCGCTTCTCATGAGGCATACTGCTCCACCATACCCCTGCACCCTCTGCTCGTAGAGAGCCGCCAGCTTGACTCCAAATCAATGCCTGATCGGGTCGTGAGGCCATCCAAAATAGTCCTTTGCTGCGGATGATACTGCTCGGCCAATGATGTTCCACATAGTTCCAAAATCTTACAGGGTCGAAAGGCTTTTTGCTGCGATAGACAAAGGAACTAATACCATACTCCTCTGTCTCTGGGGTATGCTCACCTTTGTTAAGTTCCTCAATCCAACCTTCATTTTGCTCTGCTTCTTCAAAATTAAATAACCCCGTATTGAGCACTTTCCTTGGGCTAACCGTGCTAAAAGAGGACTCAATGATTCTAGCAGAGGGGTTTAGTTTATGGATGGTAGCCTTCAAAACTCCCAGGTGATCCTTAGAGACCAAATCGGTTTTGTTCAGGATAATCACATTGGCAAACTCCACCTGATCCGTAAGTAGGTTAGCAATGGTGCGGAAGTCTCCTTCCATATCCGTAAGACTTCTGTCCATCAAGGTTTCAGGGCTTCCAAAATCCTTAAAGAAATTGAAGGCGTCTACGACAGTAACCATAGTATCGATGTAGCTAAATCGAGAGAGGTCAATGCCATTAGCTTCATCCTGGAAGGAAAAGGTCTGCGCTACAGGAACAGGTTCGCTAATGCCTGTACTTTCGATAAGCAGGTAGTCAAATCGATTTTCCTTTGCTAGTCGCTCGACTTCAATCATCAAGTCTTCTCGAAGCGTACAGCAGATGCAGCCATTGCTCATTTCAACCAATCTTTCTTCCGTACGAGAAAGAGTATTCTCATTTTTTACCAATTCAGCATCTACATTCACCTCACTCATATCATTGACAATGACGGCAACTTTCAGCCCCTCTTTGTTGTGAAGAATATGATTGAGGAGCGTAGTCTTACCAGCACCTAGAAAACCGCTTAAGACCGTTACAGGTAATTTTTTGGTTGATTTCATCTTATTTAGTTGAAGAGTTAGATAGATTTTTATACAGAAATCCCTTCATTGGGACGACTCAATAGCTTAGGGAACCCAACCTAAAAATTGATTCGTGTCAATTCTTAAGAGCAGTCTTTTACCGCCACTTTCTTCAATGGTTGGACTGCGGTGAACAACTGCTTTTGTCCCTTCTTGTGGATAAATAGCGCCTTTCAGGATGAGTACAGAACCAGTTTCGGCCTGTTGAATTTTGCTTTCATCTAGTACAATACAATCGTTGTCCCCACGAGAATTTAATCCACTTCGATTGACATTGTCCTCTGTAAGCCACAACGTTCCCGGCCCACTATAGGTACAAAGCATCCTTAAATCATTGCCATCTGTATGAAACCTTCTACACATATTTGAATTGATTGTGGCTAGTAGCAGCCGGAAAGTAGGGGCAAGCGTAACCTCTTTGAAAAGGTGTAGAAGGTCTTGCATATCTTGAAGGAGTAGCGGAAATCTAACTGGGTCGATTGCCTGTGTGAGGGTGTGTAGTATCGTGCCTATATCTCCACTTGCCCTAATTTCAATATCCTGTTCCATGAGGCTATTGACCTCACTCACCAAGGAATCTGTATCCCTATTATAGAGGGCAATATTCACATCGGTCTGGTGAATATTTTTCAATATCGTAGGCTCTGTACCTACGGCATAATTTTTACTTGTTGTTTTTGTTTTCATGAAGAAAGAATTGGATGAGTTTATCTATTTGAGGGCGCTATCAACCCTACCATAAGGAAAAGATCGAAGCAACTGCCAGTTAACAGAATGGGCTAATGCAATAAGGATTCCCCCAGAAAACATGTAAATTACTTCTATAATGGAAGTTTGACGTTTAATAGGAAACTTGTGAAAGAAAAAAAAACCCTTGGTATTTATAGGATGTTTATGAAAAATGAAAAGCCCAATACCAATACAGGTAAATCCGAGTATTGCTAGGATCAATGGTAGAATATTCTTGTGAACACGAATGCCATTTCCCAATGACCAGTAGGCAATAATAATTGCTAAGATAACTATCCCCCACTCAAACCAAAAAGATTGAATAATGGTTAAGACACCCAAGGTAGAAAAGAGTGCTAAAAATGGAAGTAGCATACAATGAATGGCACAAACGATTGACATAACTATCCCGAGTCTATCAAAATTTCTAACCTGCTTTATGTGTATTCCTTCGGCTTTCATCTCTAAAGGGTAATGACCATGTTTGGCATATTGCCACTTAACGCAGTATACAATTGGGGAAAGCAACCTACCTGTCCCACTTGGATCATATTTTTGGGCTCTACACTTCCTGTACCACATTGATCGAATGAACCTTCAGCCAAATCACGCCTTAGGGCACATTGATCACATGCCATCACCAGCATACCACTTTCTTTGGCAATTTTGTTAAGGCGTTCTCCGGTTTCATTTCCTTTTCTTAACACATGCGCGTTATCGTCAAAAAAGAACATACCTACCACCTCTACGCCATGGGTATTCTGCTCTAATTGTGGTAGAATCATCGTTGCCAACTGAAAAGTTGAAGCCATGTTGGTCTTAAAAATGTATGCGACTTTCATTGTAATATCTATTTGAATTTAGGAGTAGGAGGGTTAAGCCCCTTGTAGATGCAACATTGTTGCAAAAATAAGGAAATTACTTATTAATGCAACTCAGTTGCATTAATTATGTAAAATGGGAATAGTCAGAAGATGGAAATAGTAAGAGGAATGAAACCGAGCAAAGCAATGCTACATGCGCTCGAACAGCCTTAAAACAGCTTACGCATGTAGAGGTGCAAAGATAGGGATCCTAGAATTTCTTTGAGCGTTAACTATCCGAAGCTACGGTTTCGAAGTCTTCTGCTAACTCCTCTTGATTTTCCTTAGAAACGCCTTTTACCATGTTCCTGTATAGGGATTCAAACGTGGCAGGCTTGGCTTGTTGGCTCCAATCTAGAATTAGACGATTAAATGCATCAAATCCCAGTCTTTTGCTCCACTTGTACAAGGTTATTGCCCCGTGATTTGCTTCGAGATAGTCTTTGCCATCGGCATATAATAAAGCGGGTTCTCCATTAGGATCGCTGAAGCGATCTTTGTTGTAGATCTGTCGTTTTTGCTCGATTAACAATTCAACGGCTTCTTCTCCTAAGGAATGATACACAAACTGTAAGGCTAATGCTTCGGGAAGGGCTAGGCGAAGCATGTCTGCCCCTTCAACATGGGCAATATCCAGGTTTTCTTGGACCCAATGTTGAGATATTCCAGATGCTGTGGTTTGATATAAATAGGCCCGTTCTTTTAACCCAGTCGTATCTGCAATCCATCCCTCTTTCTCGGAGATAGCTATCCCATTGGAAAAGGCATAAATAGGCTCCTGGTAATGGGGAATTTCATAAAGCCTCACTTTTTCAAACGGATAGTTGCCTAAATTTTCCTGAATAAAGATGATGGATTGCTCTACAATATCTTGATACAGATGGGAATTGTAAGGATGATCGGGGTTGTGATAGATTTGCACTTCCGCAACACCACTATTTTCAATTATGCTATAAGGGGCAGTTCCAATACACCAATTCAATGGAGTGGGGCTTTTAATTTGGAAGGTGGTGTAATTACGTTCGTCTTTCTGCTCTTGGTGTATAATAAGGCCAGGACCCATTAGGACTTGGTCGTGGGTTGTACTCATAGTTAACGTTCCAGAAAGGGGGGAGGCATCTACCCGGTAAATATTTCGCTTGCTTGCGGCTGTATCTGATAAGCTAGGTAATAAGGAAGAAAGTCGAGGTAATTCTTGTTCCATTCGGGCACGATTTTCCGTCAAAATTTTGGTGTTATCAAACCCTATAAAGGGTAAAAAATCATCGATAGAAGCAAATGAGCCTCTATATACAAGAGAAGCTTGGGGTTCTTCTTGGGAAAAACCTTCGAATCTCTTAGTCAGATTCATTTGTACAGAAACGGATGCACTGGAGTCTAACCCATTTGGCAGTTTGAATGCTACCATGTTATGTATTTCATCGACGCGCAATGCTGAAGACAGGTCGATACCATCGATATTGAGTCTTTGAATGACCACATGGTCGGGTAGACTTAGCCAAACAGAATCTATGGGAATAGGAGATGTATGGGTTATTTGACTATTAATCAGGTACTCCGCGCGCCTCTCTTGGGGAAAAAAGTCAAGAATGAGGTCAATATTGGTATAAATAGGATGGGTTTTAGATTGTAAAAAACCAAATGCTCTTTCATAGGATGCTGCTTCGATGTCGGCATCCTTACTGAGTTCAAAATTGTCTTTTTCATTTACCTGTCTGTAGATGAAAGATTGGAGAAAGACAAAAGCGATGAGCAACCCAAAAACTGTAAGCTTTCCAAAGCTGTTCAGTTGAAGGCTTTTCAACTGGAGTTTCTTGAGGATGTTTTGACCTAGTCCTCTGTCCCAAAAGAGAACACCTAAAAGTATTAACGCACTTGCTAATACAGACCACATCAGGTAATACCAGGCTGATGCCGTTCTCCACATGCCATAGCCATTCATTTCGGAATAGTCTTCGAAGCCAGGGGTAAATCCATACCCA
>JBCCTX010000340.1:0-8159 GCA_039197765.1 Bacteroidota bacterium
AACAAACCAATCAATAGCTTTAGCTTTTTCCATCCAGAAGGATTCTGGATCCTCTAAGCTAGCTTTATATTGGGAAAAGTAGTCCATAAACATTCGCTTTACGGGTTTAGGTCAACAATTATACGTCCCTTAACTCCTCCCTTCAGGATGGCATTTACGTACGGCTCCAACTCCTCCAAACCACAGGTAGTAGCCATACTTTCTAAATCCGAGATCCGCCAGGAAGTAGCCAGTTTTTTCCAGACGGCCAACCTTTGCACTTTGGGAAAGGTGGCAGAATCGAGTCCCAACAGATTAACTCCATTTAGGATAAAGGGGAAAACGGTGGTGGATAGAATAGGGGAACTAACCAAGCCACAAGCAGCAATGCTTCCTTCGGGATGGCACCCTTTGATGAGGGTGGCAAGCGTACTTCCCCCTACGGTATCGATTGCGCCAGCCCATTTTGGACGCATAAGGGGTCGATTGGAATCATCATTAACAAATTCACGGTCTACTATTTTAGCCGCTCCTATTTGGGTCAAGAAATCTGCTGCATCAGTCTTACCCGTCGAGGCCATTACTTCGTAGCCTGCTTTTGCCAAAATACTAACAGCCATACTTCCAACTCCTCCTGTTGCCCCTGTTACAATAATGGGCCCCTGTTCAGGGTGTTGGCCCATTTTTTCCATCTTATACAGACCGATTCCTGCGGTTAGCCCTGCCGTTCCAATGATCATAGACTCCTTGAGACCCATTTCTTTAGGCAGGGGAATGACCCACTCAGCTGGAACGCGAATAAATTCAGCAAATGCCCCATCAGTGTTCATTCCAAGGTCATAGCTCGTAACCAGGACCTTATCTCCAACTTCAAACAGGTCGGTTTTGCTTTCTACAACCTCACCTGCACCGTCGATCCCTGGGGTATGGGGATATTTTCTGGTTACGCCCTTATTTCCTGTGGCAGATAGGGCATCTTTGTAGTTGAGCGCGGCATAATGAACTCGGATAAGGACTTCGCCTTGGGGTAAGTCCTCCATCTTTCTTTCGATAATATTGCGCGTAAAGGCTCCATCCGATTGTTCGGTAACTCGGAGGGCTCTGAAGGTAGTTTGATTCATATTCAATACACAATTACTTACCAAGGTAAAATTTTTCTTGTAGCTCCCTTATGGTTGTTACCCCAGACCATAGACTTAGATAAAGAATTCTAAAATTTACGTTTTGGATAAGAAAGTAGAAGACTCGCTTTCATTGAAAGAAATCTGTAGCTACAAATGATCATCTGCGGCGTATTCATACACCTAAGACTGGAGAAAATGAGAAATTTTCCTTTTTAGGTGTATCCGTACCATGTACCTGCCATGTGATCATCTGGCCCTATATATTCTTCCACAACGTAAAAGCCCAAATAATTGGTTATCAGTATTCATAACCCAAAATTCAAGTTAAATTAGCGGTAAAAAGTGGGATTCCCAATCCTTTATTCGTAGATTTTTCGGTTCTTTTCAAACCTTTTATAGGACCACTTATGATCGTAAAAGTAGTTCCTTACAATCCTCATTGGCCAGCTTCTTTTGAAGTGGAAGCCTTAGAATTGAAGCAAATTTTGGGAAAAAATTTGGAGAAGGTTCATCACATAGGTAGCACGGCTGTCCCAGATTTGATGGCTAAACCCATTATTGATATCATGCTAGAGGTATCTGATTTGGATGCCTTGGATGCTAAAAATACCGAAATGGAGGTATTTGGCTATGAAGTCTTAGGGGAGTATGGAATTCCTCGTAGAAGATATTTTCGGAAGGGGGGAGACAATAGGACCCACCAAATTCACGCTTTTCCGTCAGGTGATATCCACGTTACCCGGCATGTAGCCTTTCGGGAGTACTTGATTGCCCATGAAGATATAGCGCGTGAATATGGGAAGTTGAAACTTGAAATTGCCCAACAATGTAACAACGACATTGAAAAGTATTGCGATGGAAAAGACCCCTTTGTGGAATTGCACGAAAAAAAGGCGCTGGATTGGTATGGGAAAAGGGAAAACCCTACATATTCCTCCGATACTGCCCCCCCACTTTAAAAAGGGCATGGGTAATTTGCCCTAGCGTACAGGTCTTAGTTGCTTCCATTAGTGCTTCGAACACGTTCCCATTAGCCAATGCGACCGCTTGAAGGGCATTCAGACTTTCATCAGCTTCTGGGCTGTGAAAAGCATGAAGGTTTTGGAGGTTCTGGATTTGAAATTCCTTCTCTTCTTGGGTAGCTCGAATGACTTCTCTGGGAAGAATTGTAGGGGAACCTTGTGAGGAGAGAAAGGTATTGACACCGATAATGGGGTATTCCCCCGTATGCTTTAAGGTTTCATAATGTAAGGATTCTTCCTGAATCTTACTGCGTTGGTACATGGTCTCCATAGCTCCGAGTACCCCCCCTCGTTCCGTGATTCGGTCAAACTCTAACATGACGGCTTCTTCTACCAAGTCGGTTAATTCTTCTATGATGAAGGCTCCTTGCAGGGGATTTTCATTTTTGGCCAGCCCCAACTCGTGGTTGATGATCATCTGGATAGCTACTGCCCTGCGCACACTTTCTTCTGTCGGTGTGGTAATGGCTTCGTCATAAGCATTGGTGTGGAGGCTGTTGCAGTTGTCGTAAATCGCATACAGCGCTTGTAAGGTCGTACGGATGTCGTTGAAGTCGATTTCCTGGGCGTGGAGGGACCTCCCTGATGTTTGGATGTGGTACTTGAGTTTTTGGGAGCGCTCATTGGCTCCGTATTTGTATTTCATGGCCTTGGCCCAAATTCTACGAGCAACCCTTCCAATAACAGCGTACTCAGGATCTACTCCATTGGAAAAGAAAAAGGAAAGATTGGGTGCAAAATTGTCGATATGCATACCGCGAGACAGGTAGTACTCGACAAAGGTAAATCCGTTGGATAGGGTAAAGGCTAACTGGGAGATAGGATTGGCACCAGCTTCTGCAATATGGTATCCAGAAATGGAGACTGAATAAAAATTACGAATGTTGTGGTCAATGAAATATTGCTGGACATCTCCCATCAGCTTGAGGGAAAACTCCGTAGAGAATATACAGGTATTTTGGGCCTGATCTTCCTTGAGGATATCTGCTTGAACGGTTCCCCGAACTGAGGCCAAAGCCTTGGCTTTGAGCTGGTTATATACTCCAGCGTCTAGTACTTGATCACCCGTTAGCCCCAACAACATAAGGCCCAAGCCAGTATTTCCTTCAGGAAGTTCTCCCCCGTAGGCTGGACGGGGAACCCCTTTATCATCATAAAGCTCCTTAAACTTTTGCTCCACCAGATGTTCCAAGCCATTTTCTTTGATATACAGTTCGCATTGCTGATCAATGGCTGCATTCATGAAAAAGGCTGAAAGCGTTGCTGCTGGACCATTGATGGTCATAGATACGGAAGTTCGCGGATTGCACAGATCAAAGCCCGAATAGAGTTTCTTGGCGTCGTTGAGCGAACTGATGTTTACGCCACTATTTCCTACCTTACCGTAGATATCAGGCCTATGATCAGGATCTTCACCGTATAGAGTGACAGAATCAAATGCTGTTGACAAGCGTTTGGCAGGCATGCCTGCCGATAGGTAGTGGAAGCGTTTGTTGGTGCGCTCAGGCCCGCCTTCTCCGGCAAACATCCGAGTAGGATCTTCTCCCTTTCGCTTAAAGGGGAAAACCCCAGCTGCATAGGGAAATTCCCCAGGTACGTTTTCCTGCAAGCTCCATCGGAGAATTTCGCCCCAGTCTTTGTACCGCGGTAAAACCACTTTGGGAACTTTGTTATGGGAAAGCGTTGTAGTATAATTGTCTACTGCGATTTGCTTGCCCCGTACAGAGTAGGTAAATGTATCTTGCTGGTAGGCGGTTTTCTTTTGTTGCCAGTTCGCTAGAATAGCTTTGTTTTCAGGGGTTAATATAGAAGCTAATTCTACCTCTATTTGGACCAGGCTTTCCCAATCCTGGGAACTCTCTCTTTTCGCTAATAACTCCAGTGAGGTACGTAGCGCATAAAGTTTTCGGGCTACCTCACTTTGGTCCAGGACTTTTTGGTTATAGGTCCGAATCACTTCAGTGATTTCGGATAGGTATCGCACCCGGGCGGGCGGGATGATTTTGGTAGAGATACGATAGGTAGCTTCTTCACCATCTGGAATTGGATGGGTTAATTGGGAAACGAAAGGGATTTCGCTTTCATGCTTTGTTTCCCAAACTCTGGGAAATAGATGCCCAAACAATTCGTTTACGCCTGGATCATTGAACTGCGAAGCGATGGTCCCAAATACGGGCATTTGCTCTGGGGGAATCTCCCACAGTTCGTGGTTGCGCTGGAATTGCTTTTTTACATCCCTCAGGGCATCTTGAGCCCCGCGTTTGTCGAACTTATTGATGGCTACCACATCTGCAAAATCCAGCATATCAATTTTTTCCAATTGAGAGGCTGCACCAAATTCTGGCGTCATAACATACATAGACAGGTCTGCGTGGTCTACAATTTCTGAATCTGACTGCCCAATGCCAGAGGTTTCTAAAATGATTAGGTCAAAGCCTGCTTTTTTGAGTATGGCAAGGGTGCTGTCAATGTGTTTGTTAAGTGCCAGGTTGAACTGACGGGTAGCCATTGAACGCATGAAAATCCGCTTATTTGCTATCGCATTCATGCGGATTCTATCTCCTAGCAGGGCCCCACCCGTTTTTCTTTTAGAGGGGTCTACAGAGATAATGGCGAGGGTTTTCTCTTGGTAGGTAGACAAAAATCTAAGAATCAACTCATCGATGAGGCTGGACTTACCTGCCCCACCTGTACCTGTGATTCCCAGTACAGGGATTGTTGAAGTAGCGGCCTCTACTTTGATTCGCGCGATCCACTCCTGATTCTTTCCAGGATCGTTTTCTATCGCTGAGATCAATTGGGTTATGGCAATGGGTTCTTGAGGGGAAATGTGCTTAAGTTGACCATTTAGGTTGATTCCTAGTGGGAAGTCACATTGCTCTAGAAGGTCGTTGATCATTCCCTGCAAGCCCATGGATCTCCCATCGTCAGGGGAGTAGATACGATGAATTCCATAGGCGTGAAGTTCCTCGATTTCTTGAGGTAAAATGGTCCCTCCTCCACCCCCAAACAGCTTAATATGACCGGCTCCCTTTTCTTGGAGAAGGTCATAGGCATATTTGAAAAATTCGTTGTGTCCTCCCTGGTAAGAGGTTATAGCGATACCTTGGACATCTTCCTGAATAGCTGCGTTTACTATTTCGTGAACGGGTCGATTATGTCCCAGGTGAATTACCTCAGCCCCTGAACGTTGTAGGATTCTACGCATGATATTGATGGCTACATCATGCCCATCGAACAAGGAACCCGCAGTGAGTATGCGAACTTTATTTTTTAGCGTATAAGGTGCGACTTTCTCCATTAATCAGTTCTCCTTTTATCAACATACGCATTTTTCTTGCCAGATGCTTCAAAGAGGGATATTTGTATGCTTTTTCTTGGGCATTTGTGCTACCTTGTTTTCTAGCATAGCGAATGCTTTGATGAGCTTTCGGCGCGTTGTATGTGGGAGAATGACCTCGTCTACAAAGCCCCTTTCAGCAGCCGTGTAGGGGTTAGCAAACTTCCCTGCGTATTCAGCTTCTTTTTCCTTTAATTTTTCCTCGGGGTTTTCCGCGGATTGTATCTCTTTCTTGAAGATAATTTCACTGGCTCCTTTGGCACCCATTACGGCGATTTCTGCGGTTGGCCAGGCAAAATTTAGGTCAGCTCCAATGTGTTTGGAGTTCATCACATCGTAAGCCCCTCCGTAGGCTTTGCGGGTGATCACAGTTACTTTTGGAACGGTTGCCTCACTCAGGGCAAATAGCAGTTTTGCCCCATGGGTAATGATTCCCTGCCATTCCTGGTCTGTTCCTGGTAAAAAGCCAGGGACATCCACCAAAACTAGGAGTGGAATGTTGAATGCATCACAAAAACGGGTAAACCTAGCGGCTTTACGCGAGCTATCCGCATCTAATACCCCTGCCAAAATCATGGGCTGGTTGGCTACGAGCCCAACACTGCGTCCGGCTATTCGACAAAAGCCTACAACGATATTTCCCGCATAGTCTTCATGGATTTCGAAAAAGGAGTTTTCGTCTGTTATACCGGCTATTACTTCCCGTATGTCATAGGGTTGGCTAGGATTCTCTGGAATAATCTCATCTAGTACAGGTCGAATTTCCTCTCCAAGGGTAAATGGAAGTTTTGGGGGGAGTTCTTCACAGTTTTGTGGGATATAACTCAGGAGTTGTTTGATTTTCTGGAGGGCTTCCACATCATTAGCGGCTGTCAGATGGGTAACCCCTGACTTGGTACTATGGGTACTGGCTCCTCCCAGTTCTTCAGAACTAACCGCTTCATTTGTAACCGTTTTTACGACGTTGGGCCCTGTTACAAACATGTAACTAGTATGTTCAACCATGAGGATAAAATCCGTCATAGCTGGAGAATATACAGCTCCTCCGGCACAGGGGCCCATAACGGCAGATATCTGAGGGATAACTCCCGATGCTTGGACGTTGCGATAGAAAATATCGGCATATCCTCCGAGCGAACGAACACCTTCCTGAATTCGGGCTCCTCCGCTGTCATTTAGTCCGATAACGGGAGCACCTACCTTCATGGCCATCTCCATGATTTTACAAATCTTCTCAGCGTGTGTTTCTGAAAGGGAGCCTCCAAACACCGTGAAGTCCTGGGCAAATACATAGACTAATCTTCCGAGGATAGTTCCATATCCGGTAACGACTCCGTCTCCATAAAAGACCTGCTTATCCATCCCGAAATCGGTCGTTCGATGGGTTACCAAGGCTCCAATCTCTTCGAAAGAGTTTTCATCTAGGAGAAAATGGATGCGTTCTCTAGCGGTTAGTTTCCCTTTTTGGTGTTGCTTTTCAATTCGCGTATGACCGCCTCCCCAATGGGCTTGGGTCATTTTTTCTTGTAGCGCTTGGAGTTTTTCCTGCTTCATGAATTATCGGGTTCTATTTCGTCGCCAATTTTCATTATCCGAAGATAAAGGAGACAATTTCTTTTTGTGGTCTAGAAAAAGTTTGACAGCCAGCATAGCAGCGAGTTTTTTCTCTGCTTCTTGGGAAGCTATTATTTTCTCAGGGGAATAATGGGTTTTTACAAAGTGTGTGTCAAAATTGCCTTCTACAAAGGCAGGATGATCACACACATAGCTACCAAAGGGTAGGGTAGTGGCAATTCCTTCAATTTGGTATTGGGCGATGGCTTCTTTCATTCGTTGGATGGCTTCTGTTCGCGTTGCGCCATAGGTGATAAGTTTAGCAATCATGGGGTCATAGTAGATGGGAATCTCCATTCCTTCTTCATATGCATCGTCTAAGCGTATACCTGCTCCTTGTGGAGAAATATAGGTTTCGAGGGTACCCACACTCGGGAGGAAATTATCCATAGGATCTTCTGCGTATACGCGAAGTTCCAGCGCATGCCCCTTGAGTTGAAGGTCCGATTGTTGGAAGGAGAGGGCTTCTCCTTGAGCAACAATTATTTGCTGCTCTACGAGATCAAGACCCGTAACTAATTCTGTGACAGGATGCTCCACCTGAAGACGGGTATTCATTTCCAGAAAATAGAAATTCTTATCCGCATCAAGCAGAAATTCTACAGTTCCCGCCCCAACGTAGTCGCAGGCTTTAGCTACCCTTACGGCTGCTTGTCCCATTTCCTCCCTCAGTTCAGGCGTTAATACAGCGGAAGGGGCTTCTTCCACGACTTTTTGATGCCTCCGTTGGATGCTGCATTCTCGTTCAAATAGGTGTAAGGTGTTGCCTTGGGTGTCTGCAAGTACTTGTATTTCTATGTGGCGGGGGGAACTCACGTACTTTTCAATGAAAACAGACCCATTGCCAAAGGCAGACGTGGCTTCACTGATGGCACGATCCATTTGCCCAGGCAGTTCTTCCATATCTTCAACAACCCGCATCCCTTTTCCTCCTCCACCAGCTGAAGCCTTGATCAAAATGGGGAATCCTATTCTTTCAGCAATTTCCTTTGCTAGATTCACATCTGTTATGGCCTCTTCAATTCCTGGGACCATGGGAATATCATAGGCTTTTACAGCCTCTTTGGCAGAGAGTTTATC
>JBCCTX010000341.1:0-8137 GCA_039197765.1 Bacteroidota bacterium
AGTCTATTAAGTTAATGCTACGATCAACGATAAATCTAAAACACATCAGTTGATTGATAGGAATAGCCCTAATCAATCCCGTTTATATTTCAATCTAAACCTCTTATCACTAAGTCATCATTATCATCATGAATTCCATGAAGACCTTAACAATTTATATACTGATAACCCTTTGCCTTTGCGGAGTAAAAGGTTTAGGGCAATCCGTTCACAAGCTCGTCCAAGACGTTACCATGGCAGCTCCCAATGCTGCCTCTTTGGGAAAGTTTGGAGACATTCCTGTAAGTTATTTTACAGGGGTTCCAAATATTGGTATTCCCATTTATACTATTCAAGAAGGCCCATTGAGTCTATCAATCGGCTTAAACTACCATGCCTCAGGGATAAAGGTTGGTGAAACGGCCAGTTGGGTAGGAATGGGTTGGAGCCTAAGTGCGGGGGGAATGATAACACGAACAACTTTAGGAATTCCAGACGATGTATCTCAAGGGTATCTCAACAAAGGAAAAGAACTCCTTGACCCAGACTTTGGGACAGCTACAGATCAAAGAGATGATGTAGCCGATGGAGCCCTTGATTCAGAGCCGGACTTATTCAATTTCAATTTTGGAGGATACAGTGGAAAGTTTGTCTTAGACACAGGGGGGGTAGTGCATCTGATCCCCCACATGGATTTAAGGGTTGAGTATATAAGAAAAGAGAGCCCCTCAGTTAGACTTATCCATCGCTTTATAATTTATACGCCAGACGGCACAAAATATGTATTTGGGAACCTAGAATCTGAGTCCATAACGGACACCTCTGGCATAGAGGTGACGACATATGACAATATACCGTCAAATGCCATAGTTCCAACCAGTTGGTACCTCAGGCAAATAATTTCCCATGATAAAGCCCATACTATTACTCTAGACTATGTAGAAGAAAAATATGGATATGCGAGTCTGGGCTCATGTACACAAACCTATATGAATTCTGGCGAAAATCAAGGTCCATCGTGTGGTCCAACTGATTACCCGGGTACTAATATTGGAATCGTTAATCACCAAATTAATGGTAAGCGATTATCAAAGATCACCAATAGTTCAAACTCTGTTGAGATTTCATTTTCAGGTAATACTGACAGGGAAGATTTAGATACCTATCAGACAGCCACAGGGAAACGGTTGGACTCTATAAAAATAAAGACACCTATCACAACTTTATGTCCTATAACCTTTTCCTTTTCCTATGACTACATGCAGTCTCCTCATGGAACGGACTCTGAATATAAACGATTAAGACTACTATCTGTCCGGGAAAAAAACTGTAATGAAACTAAACCTCCTTATACCTTTGATTACCTCTCAGGCACACTTCCATTTCGCATGTCGAAAGCTATTGACCATTGGGGGTTTCATAATGGTGCCCCCTCCAATGATAGTACCCTAAATATTCCTGACTTTGTTGTAACTGGTTGGGGAGTAAATTCCGTCTTTGATCCCCCCTTTCCACCTGCAGATAGGGAGTCTAATGAAAGTAGGATGAAATATGGGACCTTACAGAAAATCACCTACCCCACTGGTGGGTATAATGAGTTTGAGTACGAAGCCAATGAAGTATATAATGTTTCTGTAGATACAGGATATACTTGGTCATTTAGCCTTAGCAATTGCTCTTATCCGAACACGGCTTCATGTTGTGGGATTACTGATACTAGTACAACTTTTACCTTCAATAGTGAACAACTAGATGATGCTGAATATAGAATGAATATTTGGCATGATGTCCCAACCTTGATGGAATGTACAGATCAAGGCGAACCAGGAGCATCTGTTGAAATCCTCATTTTAAATGGAACAGATACCCTTGGAGTCCAAGAATTTAATACAGAGGCAGCAGATACCTCAATCACTGGAATCTTAGATAGCATAGCAATACTTTCTCCTGACAGCTCATACACTTTTATTTTGAATGTAGAAGATGGGAAAGGAGAATTCTCCATTTTTTCTGAATCCAGTTTTGTAGTGTACAATAATCTAGAAGTTGGAGGCCTTCGGATAAAGCAGATCACAACCCATGATGGAGTTTCCTCTTCCAATGATATTGTAAAAACTTTTGAATATGTAGAGTCTGAAGGCTCCACTAATTCTAGCGGAAAATTATATAATGAACCTATTTACTATGGATTCATTGAAGATTTTTCGGGGGGACAAAGAGGGTTAGTCTTTCAGGCAACAAGTGTCGTTCCATTGAGTAGTTTTAATGGGTACCATATAGGCTACAGTAGAGTAGTCGAAAATACCGCAGGAATCGGAAAAACTGCCTATACATTTGTAAATAGCGAGTTTAACCCCAATGAAATTGCCCAAGAATACCCTTACCCTCCCCAACAATTAAGGGTTAGAGAAGGGAAACAAGACTCTGTAAATACCTTCAAAGAAAATGGGGGAACGCTCTCAGTCATTTCAAAGAGTAAAGAGATAAGGCTTGTTGATCCGTATCGCTATCTCTCGGGATTTATCTATAAGGCCAATAAATATGCAGATCCTACTCCCGGATATCCCGAAAATTATGTTATTGTCTGGCAAGAATATCAAGTACGGACAGCACCATATAGAGTTGAAAGACAATTGAGCACTTTGGATGGAGTACAGACATCCATCACTTACAAATATCTATCAGACAGTATTCCTCCCCATTTATTTCCTATAGAGATAACTTCTGTAGACAGTCATGGAAGGAGCCAAATTACCAAGAATAAATACCCTTTAGACTATGCTGACACTACCTCATTAGGGACGGGAGTTACCGTCGCACATTTTGATTCCTTATATATGATCGCCCCTGTAATTGAACAGCAGGTATATGAAAAGGATTCTTCTCAGTCTGGCGATCCGAAGCTTCTTTCTAGCCAAGTCACCACCTATCAGGAAGTAAGTGGAGCTACACAAATCAAAGACCAAGTTTTGGCCCCTTATAAAACCTATCTCCTACCTACCAACACCCCGCTGACGTATTCTGATACTGCTCCCTTTACAGAAGTGCTTCCCTCTAGTCTTAGCTTTGAAGAGCGAGCAAGCTATGCCTACAATTCTGATGGAGACATCACCCAACAAGAACTAACCGGTGGACCTCCAACTTCCTACCTCTGGGCTTACAACAACAATAGACCTGTGGCACAAATTGTAGGAGCAACCTATTCTGAAGTTCTCACCGAATTGGGGAGTGCTGAAATAGGACTTACAGAAGCGACATTAAGCCAGCTTTCAGATCCCATTCAGCTATTCACCAAGCTGAAAATCCTACAGGATCGCATGAAACAGGCCCTCATCACTTTCTATATCTACAATGATCGCCTTCAACTTAGCAAAGTAACCGCTCCAAATGGGGTAAGTACCTCCTATGAATACGACGATTTTGGCCGCCTCAGGCGAACCAAGGACGATGATGATGAATTGATCCAGTCTATCCACTACAATTACTCCTCCAACTAACACACGGCCTTTAACCTCCTCAATGAAACTTATCATGATTTCTATACCTTCTTCCGTTAGGAAAAGCTTGGGTATTATTTTCATACTTTTAGTACCCCTATTTTCCCGCTCACAGAATGATGTACAATTAGATACACTTCGAAATGATTTCCTGATGATGCGATTAGGAAATACAGATCAGAAATCAAGTGCGGAAACTTTCTATGATTTTTCAACCATTAAATTTACCCCTCGGGAACTACTAAGTGGTTGGGTTAGCTTTTCGCTTACTAATCCAGATTTTAGAAGTTTGGGTACTGTGGTTGACCGGTCAAACAAACCCACTGCAACGCTAAGTATTGTAGATAGAGAAACGAGAAGAACTGTGTTTTCCTATACTTTTGCTCCTCCTTTTAGGGATAGGAGGTCTGCAAAGGAGTCTATTAGACTCAAAATGAGTAGGTTAGAAAACTTGTTACCTGGAAGATTTTATCGCTTTGAATTAAAAGTTGAGCATGGAAAGGGACAGTTTCAACTATTTTCTTCGCAAATTGATAAGGTTGTCCAACGACCCCCCAGGCTCGTAAAATCTAGGGCGGCTGCCATGCTTTCCTCTTGTCAAGCCAACTCTGATGCATTGATGGCCCTTTTTGTAGCTACAGATAGTACCAGTTGGACTCGGAAGACCAATTGGGGGAATGGAGGTTGCCCCTGTGATGCAGTCAATCCGTGGGAGGGAATTACCTGTAGTGGAGATACCATTACAGAAATCAGGCTTTACACGAATAACTTGGATGGTGATATTCCCAATGAATTTTGTGATTTACCTGGTCTCACTTATTTAGATTTGACTAACAACGATGTAACCCTTCCTGATTCTATAAGTAGGCTAGGTACCTTAGAGTATTTAGACCTAGAGTTAAATTTACTTCCTTCTATTCCAATCACCTTAGGAGATTTGAGTAGTCTCAAAACACTAGATTTATCTGATAATGGACTTACTACGCTACCTAGCTCTTTTGGAAATTTAAGTAATCTTGAGGACCTAAATATACATTCCAATCTGTTAGAAGAAATCCCTGCAAATTTTGGCTCTCTTACCAGTCTTACTACCCTAAACCTGAGCTTAAATTACCTGACGAGCCTTCCCAACTCCTTAGGAAGCCTCAATAGCCTAGGCCTTTTATTATTAGATAACAATACCCTTAAGAACTTGCCTGATTCCTTTGGAAATTTATCTTCTTTATCCGTCCTTCTATTAAATAATAATCCTGATTTAACCTGTTATCCTAGCTCTACTTCCTCTCTATGTGGTACGGGGATTACGGTATCAGATGGTGGAACAACTCCAGCTAGCTTTTCTGCCTTTTGTGCAGATACTACCTTAGCTTGTTGTTCGAGCCCTACGAATTTAGCCTTAGGAGATTCGGCCACTCAATCTAGTACCTATGGAAATGGATCTGCCGACCTTGCAGTAGATAGCATTACCAATGGTAGTTCTCCTTGGTCAGCAGATTTGCAACACACTAACAACGAAACAGACCCCTGGTGGCAGGTAGATCTTGGCCACACAGCTACTTTGGATAGTATCCGTATTTTCAATCGCAGTGATTGTTGCTATAGTCGATTATCAAATGTACATATTTTCGCCTCCCATGTACCCTTTGGTGATTCAGCTTCTCTTGCTGAACTGGTTAATGACTCTAGTATTTTTCAGGTGGGATACAGTAGTAGCGCCTTAGATCCAGATTCTACAATTTTTGAAACAGATGCCTCCGGTAGATATCTCCGCATTCAGCTAGATAAGACAGATATACTACATATGTCAGAAGTGGAAGTTTTTGGCTGTGAAGCTCCTACGGATACCTATTCTCCCTCTGAACCCCTGAATCTGATATCCACCAAAGCCGATGAGGATTCAGTGGTGCTGAGTTGGGATCTCTCTTCTGATGTAGGGAGCGGGGTAGTGGGCTATTATATATATCAAGATAGTGTGATAGCTGATACGGTCTATTCGAATTCTGGTTCTTTGCACGCCTTCCAAATTGGTAACACTTATCACTTTAACGTGAGTGCCTTTGATTATGCAGGGAATGAATCTGTATGGTCTTCTACCTTAGAGGTTTTCATCGAAGGAGACAATTGTGGTAATTTGGCACTAGGTAAGACTGCCCAACAATCGAGTACCTATGGAAATGGAACAGCAGACATTGCAGTAGATGGAGATACCATAGGCAACAATCCATGGATTCCCAATCTTCAGCATACTAACAATGAGTTCCAACCCTGGTGGGAGATTGATTTAGGGGTATTTGCCGATATAGATAGCATTAAGATTTTCAATAGGGAGGACTGTTGCCAAGATCGATTGTCTAATTTCTACATCTTTATCTCAGCTCAAGCCTTTAGCCCAACCGATAGCTTGAATACCCTCTTGGAAGACACTACTCTTTTTCGAATATACACGAGTACTTGGGATAGCGTCTACACCTACCCTCTGGATACCACGGGTCAGTTCGTTCGGATTCAAATGAGTGATAGTTCAAACAACAAAATTTTGCATATGGCAGAGGTACGCGCCTATGGTTGTGAAATTTTTATCGACTCCCTGGCACCCAGTATCCCTCAGAATCTCATTACAGATAGCATAGGGACCGATCGTGTGGATCTCAGTTGGAGCCCTTCCACAGATCCAGGCAGTGGGGTAGCAGGTTATTATGTGTATATCGATGGAAATCCAGTGGATACCCTGTATTTACCACCTGGTAGCATTGACTCCCTTCAGCCTGGAACTACCTACAATATTCAGGTAGCCGCCTATGACAGCGTAGGCAATGTTTCTGCTTTATCTTCCTCTTTAGAAGTTCAAACCAGTAATACCAATTGCGGCAACCTTGCCTTGGGAAAACCTGCGGAACAATCGAGCGATTACGGGAATAGCTATGCAGGTCTAGCTGTCGATGGCAATACATTAGGTACTACCCCCTGGACAGTGTCCCCAGATCTTCAGCACACGAGCGATGAAGCAACTCCCTGGTGGCAGGTAGACTTAGGCTCCAATTCCACTATTGATAGCATTGTCATTTACAATAGAACAAATTGTTGTACCGAAAAATTAAAGGACTTTTATGTCCTCGTTTCGGAACAGCCCTTTGATAGTACGGCCAGTCTGACGAATCTATTGGCAGATACTACCATTTTCAATACCTCCTTTGATAGCATTACAGGTAAGGCCTTGTATAACTTCCCCATCTACACCACTGGCCAGTATGTACGTGTCCAAATTGAACTTCCCAATCCACAAACCCTTCACATGGCAGAAGTCCAGGTTTTTGGATGTGAAACCTTGGCTGAGAATGAAGCCCCTTCCGTTCCTCAGAATTTAGTTGTAAATGACAGAGGGAGCAATTCGATCACCTTTTCGTGGGACCCATCTGCAGATGCAGGAAGTGGAATTGCAGGATACTATATTTACCAAGATAGTGTGTTAATAGATTCAGCAGGGCTTCAACAAGTAATTACTATTAGCCAATTGCTTGCCGAAACAACTTATGGATTTAACGTTGCGGCTTTTGACAGTCTAGGGAATGTATCTTCCTTATCGGAATACCTACAAGCTACTACGACTGTAGCTGGAGAACTTTCCTTGATGGAGCAACTCAATTGCGATCCCAACATAATGGGTTCAATAGAACAAGTTACCCCTAGTCCAAATAAAAACTACATTCATACGACCCAATATAGACAACAAGGGGGGGTAGGGATCGATGAAGAAGACAAGTGGCAGAATGTTACCTACTTCGATGGTTTGGGAAGGCCGATCCAAAGTGTAGACGCACAAGCTTCTCCCAAAGGAATCGATGTCGTAACCCATATGGCGTATGATTCTCTAGGAAGACAGCCCATCCAATATCTGCCTTTTACTTCCGAAGATATGGTAGGTACAAATCCTGGTGGATTTACTTCGCTATCCAATCCGCTTTCCACCATTACTAGCTTCTACCAAGATTTACCCAGTATAGGAGCCGATACGACCAATCCCAATCCGATTGCTATAACAGAATTTGAACCTTCTCCCCTTAATCGACCTATCGAACAGGGAGCCCCTGGGGAGGATTGGCAACCTGTAGCAGCAGCTGGCCAACAAGGAGCAGGAGAACACACTGTAGTGACTACCTACCTGACCAATAGCGGAGCAATTCCGGGTTTTGATCCATCCAGCTTCAGTCATAGTTCCAGCTACTATCCAGCAAATACGCTCAATATTACTCAAGTAATCGATGAAAATGGGGCCCTAACCGAAACGGCTACAGATAAGCTCGGAAGAACCCTCTACAAAAGTGTGCAGGTAAGCGGAACGGATATCAGTACACCTTGGGACAATGCCAATTTTGCTACCACCTATTTTGTCTATGATGTCTTTGGAAATGTGCGCTATGTCATACAACCCGAAGGCTGGAAAACGGCTAAGAGTAGTGGGTTAAATGATTCCCTTAGAACGCATTTCTGCTTTCAATATGTGTATGATGGCCGCCAACGAGTTATCGGAAAAGTAATTCCTGGTGCAGATACAGTCTATTTAGTGTATGATAAACTAGATCGGGTAGTGGCCATACAGGATGGGAATTTACAAGCAAATAACCAATGGCTAGTAACCAAGTACGACTACTTAGGACGGCCTG
>JBCCTX010000342.1:0-8125 GCA_039197765.1 Bacteroidota bacterium
ATACAAACATATTATAATTATATAATATATAACGTAAGTTTCCTGACAATTGTTACCAAACGAAAAAGCCCGTGGAACCCCGTCCACGAGCCATAAATGGAAAATAAGCCAAAATCGTTCTTAATTGGAAGCCTTATTGGTTCGGATACCTAATGCTGCATAAAGGGGACAGAAGTTGATCAAACCTGTAAGTAGGAATATCCCAGCAACGACCCCTAGAACGATTGCAAGGGTTCCGCTGATGACACCAAAATAATACATTGCAGCAACTGCAACAGCTATAAGGATTCGGATTATGCGGTCTGCTCCCGCCATATTTTTTGTCATGATACCTTGGATTTATTGATTGTATATAGAAATACTGATAATCAAAGGTATTATCCTCAGGGGGAGAAAATCAGTGACTTAGGTCACATAGACATAAGATTTAGGGAGAATAAATAATGGTAGAAAATTATTTTTTAACCACGGTTAAGTACCAGAGTAAAACCGATTCGGTATGTATTCTTTAAGCCAGATGAAACCAAAGTTTTCTTGGACCTTTTTATTTCACCACAGAGGATCAAGGAGTAATTAAAAGAGGGTATTTAAGGGTTAGATACCTAAAAAGGTACATTCGGTCTCTCTGTGTACCTCCCCATCCCCTTTCTAAGGGGATAACAGGGGTCTATCTCGCAAAACGCTGCGGTAAAAATCAATCGATTATAAAAACCCTTTAGGGTACACATGGAGATACGGGACGCTTTCATTACCCCAATTCTTTTGCTTAGGTATTTACTTTTGGATTTCTCGTATTCCAACTTTGCTACCATTTACCTTCCATAAATTGAAGTCAAGGTTATTCACTACCCCATTCCCATCTCCATCAACGGGAAGGTATTGATTAAGTGCGGCTCCACTTCGATTCCAAGCGTTAAAGTCGAGGTTATTAATTAATCCATTTCCATCGTAGTCGCCGCAAAAAAGGCCAAATTTAGTATTGGAAAGTGGCTTCAACTGAGCATTACCGGAAGCATTTTCAGTAGCTGTTGACAGGTCAAATAGGGCAGGTTGACGAGAAAACTCAATGGGGTTTGCACTCATAACTGCCAAATGTGAATGATGGTAAAATGCGATATAATAATTCCCCGCCGCTAAGTCTGGAAAATCCAGTAAGGCTAAATCATCGGTAGACAAGAGAACTCCTCCTGTTGAAAGTATAGCAGCTCTGCGCGTAAGTACATTTCCAGGATTTGCGGCTTCTCTGACTTCCACAAGAACCCAATCTGCTAAGGTATCTTGTAGGGAACTCAGGGTCTCTTGCCCCATGTAATTGTAAGGAGCTCCGTCAAAAGGTTGGGTTGTAGGTAGCAAGCCACTTGTACTGAGTATATTCGAGAGTTTGTCTTGCGCTGCATCGAAGGATCCTTCCAGTAAAATGCGAACGTTGACCTGTATAGCTATGGGATCAGGCTCTCCTCCGCACACTTCACCATCTGGTAGGCTTGGAACAAATGGTCTACACAGAGTCATTTGACCCGCAAGAAACCTGACTTTGGCAGGAATGGTCCCACAATCGAGTGTAAACTCAGGCCCAATACTTGGCCAGGGAAGGTTACCAAAAAAGCTGGGTTTTTCACACAGGTATAAGGATGCAGGGAGAGGTCCCTCCCCTACAGAAGGGTTCCATACTACCGTCCCATTCACATTATTGCCATGGATGTATGTCTGGTCAACAGAATTATCTATACTAATTCCGGTATTTCCCCCTGTTAATTCGTTGGCAATAACCTGCTGGTCATGAGAAGCATCTCGAATACTTAGATTAGATTGCTCTACGCGATTCCGAAAAAATGTATTACCAGGCCCACTTGGACCCCAAAAGTCGGAAGAAGTAAGTTCCTGTACAATATTACCTTCAAAGAGGTTCATACTAGGATAGTGTCCATGCAAAGAAATATCAGGAGGAATGTTGGTATCCGAGTCAGACCAGAAGGGATCTATACTGTAATTATAGGAAAACACATTTCCGCTAGCCCCCTCTTTGACCATCATAGCATGCCGAAGGGTCTGAAAAATATTATTTTCCACCAAGCAATCTGTAGCATGTCTTGCACAGTTTACTCCATACCCTCTGCCTCCTCCTCCATAATCATGAGATCGACGAAAATAACTGTCCCTTACTTCGATATTCAAAGATTGGCTGATCAAGACATGGTTGCTAACGGTAAAGTCGCTAGAGACATTTTTAACCCAGCAATTAGCTGCATTTTTAATCAATATAGTTTCCCCAGCACCGGTATTCTCTCGCATGATGCCCATATTTTCAATCCCAACCTCTTCGATCAAACCTGTTGGACGGATACGAGGGTTTAAATTGGTGGAAAATGTTGTGTGAAGGGAAGGACTTACAATCAGTTCATTGCCTTCAATACCCATAATTTTGACTATTTGCCCTACTGCATTTTGTGCCCAGCTTTGATTCCAACGCTCCTGGGTATACATAATGGTTGGATCATTTTCCTGCTCGATATCAGCATAGCTCCCTATGGAGAATCCGCTGGTACTGGCAACTTGAATCCGATTGCTTCCCTTCTCCATTCCTCCGGATACTGAAACATATTCCCCATATTCATATGTCAATACTTCGATACAAGGTCCACTGTTCGTTGCCAAGTCAAATCGCAACGCTGTACTTTCGCTACAGGCTCCTCGCAGGATGACTCCTTCTGGAATTTTCAGAGTATTTCGGATTTTGTAGGTTCCCTCGGGGATATAGACGACGGTTCCAGGTCCAGCGGAATTGAGGGCCATTTGGATAGCGGGCCCCGCATCGCTTTCTCCATCTGGTAAAGCGCCGAAAGCTTGAACCACATCGACCTCATTAGAAGGGGAAGGAAAGGCTCCAGGATAGCCCGCCTTTGACCAATCAATGCGCTTGAGTGGAAGGTCTGATCCTGTAGCCTGAGCACAAGAATCAACCGGAGGGTCTGGAGGATCGACAACGGATCCTTCTGCGGCGAAGGCTGCAATCAGTCGCACATAAATCGCTTGGTAATAAATTGCGGGCTCTGTGATCTCCCAGGATTGGGTGGGAATCTCGTTCCAATCCAGGTAGGCCTTTTGGGGGGGCTGGCCAGAAGGAGGCGTAAGACTAGTTACGGTAAAATCTTTGTTGGGTCCACCTGTCACAAAGCCAGGGGCTGGGCCGTACTGGGAGCTGAGGGCATCATCCCAAGGAGAACCATGTGCAAACCACTGATGGTAGATCTGGTTTACGCAATGCTCTCCCCCCAGGCCATACATATTAGACAATTGTACCATCCCTAGCGGATTGACCCCATGAAAATAGTGTAGTTGCTCCAAGGCTTTCAATTCATAATCCGATTCAGCATCCGAATTGAGGCCATAACTGTTTAATAGTAGGTTGAGGACGCCAAACCCTGCCTTTGCCAGATTACTTCCCCAGTGGTAGGCCCAATCTGGCATATATGCACGGAATAAATCAGCTTCATTGAAGCCAAAGAATCCATTGTAATTGTTTCTTGCTGCCTGGGAAAAAGAATTGCTTATAGTTGAGGCCAGGGTAGCTTCACGCCCTGGAAGTTGAGTATACACCATAAGTGCATCCATCAATGGAAGCTTATATCCTCCCCAAAATCCCACCATAAGCGGCTCTGTCTCTCGGGCAGTAGCCTGTACATATTGGTTGAAAGATTGCTCTCCTGTGATCTGATACAAGTAAATTGCAGCAATGACGGCGTGCTCGATTTGCTTCAGAACATCCCAATCAGCATCCCCAGCGACAATGCTTCCATCATCACAAGCCGTTTCCAACTGGCTTCTGTTATCCAGCCGAGGGGCAACATAATTCCAAGAAGCTTGGGCCCGGTTCTCCAATTCCTCTGCATAGGAACTCAATGAAGGAAATTCTTTCAAGACGATTGCCGCATGAGCAAATACCCCAGCCACAGAAATTGATGCCGCAGTACACGTGGGGCCGTAATATCGAGGATCCGTATTTGCACTAGGTGGGTAATCCTTATTCTCTCCATAGTTCCTACTCCCCATTTTGATATGGGTACTACCGTCAGAGTTGTTCATTTTCATCAACCAATCTAGTTCCCAAATGATTTCATCGATTATGTCAGGGATACCATTGCCCGACTCTGGTATGTTCCAGTCGTCTCCAAAGACTTCTGGATTTTCTCGATAGGCCCATAAGAGGTTATGCATCGCGTAATCTGCAAAGGTTACGTACTTGTTGAAGTCTCCCGCATCAAACCATCCTCCCGAAAGATCCTTTTCCAGGTCAGTATTGCTCACATCGTAAATATATCGGGTATTATAATCCTGAAAATCGTTGTTGAATGAGGGGCCATCCCTCCAATTTGGCTCCGCATATGGCGATTCCTTTGCCATGTTACAACGGTTGTAATAGAACATACGCATAGAGGCTTTCAAAATGGGCGAATACACCTGTTCATCTATGCGGAATTTTGCACTTTTCTGCCCATTTGTAACATCTCTCAAATAATATTCACCTACTTGCTGTACCGAACTGAAGTCAAACCACCAACCTTGGTCTCCTGATTGATCGTGAGTTGCGCCCCCATTCCAGGCAATAGGTGAACCTGAAAATACTACAGCCTCACTTTGTGCATTTCTTACCTCAATGGTCGATCCTGGCGTATATTGATCTGAAGCGTTGAACCCGTTTACGGGGTTATGAAGAACCGCAACCTTACTGGAATTAGGTAAATATCCAAACTGGTCTACCTGTAAATAGGTAGGAGGAGCCTGACTGATTGAGTGTATTTGACTAAATAGACAGCATACCAGAAGTATGTAAGTCCACTTAAGGGTTGTAAAGCTAGGCAACATAACTTCGAGATTAAAAACCTTAATACATGGGAATCAAGTCTGACGCAACAGTTTATTGTTTTCAGTAAATTACCCATTGATTAAAAATTTTTCCTATTAAATAATGAACTAGACCTTACACTGTTTTTTACCTATTTCCAGTTATTCCTGGGTGATACCAGGGTGATAGATTTGTGAGAGAGATCAATCATCCCAATTGCCTGAAGTTTTTTAAGTAGGCGTGAAATGACTTCTCTTGAAGTTCCTAAGTCTCTAGCAATTTCTTGGTGAGTGAGCTCCAATTGGGAAGAATGGGTTAACGCTACCTGTTGGTTGAGGTAATGGATCAGGCGATCTTCCAAATTGAAAAATACAAATTGATCGATTGTATCTAGTAAGTCCAGGTACCGCTTTTCGTATAGATCCATTAAGAAATGGGTCAGGGTGTGAAACTTGCTCATCCAGGTCCTCAAAAGATGCGCAGGAAGAATATACAAGGTGGAATCCACCTCTGCAATGGCAGCTACTTGACTGGCTTTCTGGTGCATACATCCTGCTAAGGACATAATACAGCTTTCTCCTTCCTGAAGGTAATACAAGAGCATATCCTTATCTCTTCCTTCTCGCATTACCTTGATCCTTCCAGTTAAGATAAGGGGAATGCCTGGAACAATAGCACCTGGAGAAAGCAAGCGCTCTCCCTTTTGCAATTCTACAAATATCCCTTCCTCCTCTATGGCTGATAGCAGGTCTTTCCCAAAGTGAGATCGCAGGGGTTTCAAGTAATCGGGTTCCATATTGTGAGTTATTGAGCGTAGTTGTGTCAGAGTTAATTTATACACCAGTGCAAACCCTCTTTTAAAGGTACGATTATTCGTGTTATTGGCAGAAGTTTATGGAAGCTAGAAAATTTCTATATTGGGTTTTCAAAGTTCCGCGCGGATGAGTAGCAATCAAATTGAACCTGCAACAAGAATATCTCGATCAGCTAGTATCCTTTTGAATGCATCCATTGATCTAGTTTTTCCTTTGTTTACTCCATTAGGTGAAAAAAAATGGGTTCCAGGTTGGAACCCTTGCATAATCTATCCGGAACCTCACCAACTCGAAGAAGGACTTATCTTTCAAACCCCTGGACGGTTTCCAGGTGAGTCCTTCTACACCTGGGTACTCCAAACCTATGATGTACAGATCCATCTCGCAAAATACACGGTATTCACCTCGGACAGAATATGGTTTATCACGGTCCAATGTAGAGAACAAGCCCTTACAAAAACTGAAGCGACTATCACCTATACGTTTACTTCATTGACAGATCTTGGAAAAAGCCTCAATGAAAAGGCATTGGATATGATGTTTGAAGAAAACTTATTGGATTGGGAAAAGGCATTGAATCATTTCCTGGAAACAGGACAACTCATCACGTTTTGAAACTGCTAATCTTAGGGGGAACAGGAAGGCTTGGAAAAGAACTTCTAGTAGAAGCAATCAAACGGGGTCATGTAGTGCATGCCCTGGTAAGGGATCCTGATCGACTCCCCTTTCACTCAGATCAATTGGTTCCCTTCGAAGGAGACCCCAGAAACCTAGAAGAATTGTCCCGCTCCATTAAGAGCTGTCAAGCAGTAATCAGTGCATTGAATATATCGAGAACCTCTGATTTCCCATGGTCAAGACTTCGAACGCCCAAAGATTTCCTCTCCCAAACAATAGAAAATCTCGTCTTCCTTTCGGAAGAAAACCTTATTGAGCGGGTGGTCATCTGCTCGGCATGGGGAGTAGGTGATTCTCTAAAGGAAATTCCCTTTTGGTTCCGCTGGCTTATTCGCAACAGCAATATTGGGCCTGCTTACAAAGCGCACGAAGCGCAAGAAGAGCACCTTAGAGCCAGCAAACTCAAATGGACAGCTGTACGGCCTGTTGGGCTAACGCAAGCTACGCAAACAAAAGTAGTCCTGGTAAGTTCAAACGGCCATCCCAAACCGAACCTAACCATTAGCCGAAGAAATGTTGCGCGCTTTATGTTGGATATATTGGAGCAGGGACGGTTTGTATATCAAACCCCTACCATCTTTGAGTAAGCTTATCTGCTTAGCGCTCGAGTTGTAATTTTCTTTTCTTTTGCCTCCAGGTCCATATCCCATGACCGACTACTGATAGCAGGATGATGCCGGCCCCAAAATAAAACCCGCTATTCATCTCTTTATCCTCCCTGAGCAGAAAATAGGCTAACAGGATTCCGTAAATGGGCTCCATATTGAATGCCAGGTTATTAGCAAAAGCAGAGACAAAACGCAATGCGTACATATTCATAGAATAGGCCAATGTCGTGCAAATCAGGGCAAGAATAATCAAATAGCCCCAATCCATCTCAGAAGGTAATAGTTTACTTCCGGGAAAGAGGTATACGTATACAGGTGCCAATAAGGTTAAAAAGATCCATCCTATAATAAATTGGACCTGCGTAATCGCAAATACGTCATAGGAACTAACTATGGATTTATTGAGAACACTAAAAATCGCTGCTAATAGGGCAGAGATTAGCGCAATGGTCATTCCAAGTGCATATTGATCTCCAATAAAACCAAACATCAATAGAAATCCCCCAATGATGATAATCCCCAGTAAAATCTCTCCTTTTTTTATGGGCCTCCGAAAATAGAGGGGTTCAAGAAGTGCTGTAAATATGGTCATCGAGGCCATACAACTAACCGTTATACTTGCATTAGCGTATTTGATGGCTTCGTAGAAGCCTACCCAATGCATGGTAATGATGACCCCAATCCCTCCGATTTTCACAAGGTCTTTTCGAGGGATTTTTCGAATCTTTTGGATGATTCCTGGAAAGAAACCCAAGCTGATGCACGTTATCAACATCCGATACCAGACGATATGCGTTCCCGGAAGATCAATCAATTTTCCCAAAATAGCTGAAAAGCCAAATAGGAGGATAGAAATATGTAAAAGGATTTGTGCTGTAAGCAGCCCTTCATTACTACCTTTCACCTGGTTATTCATGCGGCAAATATGAGGAAAAGATTGGGATAGAACTCCAAAACCTTAAAAAGGGGTAACTGGTTTGAGGTTTGAGGTTTGAGGTTTGAGGTTTGAGGTTTGAGGTTTGAGGTTTGAGGTTTAGTTGTACTTTGATCTCGTATCAAGGGTTACCATAGACTATGGACTATTTAACTATGGACTATTCTATCAAAGGTTACTACGGACTACTACCTTACCACGGACTATGGACTATTTAACTATGGACTATCCTATACCGACCACCGAC
>JBCCTX010000343.1:0-8102 GCA_039197765.1 Bacteroidota bacterium
CTTATTTTTTGAAATAAATATACTTATTTATCATATCTTAGGACTAAGGAAGGATCGAAAGGAAATCGGCCAAAATCCTTTCCATAAAGGGCTATTCCTCCTTCTCCAGCGGCTTCCAGTTTGACCCGAAGTTTCCCCCTTTCCACTGCCGTCCGTAGCATCTTCTTGGATATAGGGACCTTTACCATGTATCCATACGATCCTGCCTCCCGCAGTTTCTTGTCTTTCAGTTGATTGTGCCATGATAGTATTCCCCGATGATCAGCAGGATCATTTCCCAGGGTAGTGGTCTGAACTTTTTCCCCTTCAATAGAAATAACTAGCTCTGAGGGAAAACGCGTCTCATCCGTCATGGGATAAGAGTTGGGGTTACTACTTGGAGAAACCCGAGACCCCTTCATATAGTCTTGGTTTCTATCGAAAGCTTGCTGATCTTTCACAAAGAGCTGCTTAGCGGAAACTTCAGCCAGAAAATAGGCAGACTTCACTCCCTTCAAGGACAGTTCTGGAGAGATCGGGAGCTCGTATTCAAAGTAGCCTTCTCCTGCCCCATTGACTTTTTTTCCCTCCATTACTTCCCATTGCTTTTTGCTCCATTTAGCTGCTGAAAACGACCCCGGAGCTATGCTAAGCTGTGTATAGCTAGGATTCTCTGAACCAGATTCTACAACAAAGTGAAAGAAGTTCCGCTGGAGAACCTGCCCCTTGGCATTACTTACCCAAAGCTTTAACGTACTAATTCCTTGACCTTCTGCCATAGTAAGTGAAAGCGGATCCAGGGTTACTTGCATCCAGGGTTGATACGCTTGCTCGAATACATTTTCTGTGATTTTGCGCGTCTCCCCGATGCTATTCATGTGCTCCAAGCTGTAATGAATCTTCATTTTTCCCTCCATAGGGGTATCTGTCATTACAGATAGATAAAGAGGTACTTCTTGGCTAGAGCCTCCCTCGACCGACCTACAGATCTCGTTTCCTGTCGAAAGGTAGACAGGTGCATGCAGGTCATTCAGGCGCATTCCCTCAAAAATTCCCCCAAACCCTGTTTCTTTCTCAGATCGGTCAAAGCGCCAATAGCCATTCCATTCGTTGATCACATCATGGTGCTCAGTATACAACCAACCACCTATTTTGGGGTGTTTACGAAAGGTGTTGACCATCCGATGATAGTCCCAACTCCAGTCCACATCTCCTGTACTACCTTCATAGCCCCACACATTCCCGCATTCCGAGTTTATATTGGGTTGGCGCCCTTGGGTGAAGCCTGATTCAAAGTGGTGAGGGCTCCCCTCATAGGTATTTTCTACGATCTCACTCAAATATTCTTCCCAGGCCCAACCTGGTAAATACACGTGCCAGGAATTTATGTCTGTCTCGGTATGTCCCCTGCCACAGCATATGGAATTGTCCTCTACCAAGCGAGTAGGATCCAGCGACTTGGTTAAATAATACATGGAAGCGACCCATGATTGGGTTTCAGGTAAGTAGGCTCGGACCTCCTTTCCTTCCTTTTGGGACTTAGTCCACAGGCCCCACGTTTCATTGAAGTCTACCCAGGAAAAAATCGAGGGATGGTTAAAGTCGCGCTTGATCATTTGCTTGAGGGTATACTCGGATTCCGACCGCATGCGCAACCCTGGCTCGCCCCAACTGTTGGGAAGGTCTTCCATAACCAACAAACCTAGTTTATCTGCCCAGTACAACTTCCTTGGAACTTCTACTTTTATATGAACCCGAATGCCATTCAACCCGATGGATTTACTTCGTTCTATTTCTTCCTTCATAAATTGATCGCTGGGGAAGGTATAAAAGCCTTCAGGATGGTAGGATTGATCCAAAGCCAATTGCAGGTAGATAGGCTTATCGTTTAAGGCTATGTAGGGATACGCTGTTCCGGGAAGGTCGACAACGGATATCTTACGCATCCCAAAGTAGGTCTTCACCAGATCTTCTTCTAGTTGAGCTTCTACTTGATACAAATGGGGATTTTCCAGGTCCCATAACAGGGCATTAGGGATGGAAACGTCAAACTTAATCTTGCGGTTTCCTTTAGGAAAAGTGACCTGGTGGCTAAGTTCTTGCCCTATTCCAGTTATGTTAATAGATAATTCATAGTCTTCTTCCGCCTCATAGGGGAGATAGGCGGTGAAGCTTGCCTGACTTTCATCGATATTGGGAGCTACATGTAAGGCATCCAGATAGCTCTGCCCCCTTGCTTCTACATACACCGTCTGCCATATTCCCCTTGCATTGCCATATCCCTGCTTGCCATACAGGGTAAAGTCTCTCCGTTTGTCATCCACTCGAATCGTCAAGGTTTGTGATTCCCCAAAGGAAACTTCCTCTGTAAGTTCCATTTCAATAGGCACATAGCCTCCTCTATGCATCCCAATCCAAGTTCCATCCCACCATACCTCTGTTTCCCAATCTGCTGCCCCAATAATCAAAAAAACTCTTTTACCTTCCCAAGTGGGATCAATGGTAACCTCCCTGCTGTACCAGCCTACATCCGCTTTATCCTCCACACCTGAGAGGGGACTTCCCCAGGGAAAAGGTACCTGTATTTGTGTCGAAGTGGGAATCCCGTCATAGGCCCAGTTTTTCATCCCACCCTCATTCTCGGGATCAAAGGCAAAATCCCACATGCCATTCAGATTTTGCCAATCAAGCCTTTCAAAGTCCGGCCGTGGATGTTCTGGTAGAGGAATCGACTGAGAAAGAAGGGTAATTGAGCTAAAAAGGATACATACTACGAGTAAAGGGTAGGTAGAATAGCCTTTCATTGTGTTGGGTTTTTGGTAGATTTGGAAAAACTTCTGTTATGCAAAAAGGAATATACTGTATTTTGGCAATATTTGCCTTGAGTCTATGGGTAGGATGCAATAATGACGATGATGATAATGCACCTAACCCCGAACAGCAAGCCATTGATGAGGATTTGATTCAAGGGTATATATCTACCAATAACCTCAATGCTACATCGGTAGGAGATGGACTATACGTAGTCATAGAGGAAGAAGGGACTGGGGCGGTACCAGGGGCTTCTGACTTTCTTGCTGTACACTATGAGGGATTTTTGTTGGATGGGACGAAATTCGATTCATCTAAAGATCGCAAAGCTGTTACCGTTTTCCCCCTTAGTGGTGTAATTCAGGGCTGGCAAAGGGGTATTCCGCAATTCAAAGAAGGAGGATTGGGTCAGATCCTTATCCCATCTCATTTGGCTTATGGCAGTAATCCTCCGCCCGGAATTCCCGCCAATGCGGTGTTGGTATTTGAAGTGGAAATAGTTGCAACAGGTGCTAGTCGCGACCCTGTGCAAAGAATAGCAGATGACCAATCGATTCAAGAATATATCTCCGCTAACAACCTGAGCACACAAATGGATCAAGATGGATTGTACTTCACAGTGGATACCGAGGGAACGGGAAATAATCCCTTGTCTGATGAAACCGTAACAGTTCATTATGAAGGCTTCTTATTGAATGGAACCAAATTTGATTCTTCTCGGGACAGAGGTACCCCTGCGACTTTTTCCCTCACAGAAGTTATCCAAGGCTGGCAGATGGGTATACCCCTGTTTCAAGAAGGGGGTAGAGGAAAATTATTAATCCCCTCTCACCTAGCCTACGGAGATAGATCTCCAAGCAACCTCATACCAGCCTACTCTGTATTGGTATTCGACGTGGAATTAATAAGTGTAGCAAATTGAGACAGAAGCCAGAGATGAGACAAGAAGGGAGAAACAGGAATAATGGACATTTTTACCATCCTTCTCTCTTCAAGCATCTCAGCTCTGGCTTATTATCTACTAATTATTCTGTAGACTTACCATTGGAACATAGGAAAGCCTCTCATAAGATCATTCACCTGTTCCTTGACTTCCGTAAGCTTGGATTCATTCTGGTTATGAAGAAGCGCCTGATCAATAAAATCGGCAATCATTTCCATATGCTCTACCCCTAACCCACGCGTAGTGAGGGCCGCGGTCCCTAACCTAATACCACTGGTAACCATTGGGCTACGTGTATCGAAGGGAACCATATTCTTATTGATGGTTATCTCTGCCTTGAATAGAGCATCTTCTGCCATTTTCCCCGTCCAATCTTCATTTTTTGCACGCAGATCAATCAACATCAGGTGATTATCTGTCCCACCAGAAATTACCTTGTAGCCCCTATCAACCATCGCTTGGGATAAGGCTTGGGCATTTTGAATGACGCGCTCCGAATATTGGGTAAATTCGGGGCGAAGGGCTTCTCCATAGGCTACTGCTTTTGCGGCTATTACGTGCATGAGAGGACCTCCCTGAGTTCCAGGAAATACCCCACTATCCAAAATAGATCCCATGGTGCGAACCTTACCTTTGCGGGTGGTAATTCCCAAGGGATTGGGGCCATTTTTCCCGACCAAAATCATCCCCCCTCTAGGACCTCGAAGGGTCTTGTGAGTAGTGGTCGTAACAAGGTCGCAATACTCAAGTGGATTTTTGAGTAGGCCCTTGGCAATAAGTCCCGCAGGGTGTGCCATATCACACATTAAGATCGCTCCGATCTCATCGGCTATTTCTCGAAAGATTTCGTATTCCCAATCCCGAGAATAGCTTGAGGCACCTGTGATCAGCAGTTTGGGGGTTTCCTTTCTTGCTGTATCTCTTACCTGATCGTAATCGATGTACCCAGTATCTTTACGGACACCATAAAACACTGGACGGTAAATTTTTCCAGAAAAATTAACTGGAGAGCCATGGGTAAGATGGCCGCCATGGGAAAGATCAAAGCCCATGATGGTATCCCCAGGATTAATCACTGCAAGCATAACGGCAGCATTTGCCTGAGCTCCGGAATGGGGTTGAACGTTTACCCATTCTGCACCAAACAAGGCTTTTGCTCTTTCCCGGGCTAAGTCTTCAGCTTCATCCACAAATTCACAGCCTCCATAGTAGCGCTTTCCAGGAAGTCCTTCGGCATACTTATTTGTCAAACAACTTCCCGCCGCCTTCATTACGGCCTCGCTCACAAAGTTTTCCGAAGCTATTAATTCAATTCCTTCCAATTGCCGCTTTTCTTCCTTGGCAATGATGGAAAACAGTTCATCCTGAGCTGTCCCTACAGTTTGAGCAGAATCTATCATATATGTAATTTCTTTTTGGAAAAAATATTTCCGCAAAGGTACAGGGAAAAAAGATTCAGAACAATGATAAGTGTTGCAGAAGTGAGAATCGAGATCGCTTTACCTAATACTTCCCATAGATCAAGGTCAAGAAATACTGACCACCAATATCTGGCCCTCCGTAAATCGGGGTATAGGCGCCTAGGAAATTTACTGCTCCCAGCTTCATGCGCAAATTTAGCCTAGGAAATTGGCTAAGGATAGCAGCATCCATAGTGGAATAAGCAGGAATTGTTCCCTGACCAAATGGGGACTCCCACACGTATTCACTCGACCAACGATAATTCAAGCTATAGCCCCAGTTTCCAATGAATCGCTCATTGCTCAACTGAGCCTTGAACTGGTGCTCCGGGAGGTTGAAGCCGGGTAAAAACCCAGGATTATTGGAAATGGCCTCATCCGCATCAAAGGAAGCAAACGAGTAATTGGTAGCAAACTCATGACCACCTGCAAGCTGAGCAGCCAAACTCAGTCCCCCTCCGAAGGAAGTAATCGTCTCTTCTACATTGGTGTAAATAGAGAATACACGGTCAGTCAACGTACTATATGCATTAATTCGTTGGGCAAAATTTCGGTAGCGATTGTTATAAAAGTTGACATCTATCTGCACAGAATTCCCCAATTGTCCCTTGTATCCAAACTCGATGGAAGAAATGCGCTCCTGCTTCAAATAGGAAAGGGGTTGGGCAACCAAGACACTAGGATCAGTCTGTCCACCCGCCAAGAAAGATTGTAAAGAGCTCAGGGTAACCAGGGATTCTACAATGTCTACCCCTCTGATTTGTTCCCCGCTAGGAAGTGCGTAGCTAAAATTACTCACATTATCCAAAAGTCCGCCTAGCAAGAAAACTCTACCCAGGTCGAGGGAAATATAGCCTTCTTGAGAGGCAGGATTTCTGAAGCCCTGTTGGCTTACTACCCTCAAAGCATGATCCCCTTTGTCATCTAAAATCCAAACCCCTGAAAAACGCGGGGAAAGGCGAGGCTTAAAATTGGAGTTTTTATCTACCCGCATAGCTAATTGAAGCATCAGCCTATTTTGAGCCAGCCCTTGACGAATCTGGGTAAAGACGCCAAAATCCTGGTAATTTATAGGGCCTCCAAATCCTCTTGGACCATCGTTGAAGAGGTTTCCATCAGATACCAGCTGATAATTTCTAAAACTGCCACCTAATTGAAGATCCAAATTTCTTCCTAAGGAATCATAGTTTATTGCACCTTCTACGTGGAACATACTAGATTGGTCGGTAAATCTAGAACCACCGGTAAGAACATCTGGATTGCCTAAGGTTAAGGAGTGAGCCTGCTGAAAAGAGGAGGTTTCTGGACCAGGAATGTCTCTATCCGCATAGGCTCGGGCGGCTTGGTGATCCCCTTCTCGTACGCCAGCAACCTCTCCACGGAAAGCTTCTCCATACTCAGATGCCCAAGTAGCACTGGGTTTCAAGGCTTCTTGAATAAATGCGCCCGTTGGAAGCATTTGATAGGAATCTCGTGCATCCTCTGAAGAGTAGTATCCTCTAATAAAGAAATTACTCCCTTTCAATTCCAACTTGTGCAATTGACTGAGGGTATTGACAAAAGGATAAACGGTGGTATGCCGCAAAATGGCATCTGCCTCTGTCACCCTAAAAGCATAACTAGCTTCCGTTTGCTCATTGGGCCGAAAATGAACTGATCCATTGAATTTATAAGTACTTATTCCATAGTCAACCAAGTCGCGCTCTTTGAATCCCGTTCTATTAATCTGGGTAGTCGTCCCATCTCCTGTCAAATCTACCGGAACGGTTACTTCATCTCCATAGGTATGAACAGCATCGAAGTTGGGATGACCTTGAGGTAAGGACAGTAGTAAATCTTTTTGGCTAAGTACCTCGGGCCGTAAATGGTAAGAGGAATCTCTAGCCTCCCACTCGTGCCCCTGTAAGGTTGAGAAATTTACTTTTGCAGCCCATTTATTTCCCATGGTCCATGCGTATCGAACGCCTGATTCAACAAAGGGCTGTGGGTCAATTCCGTCCTGGGCTGTTACCCCTCCTGTTGCATACACACTGAGGCCTTTGTAATCAAAGGGATTTTTGGTTTGCATACTCAATATGCCATTAAAGGCATTGGCACCATACAACGCCGAAACGGTACCGGATACAACCTCAATGTTTCGAATATCAATCGTTGACGCCCCAAGCAAGTTCCCCAAGGCATAATTCAGTCCTGGAGTATTCATCTCCATTCCATCAATGTATTGAACGAATCGCCAATTCTGAACGTCGGAAAAGCCTCGCGTATTGATGGCTCCTAAGGTCACACTACTGGGAATAACTTGTACCTCTTTTAGGTTGGAGAGTTGTTGGAAATAATCTACATAAGGTGATTTATAAATTTCCCTTACTCCCAGACTGGATACCGAAACAGGTGCGCGTAGTTTTAATTGTTGCGTTCGCGAGGCGGACTCAATTTCTTCATCTCCTTTTGTTGAGGTAACCATAATTTGCTGGTTCTCATCCAAAATTTTGGGTAGTGATACCTCTACCACTTGGTCAAAATTGGTGATCGAGATAGAAAGGGATTCATACCCAAATGAAGAAGCCTCCAATTGAAAAGGAGGGTTTCGATCAACTTTGAGTTCGAAGTATCCTTGGGAATCAGAAATTGTACCCACAGGGGCAGAAGGAACTGGGTAATAGACTTGAGCTCCGATAAGGGCTTCACCAGTAGCTTTGTCGAGGACTTTCCCTGAAATCAGGGTCTGTGATAGGATTGAGGTAGATAAACAGCATAGCAATAACAGCAAGCTGCATTGAACATGTTTCATTTGAAGTCAGCTAAGTTGGCACTAAAAAAAGGTAATATCCTCAAAAAAAATTTCGAGAATACTATATAACAACTAAAATAATAAATATTTATTTCAATTTTTAGTAAAAATTAAAAAA
>JBCCTX010000344.1:0-8052 GCA_039197765.1 Bacteroidota bacterium
ATTAAATTATATAGTGTCATATAATATCATAAATTTCATGCCTTACAAGCAGGGGGTCACAGGTTCGAGCCCTGTATCTCCCACAAAATCAGGCGGCTTTGGTCGCCTTTTTTTATGTAATTCTACTATTCCATCTATTACACCCTTTAGGTTTCTTGATTAACGGTTCTGCTAGATTTTTTCGCTGCGACTGTTGGCAAATAGACAGGTAATCAGTACTGTCTTCCCATCGTAGTGGTAAAAGACTTTATGGGTTTTGGAAAAGGGGAGGTATAAGGAAAGGAGACACAGCGAAAGTCTGGGCGTTCTATGGTTGAGGGAAAGCGCTCTGGGTTTTGGGCGATGTGCTGGCAGACTTCGTCGAACGCATCAATAAATTTCACTCCATATCCTGGTCGTTGTTCCTCTAGATACAATGATTCTCGGTTGCCTCTGGCCAGACTTCAGGATGGAACGTAAAGGGAGCCATAAAAAAGATCTAAGCTAGCTGGAAAGTTGCGCACGGAGACGAGCGAAAAAGTCATCCGCAGGAATGGCCTGGACTTTACCACTACGAACCTCCCTAATACGACGGTCCATCTCGCTAAAAAATTCAGGTGTGGCCCAGGAACGGTTCTCCTCGGTGAACTCGGTACGTTCCCGCAAGATCCCCAGAATACGCTCGATTGCCTGCAACAGTTGACCTTGATCCATCTGCCCAGCAATTTGCTCTATCTGTTGTAGTTCTGTTATAAGATTAAATTTCCATACAGGCTAGGGATACAAAATTCGCTCATAATACACTTTCAAATAGAAAACGTTCATTAGAGAAAGTTACCTGAAGTAGCTTAATCGATTGGTAATAATTCTATTTGGAACTATTTCTCAGGTAAAAATATGCTTCAGCTTTAAGGTATAATTTTCCCTCACGATACCCTCTTTCTATTACTCTCAAACTTTGCAGTCCAGACCCAATACTCAGCTAAATCCCAGGGGATGAGTGCCTTAAAAATTCCCCTCAATCCCAAGAATAATTTTTTTCACTGAAAATATCATACGACTATTTAAAGCAAATTAATTTTTCTTCCACAAAGTGCCTTAACTGTATAACATCCATCATTATTTTTCGTACTTTCACCTTCCTAAAGTTAGTTTAAGGTTCGGACTGCACGTCATGATTTTCCAGTACATCTTGCTAATTGATGATGAAATGTCTGTCAATTACTTCCATGAGTATTTGATAGAGGATATGAATTTGACTTCTAAAATTTTGAAGGCGAGAAATGCGGAAGAAGGGAAACAACAGTTACTCAAATTGGAAAAGGCTGCAGAAATTCGTCCCAGCCTAATATTCCTCGACATCAACATGCCTCGATACAACGGCTTCGAATTCATTGATATGAATGCGGAGCTCCTACAAGAGCTGACGGATCGCGGCGTGTATATCCTCATTTTGACCACCTCCACAAACTACAGAGACATTGAGCAAGCCCAGCGCTACGACCTGATCAGTAGTTACGAACAAAAACCCATGACCTTTGAAATGCTGAAGCGGATTGTACGGGAATTTGGGGAAGACTAAAACGTGTAAATCTACCTTTCTAGAATCGTGCCCAAATGGGTAAGATTGTACTATGTATGGGTAAGCATCAGTAAATATCTACCATAAATGTTTCCCTGGGATCAGAACTTTTTCAAAGTAGCCGTAATTTCCCTAATTTCCCTTATCGCTGAATGTATTAAGGCTAACAACATCTACTCATAACCAATCCTTGCGAATCCCATCCTATGAACTACATTACGAACGCTTTTCCCATCCCCAAAAATCCACTTGTACTTTTGGGAGCAATCCTGCTTGCAAGTTTGTTGGTGAGCTGTGGCCCTACAGGTCCCTCCACTCGACTAACCCCTCATGAAAATGACCGAATCGTTCTCATTGGAAACAACCTAGGTTCCCGAATGATGAATTTTGGCCATTTTGAAACAGGAATGTACCTACACTATCCGGATGAACAGTTGGTCATTCGAAATATGTGTGATGGAGGTAATACTCCCGGCTTTCGCCCTCATCCAGGAAGAGAGACCCCTTGGGCCTTTCCAGGAGCGGAAGCCTTCCAGTCGGAACTCGCCCAACCTTCGGGAAGCCAAGGGCACTTCGAATACCCGGATGATTGGTTGAAGCGATTGGGCGCAGATATTATTATCGCCTTTTTTGGATACAATGAATCTTTTCAAGGAGAAGAGGGAGTGGAGAATTTTAAGGCAGAGCTAAGCGCTTTTGTCAAGCATACCCTGGCCCAGCAATACAACGACAGCTCCGCCCCCCAATTGGCGTTGGTATCCCCCATAGCCTTCGAGGACCTATCGGCTACAATGGATCTGCCAGACGGAAAAAAGGAAAACGAGAACCTTGCCCTGTACACAAAAGCCATACAGGCTGTAGCTGATTCTCATCAAGTTCATTTTGTAGATGTGTTTACCCCGACAGCGAAGTGGTTCAAGCGAAGCACTGAAGCCCTGACACAGGATGGGTTTCAGTTGACAGATGCAGGGTATGCGCGCTTTTCGGATCTATTGATAGCGGGCATTTTTGGAAAAAGTAGGGCAGTTGCCTCAGCCCACAAAGAATTGGTCCATGAGGCTGTACTGGAGAAGAACTGGATGTGGCACAACGATTTCAAAATTCCCAACGGGGTGCACGTATACGGACGTCGGTACAATCCCTTTGGGCCGGATAATTACCCCTATGAATTGGAGAAAATCCGAAAAATGACCGATCTGCGCGATCAAGCCATCTGGAAAGCAACAAAAGGCGAAACCATGGACCTATTAGAAGCAGATGCCGAAACCCCTGTTTTACCGGCTGTAGAAACCAACTTCACGGCTACTAATACCAAGAATGGAAGTCCCGAATATTTATATGGGGAAGAAGCCTTAAATAAATTGAAAATAGCACCGGGATATAAAATCGAGCAGTTTGCTACCGAAAAAGAATTCCCAGACCTAGCCAACCCCGTGCAGATGTCTTTTGACAACAAAGGGCGCTTGTGGGTATCGGTCATGCCGAGTTATCCGCATTACAAGCCTGGAGATGAGAAACCCAATGACAAAATCCTTATTTTTGAAGATACAGATGGAGATGGCAAAGCCGATAAGCAAACGACCTGGGCAGAAGGCCTCCACCTACCTGTAGGGTTCGAGTTCACGCCAGAAGGCGTGTATGTCTCCCAGGGAACCAACCTGATTCTCCTCACAGATACAGATGGGGATGACAAAGCGGATAAAAAAGAAATCATTTTGAGTGGCTTTGACGACCACGATACGCACCACGTAATCTCTGCCTTTTGTGCAGATCCCTCTGGTGCTATTTTTATGGGAGAAGGCGTCTTTCTCCATACCAATGTAGAAACTCCCTATGGCCCTGTAAGGGGAACCAATGGAGGCTTTATACGCTATGCCCCACAGAGACGACATCTGGAGCGTACGGCTCAATTGCCCATTCCCAATCCCTGGGGGATTGCCTTTGACGAGTGGGGGCAGAATTTCTTTGCCGAAACTTCTGGGCCAGATGTACGCTGGATGATGCCGGGAAGCGTCAAGCCCCGCTATGGCGTAGCTACCCATAAATCCTATAACCTCATTGAAGATGCGCATCGGGTACGACCCACCTCCGGGTTAGAATTTGTTTCGAGTCGCCACTTCCCAGACGAGGCGCAAGGCAATTTGCTCATCAATAACACCATAGGCTTCTTAGGGATGAAAATGCACTCCTGGGAGGACGATGGAACGGGCTACTTCAGCGAACACCAGCTAGACCTCGTTGTAGGAGATGACCGGAATTTCCGCCCGGTAGATATGGAATTTGCCCCCGATGGTTCCCTATACTTTTTGGATTGGCACAATGTCCTAATTGGACACATGCAACACAATGCCCGCGATCCCCTACGCGATCATGTTCATGGGCGTATTTACCGCATTACCTATCCCTCGCGTCCCTTAGTGGAACCTGCCCAAGTGGATGGCGCAAGTATTGAGACCTTACTAGACAACCTAAAGCTCCCCGAGTATCGCACGCGCTATCGCAGCCGTCGCGAATTGCGCGGCCGTGATATACAAGAAGTATTGGCTACTATGCGCACCTGGGTTGAGCAATTAGACAAGGAAGACCCTAGGTACGAGCACCACCTAGTGGAAGCCCTCTGGGTGAGTTGGGGCCTCAATGAAATTGACCAGGATCTGTTACGCACCCTACTCGATGCGAAAGACTTTCGGGCACGTGCTGCTGCAGTACGTGTATTGCGCTATGGCGCCCACCAAGTAGACGACCAGGCGGAGTTGCTTCTCCAAGCCGCCAACGATCCTGAAGGACGGGTCCGCCTCGAAGCTATAACCGCTGCCTCATGGCTCGAAAAGGAACAAGGCATGCCCATTTTGACGGCAGCTGCCCAAAAACCCTTAGATCCGTGGATTGTAAATGCCCACGCTACGTCTTTGGCACATATCAACGGAGAGCGCTTGGAAGTCCGCTCGGGAGGCGAAATAAAAACCCACCTTACAGGAGCTGAGCGGGAGCAGTTTATCACGGGTAAGTCCATCTACCAGCGGGAAGGGCTCTGTGCTACTTGCCATCAAGCTGATGGGAAGGGGCTGGAAGCCGCAGGCTTCCCTCCTTTGGCTGGCACCCGCTGGGTACTGGAAGATCCAGATCGGCTGATCAAGCTCACCCTAAAAGGACTCATGGGTCCTATCCAGGTTAAGGGAAAAAACTACCCCGGAGCTGTACCAATGACCCCGCATGAAGGCCTACTCAATGACAATGAAATTGCAGCAGTCCTTACCTATGTTCGCAATGCATTCGGAAATAAAGCCTCCACTATTCGGGGGGATCAGGTTTTCCACATCCGCGAATCAATTGCGGATAAAAAAGACTTTTATACCCCTGAAACGTTGTTGAAGGAGCATCCTATGGATTAGAATTCCGAGGCAGATACAGTCATTTTATACTTTATGGCAAATAGAGTACCTTGTAGGGATGCGTAAATATGCTGTGCTATCCCTGCACTTTGCTTGTCTTTCTCTTATTGCCTTCGGTCAAGCTTCACTCAAAGGAAATGTCTATTTCCAAAATAGCGCGTTTACTCCAGCAGTGGGGGTTCAAATCCTTGCAGAAGGCTCCAATGGAGACTACTCAAAATCTGATGGGTCATACACCCTCGAGTTCCCCGATGGAAAGGCGGGGCAACCGGTCTATCCGAATCTAGGGGAAAATAATATCGGTACAGATAAAAATGGCCTAGAGATTGAACTTGTTAATTCCCAGGAATTGGCCCTGATCAATCTTCCTGAAGATCCCGACCAGTATGTTACGCCTATCATTGTTTGCCCTAAGGGAGCACGGGATATAGCAGCCCGCAGGTATTACAATATCTTAAAATCCTCCTCTGAAAAAGAATTAGCGAAGATCAAGGCTCAACTCGATGGACTATTTGCCCAACAGGAAAAAAACTACGCCCGAATTTCGGATTTAAGTCAAAAACTGGAGCAGTTGAACGCCCAGAAGGATTCTTTAAAAATCTATGAGGACGCTTTCTATATCGCTTCCATCAATACAGATGGTGCCACCAAGCGAGTCAAGTACTACATACAATTGCTGGACGAAGGAAAATCCATCCAAGAAGCCAGAGAGGTATTGAGCATAGATCAGGCAGAGAAAGATGCCCGGCAGGGCCTGGCCCAATTCGAAGCAGCCCTAACAGAACTCCAGACCCGAGCACGTGCCTCTTTTACTATCTTCGATTATGAGGATGCCATAGCTTGTGAAGAGAAGATAATCAACAACTTACGCACCGCGGGAATGAATCCTGCAAGAATTGCGGGACATGCCTCTAATGTCGCTACGCTCTATCATTTAATGAGCGAAGATGACCAAGCAGAGCAATGGATCGTAGAGGCCATAGAAATGGAAGAGGGAGTTTCCTATTCTGACAGCCTTAAACTTCAAAAATACTATTCCAACTACGGCGTATTTTTAGAATCCAATGGGAACTATAACAAAGCCTTTACCTTTAACCAAAAGGCGCTGGAAATTCTTAGGAACCAATACCCTACTAAGTATTTTGAAATCCTAACTTCTTACAACAACCTGGCTTCATTGTGTATGAGGATGGATCAGGATTCTTTTGCCTTATTTTTCTTAAATACATCTCTTTCCATAAAAAAGAAGTTATACGGCGCTACACATCCAGACCTAGCGGTTACTTATACCAATTTAGCATATGCCTATAAAAACTATGGGGATGTGAATAAAGCAATAGAATGCATTGAGAATTGCCAAAAAATTCAACTAAAACACTATGGCCTTAACCACCCTGAATATGCCCGGGCACTTGAAACCAAGGCCAATATGTTACATCATTTCTCAGAACCTTATGAAGCCGTTCAACTTCAAGATTCTGCGATAACAATTTTAACGCAAGCCTTAAGCCCCAAGCACTCAAGGGTTTTTCTTGCACTTGAGAACCTGGCCATATACAAAAAAAGTACCGGAAACCTGGTCGAAGCAAAACGATTAATGGATTCAGTTCTAGCCGAAAAGCTTAGACAATTCCCCTCAGATCACTTCAAAATGGCCCAAACCTACTCGCGCTATGCCGAGCTATTAAACCTGCTCAACCAAAAAGAAAAAGCCATTACCTACTATCGGAAAACCATCCAGATAAAGGAAAATCACATAGGCCTCAACAACTCCTCCCTACGTTCGGAGTACAATAACCTGGGAACTATTTTACTCTTCCAAGAAAAATACACAGAGGCAATTGAACTATATCACAAAGGAATTGCATCTCCCAAGCAACCGACTGAAAGAAAGAGCTCGGACCTACTTACGGGTTACGCAAACCTTGGGTTAGCATATTTCTTAAAACAAGACTACAAAGAATCCCTGGCATGGTTTACTACTTATTTTGAAGGACTAACTCCTTCGGAAAATAGGAATTCAAGGAGCCTGGCAAAGAGCTATGGATATGCGTCTGCAGCTGCATTTAGGCTGAAAAAAGACTCTCTCGGGCTGTCCTATCTTTTGCGTTCAAAGGATCTCTACGATAACATTTTGGCTCCTGATGACTTAACGCGTGGACTTTTATCCCACAACCTAGGACAGGGGTATGAAACTTACGGAAGTATAGAGGAATCCATTGTCTACTATGGAAAGGCTGTCTCTTTTTTTGAAAGCTATCCACAAGAGACCCCAAACAATCTATTCAAGAGCCTAGATAAGTTGCAAGGTCGCCTGGCAGATGTAGGAAAACATGTAGAAGCTGCAAAATTTCAGCGAAAGCTCGTCCAAATTTCCCCTACTTATGACACCTGGAATTTGCTGGGGCTGCGGTATTACTACGCCCAAGATTATCCCAATGCGATAGAAGCTTATAAACAATCCATCTCCCTAGATAGCACGCAGAAAAACGCCATCTATTTCAACAATATCGGTACTGCCTATGCAAAGAATCAACAATTTGATTTGGCTCAAACCGCATTTGAGCAGTTCCAAGCCCTACAGCCTGAGAATGGGAGATCCTATCGAAACTGGGCAATGCTTTATGCTATCCAAGGAAAGAAAAAAGAGGCTATGAAAAATCTGGAAAAGGCGGTAGAGCTGGGTTTCACAGATAAAAACTGGTTTCTTAGCGACTCGAGTATGGAGGTACTTCGAGAAACAAAGCCCTTCAAAAAGCTGCTGAATAAGCTTTGAATGAACGTAAATGGTACTGCATACGCTCAAAACTAGAATCGAAATGATTCGTAAGCTAATTGTGGATTCAATAGCTACCTGTCAACAGTTTCACCGGCTATCTTTTCAATGGGGCAGTTTCAGACCCCACATTAACCCCCTTATTTAGTAGATATTGTACCCCAAAAAAAGCCTATCATGAACCCAGTCAAAGCCTATCAAGCAAAAAGCATCCGGACCTTTATCGGAGCAAAAAACTTTACAGAGTCCCGACAATTTTACCGTGAATTGGGCTTTGAAGAGGTAGAAATCGGAGAAAAGATGTCTTTGTTTCGGGTCAATGA
>JBCCTX010000345.1:0-8005 GCA_039197765.1 Bacteroidota bacterium
ATCCAAGAAAAGCAGGAGGACCTACAAGCTGCCTATCACAGTAATACTGACAGATTTGAGGAATGGACATTGACTCATCCCAGAACAGAAGTTTTCGAACAAGCTGTCGAACAGGCTACTGTAAGCCATCTGACCTTTGATAAGATGGAAGCGGGAACGTCTGATGATAAGGTTGCAGGTAACTTCACTCCGAGTTATTGGGGAGATATCAAAGCAGCAAAAGGAGTCAAAGGAAAAGCTGTTCAGAGTGCTGCTCAAGGACAATTTATAGCCGATGGAAGCAAGTCCTCCTTTGAACGAATGGAACCCTATACCATAAGTTTTTGGCTACAAATCCCTGAAAAGTTTGAAGAGGCGCACATCATCTACAACGGAAACAATCGAATTCAAGGCTATAGAGGCTGGGATGTCATGATCGACAGTAGCCTCCTCCACTTCCGGTTGAACCATGCACACCCCTATCAGTCCCTGGATATCGCCTTTGCCCAAGAACTTCCATTACAACAATGGATGCATTTCACCTGGACCTATGACGGTTCGGGAAAGGCCGAAGGAATGCAGCTGTACAAGGATGGAAAAAAGGTTCCCTTTGACATCCACCGCAACTACCTGTATAGATCTACAGAGCCTTACACAGATCCTGCTGCTACCGTGTATATGGCATACAAGGGCATCGTTATTGGAAATCGCCATTACGACCAGGATTTTGAAGGGGGCTTATTGGATGAGGTAAGAATTTTAAATCGAGAAGCTGGGGAGTTGGTCGCACTGTACCTATTCGATGAAAGTTTAGGAAAAAAAGCTTTCTCGGAATCTGTCGAACAGGGGAATGAGTCATCTAAATTCTTTTTCCATCGATTTCTAGATCCAGATTTAGAGGCCCTACGTCAAGAGTTGAGATCTATTCAGGCCCGGGAAATACAAACCATAGACACCGTTCAAGAAATCATGGTCATGGGAGACTATCTGGACAATAAGGCCACCTATATTTTGGAACGCGGGGTCTATTCTGAACGGGGGAAACCCGTAACAAGAGATATCCCAGATTTCCTTTTAAGCTGGCCCGAAGGCTTTGAGAGAAACCGGTATGGATTGGGCAAATGGCTGACCCACCCGGATCATCCCCTGACTGCTCGCGTGTCGGTAAACCAATTTTGGTACCTGATGTTTGGAAGGGGTATCGTAGAAACCGTTGAAGACTTTGGCAACCAGGGAGCACTACCCTCTCATCCCGAACTATTGGATTGGTTAGCAGTGGACTTTCAGGAAAGTGGCTGGGATGTGAAACGGTTAATCCACAAAATGCTCTGCTCGGCAACCTACCGACAATCATCCAAAGTTCGGCCGGAACTACAAGAGCTAGATCCTGATAATTATCTACTGGCACGTGGTCCCAGATACCGTAGATCAGCTGAAATGATTCGAGACAATGCACTGGCTGTAAGTGGCTTACTCTACCCTAGGCTAGGAGGCCCCTCTACCTTTCCCTATCAACCTGCCAATCTTTGGAAGGAGGTTATGACCCATACCTTTTTCCCTGAATATGAAGAAGATACTGTGAACGGCTTGTATCGTAGGAGCCTGTATACATTTTGGAAGCGGAATATGCCTCCCCCGAGCATGCTGATATTCGATGCCTCCTACAAAGCCGAATGCCAGGTACGCCGCCAACAAAGTAATACCCCCCTACAAGCCCTGGTACTTCTTAACGATCCCCAAATCGTGGAAGCCTGTCGGGTACTCGCCGAAAATCTTTGGCAGAAAAATAAGGGTCAGGTAGCGCATGCTAGTGCTGAGGCCTTCCGCCTACTTACCAGCAGAGAGCCTAATGCAAGAGAGCAGGCACTATTGGTAAAACAATATCAAGCAGAGCTAAACTATTTTACGCAAGACGCGACAAGGAGTGAGGCTTATTTAGCTATCGGATATAAGCCTAACGCCCCAAACCTCCTACAGCCGGAAGTTGCTGCTTTGGCAAGAGTCAGCAATACCATTCTTAATTCAACAGAGTCCTATTTCAAAAATTGATCCCAAGCTTATGCAAACCGATATACAAAAAGCTGTCTACAATAGAACCCGAAGGGAATTCCTAAGAACCACAACCAAGGGATTGGGTGCCCTTTCTATCGGCTCCCTTCTGTCTCCCAACCTGCTCAAGGGGCAAACGATTCCTTCAGTAGCTAGAGGAGAAAATGGGGGGATACTAGAATCGCTTCACCATTCGGCAAAGGCCAAACGCATCATCTACCTGTTTCAAAGTGGTGCCCCTAGCCAAATTGAACTGTTCGATTATAAGCCCGAACTAATCAATCGTTGGGGAGAGGAAATCCCAGATAGCGTCAGGGGAGAACAACGGTTAACGGGTATGCTTGCTGCCCAATCCAGTTTTCCACTAGTAGGTTCCCACTTTGCCTTTCAGCAGCATCCCACCACAGGGGGCTATTTTAGTGAGCTTATTCCGCATATTTCGGGTATAGCAGAGGATATATGTGTAGTCAATTCCATGTATACAGAGGCTATCAACCACGAACCTGCCATCATCTTCTTACAAACGGGATCACAGCAGGTAGGACGGCCTTGTATGGGTTCATGGATGAGCTATGGCTTGGGAAGCCCTAACAAGGACCTACCCTCATTCATTGTTTTGCTGTCCAAGGGTAGACCCGATACCCAAAACTTGAACCTCCAAGCATGGGGAAATGGCTTTTTACCTTCCCATCACCAAGGGGTGCGCTTTCGCTCTGGGGCTGACCCCGTTTTATACCTCAACAATCCACCCGGAATAGATCGAGAAAGTCGAAGGAGGGAATTAGACTTCCTCAGTCAACTAGAGCAAGAACAAAAGGCCCTCTGGGGCGATCCAGAAATTGATTCTAAAATCAACCAATATGAAATGGCTTACCGCATGCAAAGCAGTGTGCCTGAAGTTACCGATCTTTCTGACGAGCCAGAATACATATTCGACATGTACGGTCCAGACTCAAGAATTCCTGGAACGTATGCGGCGAACTGCCTCTTGGCGAGAAGATTAGCAGAGCGGGACGTTCCCTTTATTCAGCTCTATCACATGGGATGGGACCAACATGGAAATTTACCAAGTGAAATTCAGCGTATGACGCAATCAAGTGACCAAGCTTCTGCAGCCCTAGTAAAGGACTTAAAGCAGAGAGGCCTATTAGATGACACCTTGGTAATTTGGGGAGGAGAATTCGGGAGGACCAGTTTTTCACAGGGTAAACTCACAAAAACCAATTACGGTAGGGATCATCATCCTAGGTGTTTTACCATGTGGATGGCCGGCGGAGGAACTAAGGGGGGAATTAATTATGGCAAAACGGACGACTTTAGCTATAACGTTGCTGAAAATGGAGTTCATGTTCACGACTTCCAAGCAACAGTCCTTCATTTGCTGGGGGTGGACCATGAGCGGCTCACCTTCAAACACCAAGGAAGGAGGTATCGCTTAACAGATGTACATGGGGAAGTGGTTAAAAGCTTATTAGCATAAAGTAAAATTATTGCCAAACTTTAGCTCAGAATTAGCACAACTAATCCCAGCATTTCCTATGTTTGCACCTTAACTCTTTGCTACTTGCCAAAAGGACGATAGCTGAATGGCTACACTTCACCCTTCCATCAATTACATGCGTAAAGGTTCAGGCCAACCTTTCATTTTTCAGCATGGATTAGGCTCCAAGCTCCAACAACCCCAAGGGCTCCTATCCGATCTGGAGGAGGTAGAGCTCATCTCTATGGATTGCCCTGGACACGGCCAAAGTCCACTGCTAGAAGGCATACGCCCTTCTTTTAGGTATTATACAGATCAAGTATGCAACTTAATGGACCAGCTTACCATTCCTCAAGCCATTTTAGGCGGAATCTCTATGGGGGCAGGAATCTCTCTTCAGTTGGCCTTACGATACCCAGAGAAGGTTAAAGCACTGGTATTGGTAAGACCTGCCTGGCTGGACCATGGAGCGCCCCAAAACCTGGCCATTCTTTTAGAAGCAGCTGAGTTAATACGGAAAGAGAAAGGAAAACGACTATTTGAACTGCGTGAGGATTTTCTGGCCATTCAAAAGCCCTTACCTAAAGCAGGAGCCTCTGTACTAGGCGTTTTCGCAGATACCCAACAACAGGAACTTCCTGTAGTGTTAGAATCTCTCGTAAAAGATGCTCCCTTTCCTAATAGAAATGAGCTGAAAAAGATTCAGGTTCCCTGTCTTATTTTGGGAAATGAAGATGATCCATTACACCCTTATGAAATGGCTCAAACCCTTTCAGAATATATTACAGGAAGCCAACTCCATAAAGTTACCTCCCGCTACATAGACGGAGATACACATAAGCGCACCATTACCGAAATCGTTTCAACATTTATACATACCCTATGAAAAGCAACTGGAAGGATTCAGAAGCCAAAAAACTAAAAGGCGACTTACTAGGACTCAGAGTATATACCTCTCGCCTTATGGGAAGCGACGAAGACCTCGTTATGCATGGCGGAGGTAATACCTCCGTAAAAATTAAAGAAAAAAATATATTCGGAGAGGAAGAAGAGATCTTATATGTGAAGGGGAGTGGATGGAATCTTGGGACGATCGAAAAACCGGGCTTTTCTCCTGTTCGACTGGAAACCCTCCATCGACTTGCAGAATTAGACAGCCTCACGGATGTAGAAATGGTCAAGTACCAGCGTATGGCCATGACCAATCCCTCGGCCCCGAATCCCTCAGTCGAAACCATCTTACATGGATTGATTCCCTACACCTTTGTAGACCATACCCATGCAGATGCAGTGGTGGTCGTTACCAATACGCCAGGGGGAAGAGAAAGAATTGTTGACATTTATGGAAAGAATATGTTAATCGTTCCTTATGTCATGCCCGGTTTCATTCTAGCCAAGACCATTTACAATATGACACAAGGAATTGATTGGGATTCCTTAGATGGGATGATTTTGATGAGCCATGGGGTATTTACCTTTGATCACGATCCCAAAGTGAGCTATGAGAAAATGATCGACATAGTGGACAAGGCTGAAAAATACCTCAAGAAAGAAGGAGGGATAAGTCTAAAAGGGGTAAAAAGTCCTAAGGTAGATGCGTTAAAGATTGCCCAGTATAGAAAACATGTATCTGACGTTTGGGGTAAGCCTATCCTAGCCCGATTGGACAATAGTCCAGCATCTGTAGCCTTCAGTACCTTAGAAGATGTAAAGAAAATTACCAATAGAGGACCCCTCACTCCTGACCATATTATACGGACCAAGCGAACTCCGATCGTCTTCTCCAAAAAGCCTGAGAAAGATCTGACTAAGTACATTGATAACTACAAAAAGTACTACGATAAGTACCATGAGGAAGGGCAAGTACTTCTCGACCAAGCTCCACGCTGGGCGGTAGTTCCAGGGATGGGCACCCTCTCCATGGGGCCTTCTGTAAAGCATATGCAGATCATTGAAGATATTACCCGACATACCAAAAAAGGCATTTACCAAGCGGAGCAACTGGGTGGCTGGAAAGCACTCCCTCAAAAAGACCTATTTGAAGTCGAATATTGGAGTCTAGAGCAAGCTAAGCTCAAGCGTTCGGGAAACGCCAAACCCATGCAAGGACGGGTAGCCTTAGTTACAGGCGCTGCAAGTGGGATTGGGAAGGCCTGTGTAGAAAGTCTTAGAGACCAGGGTGCTGTAGTTGTCGGATTGGATATAGACAAACACATCACCAAGTGCTTTGATCAAAAAGAAGCTATTGGGATACAATGTGATGTTACGGACGCCAAACACTTGCAAAAAGCCATCGTAGAAACAGTGCGCCTATTTGGGGGAATCGACATGATCGTAAGCAACGTAGGCATCTTTCCCAAAAGCTCCAAGATCGCAGATATGGACGCAAAAATGTGGGAAAAGAGCCTCGCAATCAATGTGAGTAGCCATCAAAGACTCATTCAGTTTTGTCTTCCTTACCTCGAACTGGGTTTAGACCCAGCCATCGTCATTATCGGGTCGAAAAATGTCCCTGCACCTGGTCCCGGTGCCTCTGCTTACTCTGTTGCCAAAGCGGGACTCACCCAATTGGGACGGGTTGCAGCCCTTGAGCTAGGCGAAAAGGGAATACGGGTAAATATTATCCACCCCAATGCTGTGTATGATACCGGCATCTGGACAGATGAAGTACTGAACGCCCGTGCCAAACACTACGGATTAAGCGTAGAAGAATACAAAACCAACAATGTCTTAAAGGTGGAAGTCACCTCCAGGGACGTGGCAGACCTCGCAGTGAGTATGCTAGGAGGAACCTTTTCCAAAATTACCGGAGCACAAGTGCCGATTGATGGGGGGAATGAGCGGGTGATTTGATTGGGGTCGGTGGTCGGTGGTCGGTGGTCGGTGGTCGGTGGTCAAGGGATACTTGATATTTCTACTAATAGTTGAGTTTTGTCCATAAATTTCTTCTTAAAAAGTTCTTCCTTGTGTGTAGAAAAATTGAGGATCATGAAATTTGAAGAACTTAGAGTGTGGCAAAAAGCGCTTGACCTAACCGAAAAAATCCATTTACTAACCAAAGATTTCCCAAAAGAGGAATTGTTCATTTTGACAAGCCAAATAAAAAGGGCTACCGATTCAATAGCCTTAAATATTGCTGAAGGATCGACAGGCCAAACTAATAAGGAGTTCTATAAATTTTTAGGCTATTCAGTTAGATCAGCGATTGAGGTTGTAGGTTGCCTTCATATTGGAAAAAGAAGGAACTATATCTCTGAAGCCAAGTTTCAAGAACTCTACAATGAACTTGAAACCCTCATAAAAATGATTCACTCGTTGAGAAAAACTTTAATAATATAATATAATTTGTCATCCCTTAAAGGAATCTCGGAAGTCTAACTACAGACCACCGACCACGGACCAACTAACCCATTACCTATGATCGTACCCCACACCTCCCGTGCCGAAATCATGGCTAAGCTTCGCAAAAAAGTTGAAGCGAAAATTCCCATTTTTATTGCGAGCGCTGGAAGCGGCTTAGTCGCCCAGCTGTTGGAAAAGGCAGGCGCAGACTGCATCAATACCTTCTCGGGCGCACGCCTCCGAGCCAATGGTATGGGAACCATGTCCATGCTTTGGCCCATCCTGGATTCCAACAAACAAACCATGGATTACACCCGTGAGGATATTATGCCTGCCATTAAAGGAGATGCCTTTATCTGTGCCTGCCTCAATGCCAATGACCCCTTGAAGGACATGCGAATGGTCCTCAATGATTGCAAAGCTATGGGTGTTTATGCCGCCTCCAACATTGGACCTTCTATCAGTTACGTGGACAAAGACAGTGAGATTTTCAGAGTATTAACCAAAAGCGGGATTACCCTGGATAACGAAATCGAGATGCTAAAGCTGGCAAAGGAAATGGATATGGTATCCGTGGGATTAGCCTTCAATATGGAAGATAGTCTCAAAATGATGGAAGAAGCCCAACCAGATATATTCTGCTTTCACGCGGGTACTACCAAAGGTGGGCTCAAGGGATATGATTCGGGAGAAACCATAGAGCAGACTGCGGAAAGAACGGAAGAAGCCAATAAAGAAATGAGGAAAATCAAGCCAGATGTCATGCTGATTGCCCATGGAGCGGCCATGAGTAACCCTGAAGATGCTCAGTTTATCCTCAACCATACCAGTGTGGATGGGATTTGGACAGGGTCTTCTACCGAGCGCATTCCCATAGAAAAAGCCGTTTATTCCACTGCCAAAGAATTTGCAGATCTAAGGTTCCCAGAGAACGGGTAATGGGGGAGGGTTAGGTAGTTCAGTGGTCCATGGTCGATAGTCTAGGTTGTGAGGGTTAGGTAGTTGAATTGTCCATGGTCGATAGTCTAGATTGTGAGGGTTAGGTAGTTGAATGGTCCATGGTCGATAGTCTAGGTTTTGAGGGTTAGGTAGTTGAATGGTCCATGGACGATAGTCTAGGTTTTGAGGGTTAGGTAGTTGAATGGTCCATGGTCG
>JBCCTX010000346.1:0-7973 GCA_039197765.1 Bacteroidota bacterium
TCCCAATCCTCTCCTGTTTGCTGGAATACTTGGGCCTTATGTTCAAGGCGTAGGGGTTGGCTAATATCATCTACACGGACATTATATCGAGAAAACCAGCCTGCGTTTGCTACTACATAACTTAGGGAAAAGGTAGCTTGGGTGCTAGTTTTTGTACGAACCTTAATCGTAATCTCTCCTGTGGGTTCTTCTTTTTCCTCTCGCAAACTATTGAGTTGCTTTCGGAGTTGAGTCTGCTTTTTTTGAATCGCATCTAGTTCTTCAGTATAGGTATCCTGTTGCAGCAGTACTTCCCGCATCTGCTTCCTTTGGTAGTCGATAGCTTCCGCTAGGGTTTGAAGATCCAGACCCGTTTGGGAACCTGCCAACACCTGGTTCTTTAGTAACATCTGCTCTTCTCTCTGGTATACCTTTCTTAAACTTTCTATACGTACAGAATCTTTTTTCAAGCCTTTTTGTCGGCTTTGTAAGTCTACCAACTCTTGCCGGCGTTCCAAGCTATCGAGGTAATTCAATTCATGACTGACAGAAACCAAGGTAAAGGCTCCTTCTCCCTGGACCTGGATACTATTTTTATCTATGTAGGGGGAAAGTTTGGAAAAGGTAAGAATGGACTCACCCATAGGAAGTGAGTACGTGGTTGTTCGCTGAATCTGGGCGCTATTCAGAAATACAGTGACTTGGCTAATTTGTGAGGCTAGTGTTCGTTCCTGAGCCTGACCAAACAGATAGATAGGGTATACCCAAAGCAGGATTAAGAGATCTTTCCGTTTCATATTTGGGAGGATTTTATTGTACAGAGGGAATCAAAGTGGATATTCCATACACATATAGAATATTTACCCTCTACAACGTTTCTGGAAACTGGAGCGTGGGCTAGGGTATTCTGGGATTTCTAAACAACTTTTGTAACTTACGTGTAAAATTTCATCCCAACACGCAAAGTCTAATTAACTATGTGGAAAAGATTTGTTCGTGCTATCAGAGCTCTCTTTGGCGGACTCGTAAGCACTATTGAAGATCCCAAGCTTATCCTGGAGCAGAACATCCGGGAAATGAACGATCAGATTCCCAAAATGAATGAAAACATCGCTACGGTAAAGGCGAATGTTACCCTTTTGGAAAAAGAACTCAAAAAATACCAGACAGAATATAAGACACTTGTTTCCCGCATGAAAAGTGCGATTCAGGCTGGTAGGGATGATATCGCCCAGAATTATGCGCTTCGCCTAGAGAACATTAAGGGGCATATGGCTTCTAGTAGGAGCCAGCACGAAACGGCAAAACGGGCGTACGAAAAATCTCTCGAGGTGAAGAAAGTCTTCATGAAGGAACGCGAGAAGAAGATCAATGAAGCCAAAGAGGCCCTTCGTGCGCATGAACGGGCAAAGTGGCAGTCAAAAATTGCTGATACCATGGAGCAATTTGAGGTTGGGGGGATCGATGCGACCCATGATGAAATGATCAACCGCATCAATGAGGAGACAGCCAAAAATGAGGCAAGGATGGAAATGGCTTTAGACTCAGTTGATACAGATACTTACAAAATAGAAGAAGAGGCCGAGAAGCTTCGCGCAGCAGAACTAGTTGAAGAATTCAAGAAGGAGATGGGTATGTTTGCGGAAGACCCCTTAACAGAGGATAGCCTTACAGATGATCCTAATTTAGACCTAGAGACCAATTGATCGACCTTTGGTCTGAAAGGGATTGAAATCTTAGGAATTCACGTAGCTAGTGTTTATAAAGTAAAGGGGTACTAACCTAGAGGTTGCTACTCCTTTTCCATTCCACTAATACCAATCTCATGACTGGAGAAGAAAAACGTCAACAACTCAAGGAGCAGTATAAGAAAGAACTGCTTGAGCGAAAGGCTTTCCTGGAGAAAGCAAAGACCTTGCGAAAAATGCAACGTATCAATAAGGCTTTGTCCGAAATGGAATCAGCATTGCATGACGATTCGGATGAATGGATCAATAAATTGAACGAAGAGTCGGCCTTATCTGAGGCTAAGATGGAGATCTTAATGGAAGAAGCCCTCCACACGGAGGAACAAAAGAAATTAGATGATGTCCAAATGCAAGCGGAGATGGCAAAGAAGTCTGCTGAGGATTTGGTTCGCCAGATGAAGCGTGAATTAGGCTTACTAGTTGAGGAGGAGGAAAACAAGGAACAACCAGCTATTCCACAGAAAGATGCAAAAAAGGAAGCTGGAAAAGAAACACCAGCAGAAGGGGCTAAGCTCGAAAATGAGGTAAAGGAAGAACCCAAAGACCCTGCACAGAATAAAACTCTAGGAGATTTTTAGGCCATACCTATGCAATACGCTTTTTCATCTCCCCTTTCAGAGACTACGGAAAATATTCGGGTGAGTGTGAGAAGTGCGTACATCACAGAAGAATCTTCAACAGAGCAATCTTACTTTGTATATGCATATAAAGTTGAGATTCAAAACGAATCTTCTACACCTGTTCAACTCCTTTTTAGAAAATGGGAAATTGTAGATGGATTTGGAGATAGGCGGAGTGTCCACGGAGAAGGCGTCATAGGACGAAAACCTGTTATTTTACCCAAGCAATCCCATTCGTATATGAGTGGATGCCATTTCAAGACACCCATCGGTAAAATGTATGGTACCTATACTATGATTCGCTTGGACGACCAAATTGAATTTGAAGTTACGATTCCTCCTTTTGTGCTAACCTTGCCTGCATTGAATAATTAGGAGGTTAATAAATACGCGGATATCACCCACGTCTTGTGCGTACTATTGCAAAAGTTTGCGATTGAGGACAACCTACATGAGGTAATAGATAAGGTGAGCGTTAAGTAAGCGTCTGGGAACTTACATCTGTCAGATAAGACAGTGAAATTCTACCTATGTGATTCAACCAAAAAGCGTTAACGCTTTACCAGATCACTACCTATGATTACCTATACGTGTCGCCCTACAACCTTGATACATGGCACAGCCGGTAGATGTTGCAGCGAGTGCCGCCAAAAGGGTAATAATGACAAGTAGGGATTTAATTCTTTTCATTACAGACAAATTTTGCATTACTCGTTATGGTACAAATTTAACGCCAAGCTATATCTATTTCAAAACAGGCTTGTTTTAGGTGACAGAATTTGTGTAGTTTTTGTTCATATTCTTGTATGTATGACCCAAGAAGAATTTGAGGTTTTGGCTTCCGGAGCCTACGAAAGCTTGCTTCAAGACAATTTGGACCAAGATCCCGCTCAGTTCGCCTTGTATCAAAAGGAGAATTTTTTTCCCCCTTCTGTTTTAGCTACGCAACTCAAATACTTACAAAAAAGTCGTGAAAAACTACCCACATTTTTTGAAAATCACTGCCTGTTCCTCCCCAAAGCATTTGAGCAGGCAAGTAGTGAGGAAACTGCTATAAATCGTTCCTACCAAGGGGAGACTTGCCTGGACCTCACCTGTGGCCTAGGGGTAGATACGTTGCATTTTTCCAAAAAGTTTGACCGTGTAGTTGCCTTAGAGTCCGACCCCTTGCTTGCACAGATTACCCAACACAACCTCCAAAAACTAAGCATATCCAATGTGAAGCTGCTCAACCAGCGAGCAGAAGATTTTTTGAGCCAACCTTCGGAATGGACTTTCGACCTAATATATGTAGATCCTGACAGGAGGACCCATGCAGGTAAACGGGCCATTCGACTCGAGGACTGCCAGCCAAACGTATTGGAACTCCTCCCGATTTTATGCCAAAGAGGGAAATGTATTCTCATAAAGGCATCTCCCATGCTGGACTTAACGGAGGCTATTCGAACCTTCCCTTCCTTGCAAAAACTGAGTGTAGTGTCTGTAAAAAATGAAGTCAAGGAGGTGCTCTTGGAACTTGGTCCATCAGCACCTAAGGAGCTAATTCGAGAAATTCAAGTGATTCGTCGATCAGAATTTCAGGCATTCCATTTTTCTGAATCTTTCCTGAAAGAATTGGTAGGTAACCCTGCAAATCCAGAGATGAAGTATATATATGAGCCGGATGTCGCCTTTTACAAAGCGCGTTGTACGGTGCCACTGTTTACCCGCTACTTTGCGGGTTTAGCAGGTGAAATGAACCATCCTGAAGGATACTTCTTTTCAAATGACTTGGAGGATCCCGCCCTTTTTCCTGGAAGGGTATTTGAACGGATTTCTACCCTTTCCCCTCAGAACTCCAAGTTGAAACGCTACCTTAAAGGACTTGGTACCAAACAAATTCACGTGGGGAAAAGGCACTTTCCCGAAACAGCGGTGAAGATATCCCGAAAGCTTTCCCTGGTCGCAGGGGGGAAGGAACACTTACTCTTCACAGAATTTCCTGGGCGTGATTTTCGAGCCTTTCATGTACGTCGACTGGGGTAGGAAGAGTTCTTTCGCAGCTATTTGAAAGAAACTTATCCTACCTCTGTAACATTCTGCTTACTCATTCGTCTTGCCGTTGAAATGAGCCTACTCACAGACTTCCAACAAAGGGTACTTCCCGTACGAGATAAACTCTATCGCTTTGCCTTGCGCATGCTGGGAAGTGTAGAAGAAGCCGAAGATGTAGTGCAGGAAGTCCTGATCAAAGTATGGAGCAAAGGCCAGGGGATGCAGGAATACCTCAATATGGAGGCTTGGTGTATGAGACTCACCCGGAATCTCTCCTTGGATCGGTTGAGAACCCGGAAAGTGCAGGTAGGTACGAGTGAAGCGGAGAACGCGTGGGATTTTCGAGAAGTTTGTCCAGATCATTTGCTAGAAATCAAAGAGAAAATGAACGAGGTACACCGCATCATTGAATCCCTACCAGATAAGCAAAAAATGGTCATTCAGTTGAGAGATATCGAGGGATACAGCTACCAGGAGATAGCGGAAATGCTAGAAATTCCAATGAACCAGGTCAAGGTGAACTTACACCGAGCGAGAACAAAGATTAAAGACCAGTTATTAGCACGTGAACACTATGGACTATAAGCACATACAAGAACTGCTAGACAAATACTGGGCAGGAAAGAGTAGTGTCGAAGAAGAACGCGTATTGAAGCAGTTTTTCTCGGAGGAAGAAGTCCCAGAGGAATGGGCTATTTTTCAACCTCTCTTTGCTTACTTGGATACATCTGGGCGTATTACCCCAGAGAAGTCTTTCGACCCTCCTTCGGGAATAGTGCGTCCTCTCCATAAGCGGTCTAGCTGGAGATTTATCGCCATAGCTGCGACCTTATTTTTTGTGATATGCATTGGATACCTCCTGTTTCCTACCCAAAACCGGAAAGATGTCCCGAAAAATACCTTTGTCGAGCTACTTCCCAAAGATACCTACGAAGATCCAGAGGAAGCCTATGAAGCTGCTAAAGAAGCCCTGCTTTTGCTTTCCTCGAAAATGAAGGCGGGTCGTGCCATGATTTTGAAAGAACCCCACTTAAAATCTAAGAAAGATGAAGAATAAAGAAATATATCCTCTTATTTATCTCATATTGGCCACCTTCTATATAGCCTTAGGGCAAAATCCCGGTGATATTTATGCCTATTATGAGGACTTGGCAGAGAGCGATGCCTGTGGGAACTGTACCAGTATCTACGTATCCCCAAAGATGTTTAGTCTTTTTTCCAAAAATGTAGAGGGGAATGACGATGAGGGTTTGTCAGAAGCAATAAGTCGTATGACGGGGCTGCGCTTGCTTCATGTGAAGGAGGTACCTAATGACTTTCTCTCCGATGGAGACACGGCACAGTTTTATGCGAATACCTTTCGCAATGCACGGGAATTGACTAGGGTGGGGAGAGAAGAACTCATGTATTATAAAAACGGGAAGGAGCAGACCCGATTCTATGTTACCTATACAGACGATTCGGAACGCATCGCTGAGCTGGTTATGCTTTCCTACAGTCCCATAGGCTTTACCCTTTTGACAGTTACTGGGGACCTAAAGCTAGAACAGATTGCTAGCCTGACTGATGCAATGGATATCGAAGTTGAGGGACTAGAAGAAGTAAAATAAAGCTGGGTTCTTTTTCCCTCGGCTACCCTCAAAGCCTATTATGTAAGTATTCATTTGTTTTTAGTTCCAGGTTTTCTCCTGGACTCACACTACAATAGTTAACTTAAAATTCAACCGATGAAAAGATTACAAATCATTTTAAGTCTCTGTTTACTACCCTTTGTCCTTTCTGCCCAAATAGATCCTTTTTTTGATAAGTATCGAGATCTTGAGGGGGCGACTACAGTTCAGTTTCACGGAAACCTTTTGAGGAAAATCTTGTCAAGTGACAATAATCATGGAGTCTCCAAGCATATCAATGACTTGGTAGACTTGGAAATTCTATCCATTAAGGAAGACTTGATGCGGGTCAGTCCTCGAGATATAGATCGCTTAAAGGGGGATCTCTCGCGTTCGGATTGGGAGGTGTTGGTGGTCATCAGAGATAATCCTACCCATGTTAAGTTTTTGGCCAAGGAAGATGGCGATGTCATAAAAGAATTGGTAATGATGGTAGACGAACCCAATAAATTCACACTGGCTCGGTTTCGAGGGCGGATTTCCTTGAAGCACATGGGCGAAGTCTGTGAGAACATTCAAATCAACGGAAAAAATTATTTCGCCTCTTTGGATTAGCGAGTGGGAATGCATAAAATGGGGTAGGGTGAAGCTCACTCTACCCCATTTTACTTTGCTCCTATGCGAAACCTATTCTCCTACTTGTACATTGGCTTGCTTATTCTAGGTGTTATTTGCGTGGCAATTGCTACCTATCTCTGGCGACAACATAGTCCTACGGATGCAGGTCCTTTTGCTGTGGCGGCCTTTGTATGCTTTGCCCTGGGTATTCGCAATTTTACTTCCATTAAGGGGCTTTCTTACACACTGTGGATCTTTGCTGCTGTGATAGCTGCCATGTTTTATCCTGCTACCTTTCAATCCTATGGAAGCTTTGAATTCAAAACCCTAATAGTACCGCTCTTACAGTTAATCATGTTTGGGATGGGAACCGCCATGAGCCTTCAGGATTTTGCAGGTGTCATCAAAATGCCCAAAGGAGTCTTAATTGGGGTACTGTGTCAGTTTACCATTATGCCCTTCGTCGGATTGGCAATCGCTCAAGGCTTTGGCTTTGCTCCTGAAATAGCCGCCGGCATCATTCTAGTAGGCTCCTCGCCTAGTGGTCTCGCCTCAAATGTCATGTCCTTTATTGCCAAAGCTAACTTGGCACTTTCTGTAACCCTGACTGCCGTTGCAACAGCACTCGCTCCCATTATGACTCCCTTCCTTATGCAGCAGCTAGCAGGACAATATGTTCCTATCGACTTTTTAGCGATGATGTGGAGTACTACTAAGATTGTTATTATCCCCATAGTAGCTGGTCTACTATTTAACCATTTTCTTAGTGGTAAGGCTAAATGGCTGGACAATGCGATGCCCCTCGTATCTATGGTGAGCATTGCCATTATCATTACTATTATTACTGCTGCAGGGAGAGAAGACCTCCTGAAAATTGGGGGACTACTGATCCTAGCTTGCCTCATGCACAATCTTCTTGGGTATGTGCTGGGTTATGGAGCTTGTAAGGTCATGGGGATGGATCAAAAGTCCTGTCGAACCATTGCCCTGGAAGTAGGACTACAGAATGCAGGCCTGGCAAGTGGCCTTGCACTTACCATGGGTAAACTTGCAACAGTAGGCCTTGCCCCAGCTATATTTGGGCCCATGATGAATATTACAGGGTCCGGCTTGGCGACCTGGTGGCGGGGAAGGGAGCCAATAGATTAGAACTTTTTTAACGCTTACTCCTTTACATGCTGAACTGAGTACAAATCAAGTAGCTGCACTTCTTAGGGTATCCTGTCCCTTTCTAATCAAATTGCTTGAAGAGGGGGAAATCCCTTTTAGGTAGGCAGGCACAGACGAGTTCTGGCTAAGGATGTATTGGCTTATAGACAGTCTATTTTTGAGAAAAGAAGTAAAGCCCTAGATGAACTAACAGA
>JBCCTX010000347.1:0-7935 GCA_039197765.1 Bacteroidota bacterium
CCCAACTCTCCCTCCTCTCCCCTGAAAAACTGCCCCTCTCCATAAGCTAAAAAGGTAAAAAACCCAAAAACTAAACCCTAGGAGGGACTAGGCAGAAAGATATTTACAGAATATCTACACAGAAAGTGCCTTCAAGAACCGTCCCCTGCGAGGCGAAAGCCGATAGAGCTGTAACGGCGCGCGGGGTCGGTGATGTCGCGATTGGACACGCGGCAGTCGGAGGCGTAGTTGAGCCAAGACCCACCGCGCAACACACGGCGCTGACCTGATTCCGGGCCCTTGGGGTCCTTCAGGGTACCTGTGGGATAGTCCCCATACCAGTCTTGACACCACTCCCAGATATTGCCACACATATCGTATAGCCCCAGTTCATTGGCCTTCTTTTGCCCAACTGGATGCGTTTTGCTAGCAGAATTTTCCTCGTACCAACCAACCTCCTCCAAGACATCAGCACCTGCATACTTAAAGCCTCTGGATTTCTTACCGCCTCGAGCAGCATATTCCCATTCAGCCTCTGTGGGCAGACGATAGCTTTTCCCCGTTTGCTCCGAAAGCCATTTACAGTAGGCAACTGCATCATTCCAGGATATTCCTACTACAGGCTGATTGGAATTTGTAAAGCCTTGATAATATCTATTTGAACCTGTCTCAAGGTTATAGGGGTTCCCTTCTTCCATCCATTCGGGAAAATGCGTCTGGGTTGCATGTACAAAGGCTAGGTATTGTGCATTAGTAAGCTCGGTCCGAGCGAGATAGAAGTCACTCAAGGTACAGGGTATGTTTCCTCCCAACTTGAAATGTCCACCTTCCACTCGGACCATTTCTATTCCTAGTTCCTGAAGAAATGCAGTGTGTTTAGGGATTGGGGATGATTGGGTACTTATTTTCTGTCGTATCCTTAGGTTCGTCACCCGCTCAATTCCCTGAATCAAACGCTCCAAATCATAGAATAAGTCACTCCCTGAGCGTAAGCGGGTTCCATTTCGATAGCTGAAATCCTTCAAAGAATCCGGCAAGGAGGCTTCCGTGGGAACCTCAGCCCCTCGTATCAGCACAGGAATCACAGGGATTTCACGCTTCAAAGCAGCTTCCAACTCAATCCGAACAAAGTCCTTGGGATTGTGTAAAGGCTCAGCCTCCCAACGGTCTCCTATCAAGGCCAGCAGCACTTCACACTGACTAACGGATTCGTCCAGAAAAGTGCGAAAATCAATTCCCAAGGGAATGGTATCCTCATCATAGAAAATGGCCTCATTCCCAAAACGCTGCTGCAAGCGTTCACATAGGACGGACGCAACATAAGGGGTATCTACTCTACGATAGGAAATGAAAATTTTTGCCATGAAAGGACCAGACTTCTCCCAAATTATTCAAGGATTACGCCCTTATTTTAGGGCGTAGGGATGATTTTTTTGTGATTGTTGAATACATGGCAAAACTATGGAATGATGGGTTTTGATTCCCTTCTCTTCTATAATTCATCCTCCAGCTCCCTTCCCTTACACACAATTCCCCCTCTGCAAGGGGGATACAGGAAATTCCATTTTCACCTAGTATTCAGCTGCAATTTAGCAATATTAGAATACAATGTAATTTGATTTTGTGATAAGCACTTAAGCAAAATGATTGGGGCAATATTCAAGGGTTTTTACCGTAGAGTTTTGGGAGGATTTGGACCCCTATTATCCCCTAGAAGGGGATGGGGAGGTACACAGAGATATTTTCTTAGCTCATTTTGCCTTTTAATCTTAAAATACCCACTATTTTCTCACACCCACATTACCCGATTACCTTATAGCCTCATTTCCCCATAACCTTACCCTACATACCCACCTCACCCCTACGCCCGAAACGCCTCTTCGGCCAACCTAAAATAATCCCCCTTCTCCGTGGGATGAATACTCAACAGGCCTGCCTGTACCAGACGCACCAAGGTCTGGGAAGCTTTTTTGTAAGAGGTAGCTAGTAATTCACGGGTTTCTTCTAGCGTAATTTGAGGCAACAAATCCAATTGCTGAAGAAGTTTGCGCTCATATTCTCCATAGTAGATAGAGACACCGTGGTTGCGCTGAGCCTTGCGCATAATGAATACCATTTCGCGACTGGCCGTTACGCTCATGTCTCGTACGCGGACATAAGACTTCTTAGGGCCTTTGCGATTTTCAGGTAAAATAAAATGGGGTTTTCTCGCGCTTTCCACTACATATATGGCCAAGACTTGGCGCTTGGAGTTGATGGGAATCTTCTCCATCTGGTAGGGCAAATCAGGGGTACAAAAAGTGTTGAGGTAGGTCTGTATCTGGTGGGCTTCCCCTTCAATAGATTTGGAGCCGGGTATGCTTCCATTGTCATCGACCCCTAAGAGGAGGGTTCCCCCTACTGTGTTGGCGAAAGCCACCAGTTCTCGTGCGATTTTTTCGGGGTGTGAAACCTTTCGTTTGAATTCTAACTGCTTTCCTTCTCCTTTTTGAACAAGCCGTCGTAGTTCACCGAGGTTCATGATACAGAAAATTAATACGTAAAGAGCGATACCCAACTATCCTTCCAGCACGATAAAATTAAAGTAGGAGTTATTTTCAATAACACCAAAAAAAGTTATCCATACTATTTGAGCAAGGATTGGACCTCTTCTGCGCTTGGGGTATCATTGTAGTGCCACTTGCCTAAAATGGTCCCATCTCGGGTCAAAACGTAGCCTGGATTGGAGCGAATGATGGTTTTCAAGACCGTCTGGTCCATGATGGCAAAGGGATAGGAAAGGGAGAAGGCCTCCTTGTTTTCCTTTATGGTAGAAGAACCACTGGCTGTAAATGCTACAGGTTGGACGGAGGTTCCCGATAGGTCCTGTACCAGCTTACTGCTAGCTTCCAAAGCCTTGTCGGGGGCATGATCCAAGTCGTAGGCCACAAGCATCAAGGTACTACCTTGAAAGACATCGAACTCCGGTTCATCTAGAAAGCCTACATCCCAGTCTTTGCAGGGAGGAAGTCCGTCGGGACCATATTGCGTAGTGCAATCCCGCAAATCGACGCCTACTTTGTACGCCCTGTAGTCGATCATGGGTAGGTGGGTTCTACAGTAGTAGGCAAATGCGCCAAAGAGAATGAAAGTGGCCAGGGTTACAGCTCCGGCAACAGGCTCGTTGGGAAGGGCTTTGACAGATTTCCGCACAAACCATAGGGGAATTAGCATCAAGGTCAAGATGATGTCTTTGGTAAAGGACTCCCAAGGCTCGATCTTTAGGGCATCTCCAAAGCAGCCACAATCTGTAACTGCTCCCGTAAAATGGGAATAGCCCGTCAGGAAGGTAAAGAAGATCATCATAGCTGTCGTCAGGCTCAGGACCAGTTGAAAGCGATAGCCAAGGATCAAAGCTACCCCCAAGGCAATCTCAAATACGGCGATAAACCAAGCAAGGGGAAAAGCCAAGGGGACAAAAAACTCCGTACCAAATACGGTAAAGTATTCCTCTAGCTTATAGGCAAAGCCTGTATAATCATTGGCTTTTATAAATCCCGAATAAATAAACAAGCCCCCAACCAATAAGCGGATGACCCAGGTGATAAAATTAGAAGCAAACAGTCGATCAAGTTCCCAGGTCTTCTTTTTGGTTCCCTCAAAAGGGATCACGACCAAGGCAAGAACTCCAATGGCGGCATAGGTAAGTCCAATAATCTGATATGTGCTCATCTTTTCAAATTTCTCAATTACTATCCATTTCTACAGGAAAACCTTCCTCCTACTTCTATTTCAATAGACTATATCCACACACTTCTTATCCTCCTCCCAACACACCCCTCTCCCCCAGCCGAATCAATGCAAATACCGCATAATTCAAGATATCCATGTAGTTAGCATCTTCCCCTTCCGAGGCTACAAGTTTGCCCTTGTTATCTTCGATTTGCTTTAGGCGCAGCAGCTTCGCAAGGATGAGGTCCGTGATGGAACTCATTCGGATTTTCCTCCATGCTTCCCCATAGTCGTGGTTCTTCTGTTGCATGAGCTGAAAAGCCTTCGATACATGTTTGTCATAGGATGCTTCCAGGGTATCAAGCACCTGGGTCTCGTTCAGACTAGGCTGGTTCTGCCATTCCAACAACATGAGGGCAATAAGTGAATAATTGATGATTCCCATGTATTCTCCCTCTACACTGTCCCCTACTAGGTTTTGCTGGGTTTCTTCAAGGGTTCTCAGCCGCTCTGCTTTGATATATATTTGGTCTGTCACGGACGACATTCGAAAAATCCGCCAGGACACGCCATAATCCTTTGCCTTTTTTATGAAAAGGGCTTTACAAGTAGAGATAATATCTTGGTATGCAGTATTTGTATCCTTCACGCAAATAAATCCGTTTGTAAAACCAAATGTAGCCAATAAAGCCGAAAAATCTTTTTTATGTTTTCCTTGAATTGTAGAGGTAGAATCCTTAGCCTGGACCATCCTAAAATCATGGGAGTGCTCAACCTTACGCCTGATAGTTTTTCTGATGGGGGAAAATACCAGGGCCTGCACGCAGCGTTAAAACACACAGAAAACATGCTGGAAGCAGGAGCTGACATCATTGACATCGGAGGATATTCCTCCCGTCCTTTTGCCGATAACATTTCTGCTGAGGAGGAGTTGAGGCGGATTGAAACCATCACAGAGGAAATATTACATCGATTCCCAGAAGCATTTGTTTCCATTGATACCTTTCGGTCTTTTGTTGCCCAGCGCATGTTAGAAAAAGGCGTACACATTATTAACGACATCTCTTCTGGGAATATTGACGAGAATATGCTGGAAACGGTTTCCAATTTTCAGGCTCCTTATATCGCGATGCATATGCAGGGAACTCCGCAGAACATGCAAACGAACCCTCAATACAAGAATGTTGGAGATGAAGTATGGGACTTTTTTGTGGAAAAAATTCGCGAAATTCGTGCAAAAGGCATCAAAGATATTATCCTGGATCCTGGTTTTGGTTTTGGAAAAAAACTGCTTCATAATTATCAATTGTTGGGATCATTGAGTAGATTCCGTTCATTTGAATTGCCTATACTTGTGGGGATTTCACGCAAATCCATGTTGTACAAGTTATTGGATACGACGCCACATGAAACCCGAGAAGCAGCAGCAGCCCTACACTTCCAGGCCCTAACCTATGGAGCTGCCATCATCAGAGTTCACGAAGTAGAGGGGGCCCGACAAGTCGTAGACCTATTTCGTTACATGAAAAGCAATGGAATTATTTAAAATCGGTTTTGTCCCTGTTCGGCTGATAGATATGATCGATATTTCGATCGTAACTTTCATCTTTTACAAAATATACGATGTACTGAGAGGGAGTCTAGCGTGGAGGGGCCTAGGAGCATTAATTGCCATTTTTTTCATTTGGAAGCTGGTAGATATTCTGGATTTTGTCCTTCTCAAATCTATTCTAGATGAGTTTCTCGGCCTTGGCGCATTAGCCTTAGTCATCATTTTTGCCCCTGAAATCCGAAGGTTCCTGACCCTGTTTGGGAAAAATTCTCTTTTCGATCGATTGCTCCGCCCAGCCTACGCCAGGGTGGGATTTGCCAATGTATCTACCGAAATCATACGAGCGCTCAAAGACCTTCGTGCCTCGGGCTCAGGTGCCCTCATTGTATTTTTAGGGAAAGATCCCTTGCGGGAAATTCGAGAAACGGGGGACAACATAAATGCAGATATTTCCTCAAGGCTCATTGTTAGTATTTTTCAAAAAAATAGTCCCCTTCACGATGGAGCAATGGTCCTTTCCAATAATAAGATTTTGGCAGTAAGAAGCATACTCCCTATAAGTAAGAAGCCGAGCATTTCTGCAGATTTAGGGATGCGACATAGGGCAGGAATAGGAGTTAGCGAGAATAGTGATGCACTGGTAATCATCGTCTCGGAAGAACGCAGAGAATTATCACTTGCGCAAAGAGGAAGCCTGAAGCGAAATGTAGATTACCAAGATGTTGAGGAAGCTATTCAGAATCACCTAAGCCAAATCATGAGTGGTTCACTTCAAATTCACGCTACATAAATCTTGTCTATTTTCTATTAACTTCACACCGTAAATTTGTGGGGTCTTACGCACACAAGTAAGGTCTAAGCTTCAAACTAATTGTATGATCATTTCTGTCGAAGGTATACAGGTCATTGGAAACCATGGCGTATATTCTGAAGAGCGAAAACACGGAAATATTTTTCAAGTCGATGTGTACCTAGACATCACGCCCTCGGAAAGTTTTTTCCGAGACAACATCCTTCAAACTATCAATTACAAGGAAGTATATGACAAAGTTCTCGAAGTAATGCGTACCCCAAGAAATTTGCTAGAAACCCTTTGTATCCAACTAGCGAAGGAAATTTTAAGCACTTGGGAAGAAATCAATGAGGTTAAGGTAAGAATCGCTAAACTTAGGCCTCGTTACATGGAACAATGTGAAAAGGCCTTCGTAGAACTAAGTCTTAATCGGGCTAATTTGAAGAGCTAAAAAAAATTTGTAGCTTTACCGTCCGGAAAAATCAAGGCGATGTGGCCGAGTGGCTAGGCAGAGGTCTGCAAAACCTTTTACAGCGGTTCGAATCCGCTCATCGCCTCAAAAAAAAGAATCTCTTTTGAATAATCCATAATTCGGCCTATTCCCCCCTTATTATTTACCACTCAAAGGTTATTTTAAGCCATTCCTCTTTTTCCCATTGTGTAATTATTTCCAATGTTTGTCCTTTGTATACACAAGGACGCTGAAAACATTCAGGCTTTTGTAAATATTGCCTATCAGTAAGATAAGGCAGTATAAAATCTGCTTAAAATCAGCCCATTTTCAAATAAGCCATCAAATAAATAGTTAATAGATAAAATTAACTTCCTAGAAAAGAGATTGTTGCGTAATATTTTTTCAAGAAAAAAGATAAAATTTACTCGGCAATTTAAAATTTGAATGGAAAAACTTCGTTAACTAAAATAGATGAAAATGGCTTTTTTGAAAGATCTCGAGTTTTATCTAGATGTCAGTTAATCAAAGCATTGGGGTTTTATGAAAAACTTTACACACATTTTGTTAATTGTATTACTGAGCTCTGCATTTATCATTCCCATGAGGGCTCAACAGTCTCCTAAAGGGGATAAGTACAAAAATATTCCACGGAGGCTCCAGGAGCAGAAAGATAAGTACGATTCAGGCGACTATCTCTTCCCACCCAAGCCTAAGAATAATTGGTCAGTAGGGATAAAAGGAGGTCATGCATTTGTTTCAGGAGATGTTTCTCCCCAACCCGGATTTGTCGTGGGGTTTGACGTAAGAAAAGCCCTAGGTCATGCCTTTTCACTCAGAGCCGGAGGCTTTTATGGACAAATGAAAGGGCTTGATTACCAACGGTCTGAGGGTTATGCCAAATCGCCTTTTAGCACGCCTTTGAAGCGGGTATTTACTCCTGAAGGACTGCCCCTTATTTACTACAACTTTAGAACGCAATACTTTGATGCTGGCATACAGGCTTTATTGAATCTTAACAACATTAATTTTTACAAGGAACAAAACTCTTGGAATATATATATAGGAGCGGGATTGGGCTTGAGCGCGTATTCTACGGATATGGATGTGAGAGATGCAAACAACATTCCTTATGATTTTGGCCCCATCCAAACCATTGCCAACAACCCAGCCTCACCTGATGTGGGAGGAAGAAGAGAAACGATTGATGCGCTGAAGAATCTCCTTGACGGTACCTATGAAACCCGTGCGGAGAGCCACAATGATGAGGAAGGGTTAAAAATCGCCCAAGATACCTTTACTGTCAATCCGATGGTAAACGGAGTAGTCGGAGTACGCTACCGCATAAGCAGAAGACTAGAGCTGGAGATTGAGCACAGAATGGCCTTCTCAAATGATGACCTGTTGGATGGACAGCGGTATGAAGAAACGGGAACTTTAACCCGGGAC
>JBCCTX010000348.1:0-7925 GCA_039197765.1 Bacteroidota bacterium
GTTTCCATTGTAGTCTTCAAGCTTTAGGGTGAAGCCTTCTACTTCTGTATCAAGTACCACCATGTTTAACATTTTGTTGAAATCTACGTGGGAAACAAGGACAGTCTCACTTGGTATTTCTGGGTTTTGGGTTGGCAGTTCAGTGTTGGCAAAGGCTGAGAGTGTGAGGAGACAGGCGAAGAAAAGTGTGAGGAAATTTTTCATTTTTGTACTGTTTTAATTCGTTCGACAGTACAAAGGTGGGGCTTCGAGGGGGCTTCTTAGGCTGGTTTCCGACGAGTGTTCCTCAGCTATCGATAAATGGCAACAAGCGACTGGTTGGTCGAACAGTCGCTTGTACTGGGGTCTGAGTCGTAAGTTTAGGGTTCTGGGTGGAAAAAAAGCACAAGTTCAAACGCAAAGGGGAGAGGTATTTCTCCCCAAGCTTTCTCTTCTCTCTTCTCTCCTTTGGCTTCTATCTTCTAGTGTACCACCAACTGCTTCACTTCTGACCAGTCTGTTCCCTGAACCTTGAGTAGGTAAATTCCTTTAGCAAGAGATTGGATATTCACTTTCTCCTGGCTTCCCCCTTGCTTATTCCATACGAGTTGACCCGTTAAGGTATACAACCCATAGGTGACTCTGGCCTCTCTGGCAATTCCTTCTATTTGAACGGTAACTACCTCATTGGCAGGATTGGGAAAGATAGATACTTCACGTGTGAGGAAAGAAGATCCAGGTGTGCTTTCAGGTGCCCCTAGCCTTGCGCTTTGAACTCCAGTAGCACATCCTTGAATCTCTATTTCAGCTACATGTAGAATTTCGGCAGTAGCCGAAAGCTGAATGCGAACGTAACGTCCCATTGCATTAATAGATACCTGTTCCAGATTACCTGCTGTTCCAGTGAAGAAGGTACTGTAGATCGCTCCATTGGCTAATAAGTCATTCAAGGTAGCTCCAACAGGGAAAGGAGAATTTGAGGTTAGCACGTAGAAATTTCCTAGTCTCGTTTGACAACAATCTGTACGGTTGTGGATTACTACTGTCTGAATTTCACTTAATTGTCCCAGATCTACCTGCCACCAAGGTTGATCTTCTCTTGCCGTGTGTATAATAGAAGCATTACCCCAGGGGCCTCTTGTTCCATCTGTATCTCCGTCTACTCCTATGGAGGCAACTCCTTCTCCATATAAACTAGACTGCGAAGCAGGCTGATTCAATGCTAGATTCGAAGGCGTGTTACAAGAACTTCCTGCCGGGGTAACGGTTACATTTTCTACATCTGTTTGGGTACACCCACTTCCATTGTTGTAGGTGTAAGTAACCGTGTAAGTTCCTGGGCCCTGAGAGGGGTCAAAGGCTCCCGTACTATTGGCAGCTCCTCCCCAAATGCCCCCTATCGGGCTAGCCGATAGCGCCTGAACTCCCGCATCTTCCACGAAGGGACCTGCTGATGTGATGCGTACAGGTTGTGCTCCTTGGCAGGGATCACTCCCTCCGGCACAACCTTGAACCTCCACCTCTGCCATGTGCAAGATCCCTGAACCTCCCAGCTGAATACGGACATAGCGCCCACCACTATTGGTACTAAAAGTTTCCTCTGTTCCTGCAGTTCCTGGAAAATGGAATTGCTCTATTGAATTGTCATTTAGCAGGTTGCTCAGATCACTGCCTTGCATAGAAGAGGCCGATACCAATACATAAAAATTACTTAAGCGATCCAGGCCTGCTCCACTTCGATTCACAACGCGAATCTGGTCGATTTGACTAAACGATCCCAAATCTACTTCCCACCAGGGATTTACTTCACTGGTGGTGTGTTGGAGATCTGCACTCCAAGGAGAGGAACCTGTGAGATTGCCATCATTAGCAAGCCCTGCGACTCCATTTCCATAAGTAGAGGATTGTGTTGCGGGTTGGTTCAAGGCAAGATTACTGGTAGTGGAACATCCTCCAATGGCATTTACCGTTATACTTTCTGTAACCGTCTGGATACAGCCGTTGCCATTATCAAAGGTATAACTTACTGTATAGGTCCCTACTCCTTGGGAGGGATCAAAGATTCCCGTAGCACTTACGGCTCCGCTCCATGAGCCTCCTGAAGGACTGGCCTGCAGTTGCTGTGGGCCTACATTCTCTACAAAAGGGCCAGCAGGAGTAATTTCTACAAGGGGAGCTCCTCCGCAGGGGTCGCTACCAGAGGCACAACCCATTACTTTCACCTCTGCCATGTGCAAGATCCCATTGGCTGCTAACTGAACTCGTACATATCTCCCGGTAATATTTGTAGTAAATATCGCCTCTGTCCCTGCAGGTCCAGGGAAATGAATTTGCTCGATAGAATTGTCATTCAATAAGGTATTGAGATCCATACCCTGCATCGAAAATGCAGAGACTAGAATGTAAAAATTACTTAGGCGATCCAAGCCTCCTTCGCTTCGGTTGATAATCTGTACCTGATCTATTTGGCTAAAAGCCCCCAAATCTACTTCCCACCAGGGATTTACCTCATTGGTTGTATGCTGTAAATCTGCGCTCCAAGGGGAAGAACCACTAAGGTTGCCATCATTTGCCAATCCTGCGACGCCATTTCCATAAGTAGAAGATTGACTAGAAGGTTGGTTTAGTGCAAGGTTGCTCGTTGTAGAGCAGCCCCCAATCGGATTTACCGTAATTGTTTCACTATCTGACTGCGTACAGCCATTTCCATCTGTGTACGTGTAGGTGACCGTATAGGAACCAGGTCCTTGTGAAGGATCAAATACACCTGTAGCACTCACCGAACCGCTCCATGAACCGCTAGCAGGACTACCCTGCAATTGTTGAGGACCGGCATTCTCGAGGAAAGGGCCCGCGGGGGTGATTGCTACAGATTGAGCACCGGCGCAGGGATCACTCGCAGATAGACAACCGAGCACCTCCACTTCAGCCATGTGTAATATACTACTCCCGGAAAGTTGAACCCGAACATACCTACCCGATGCTGGGAGATTTATAGTTTCCACATTGCTAGCCTGACCTAAAAAGAAAGTCTGGGATATAGCCCCGTTAGCTAAATAGTCAGAGAGACCTTCAGTTGGATTGAAAGGAGAGGCAGAGATTAATATATAGAAATCTGCGAGACGCTCCTGATTCCCACTATTCCTATTGCGAATAATAACCTGCTCAATATCGCTTAACTGTCCCAGATCTACCTCCCACCAGGGTTGGACCTCATTAGTTGTATGTTGGAGGTCTGCACTCCAAGGTGAGGAACCGCTAAGGTTTCCATCGTTTGCGTAGCTGGCTAAACCATTCCCGTAGGTGGAGGACTGAGAGGAGGGCTGATTAAGGGCTAGGTTCTGAAGATTTCCACAGGTACCCGTACGCACAGGAGAAATTATACTATCACTAAAGGCAAAAGCATCTACCCCTACCTCAATCCCCATCAGCCTACCGGGAATATCATCAAGTGAAGGGTGAATTCCTCCCCAAATCCTAGAGAGGCTACACTCATCCGATGCATCTCTATAGGTTGCCCATTGTAAGGTAACATCTACACTTGGGCCATTTTCAAATACCAAGAACTCATCCTTGGGACAGTTGAACTCCCCCATTCCCCCTGGAAAATATTCGTCTCCTGTCATAAAGGTCATAACTTCAGCTGCCGCACGGGAATAGGTACTATGACCGGAAACATATCCTGCAAATGGTGGGGTGACAAAGGAAGGGCGCTGGTAAGGCCACCACTCTTCGGCTAGAATCCAATCTACTCCTGCAACATCCGTATCTGGGTTAAGGATAAAATTCGGTCCTTTCCAGGCTTTGAGCTTTATTTTTCCCACATTGGTATTCCCAGGTCCTGCAAGCGGATCACCCGCTGCTACGAGTTCGATATATCCTGGAACTAAAGGAATCCCTTCCAAATCATAACTTGCTGCACTCGGGTTTGAACTTTGTCCTTTTTCTGCCATTCCGCGAATAGCGGATACTGGGCGAATGTAATCGTAATACCCTTTGGCACTCCAGGCAGTGATTGCGGCGTCATGCATGGTCCCTCCCAAGGTAAAATAGCTTTTGATGTCCCATTCCAAATCGGAAAGATTGGGCCCCTGCCCTTTCCACTTAGGGCTAAATTGTGGATGATCCCGCACATAGTTCAGGATGGTGAACCAATGCCCAGGAGGGGTTTCTGAATCAGGGCCATCCGCCCAGAATTCTGCTAATACACGTGCATAATCTCCTCTAGGAACCATCTGGCTTTGATAGGGTGCATTTGTTCGGGGATTAAGTGTCCTCCCATTTCCAATTACTCCTCCATTCAAGTAGTCGTAAAATGGATCGTGTCCACTAAAGCTTGTAGGAAGTTGGCTCACATCTATATTCCCAATTGCACCAGGAGAAATATCCCACATTACACCATCTGAAGGATCTAGGTGTGAACTCCAAGTAGCAACCATACTAAAGGCTCGTTTATAAAGGTCATCTCCTGAGCCTCCTAGTTGGGGAGGGGTACCTGGATCGTGGTAGACGTGATAGGTGTCCCCATCTCTTGTCCGAGTTTGTTTATCTGCATCTGTAAGGGCAAAAGGGCTTACTACGCCCCATTCTGGACTTAGAAATTCTGGCACAGCTGCTTCAACTACATTTCCTGCCTGGTCAATAAAGACATCAAAGGCAATGGGTTGCCAGCGATTGAAATTGGTGAGGTTGGGATTACCCGCACGAGCTATTTCGATGAAATTATTTACTGGGTTGTAAAAGGTATTGACGTAGTCATTGGACTCATTCGATTGATCTTGTTGGCCATAGGCGATGACGCGATCTGCCAAATAATTCCCTAATTCTGCAGGATCTCCCCCCTGATAGTTGGTTCCCAAAATTCCGGTACTAAACCCCAATTCCTGCATCAATTGATTGGCAAGGCCATGGATATAGTCTCTTCCAGGAGAGCTGGCAAATCGATGGAGGATCAATCGATAGGCGGCATAACTCACGGCCTCCTCCTGTGCGGTAACCGCATCGGAAACACCTGGAACTCCTGAGAAAGGTATAGAAAATCCCTGAATGGTATTCCCCAAAAAATACTGCAATGAACCTTCTTCATAGGCAGACCAAGCGTCAAACATAGCTGCACTAATATGGTGTAGGTTTCTTGCGTGAACGGTAGGTCTTGCAAAGTCATTCCGAATAGCTTCTAACAATACTTCATTCCATTTTCTTGCAACGGAATGCGTGAGATCAAATTCGTAGGGATCCGAGGCAGCCACACTTGCAAAATCCTGATCAGTTAAAGAACCATCACTTACCGTAAGAGTAACTGTAAAGTTTTCCGCACTTGTATAGGTATGGACTGGATTCAATCCAGAGCCTGTGCTACCATCCCCAAAATCCCAGGAATAGGTCATATTATCTCCATCGGGATCTGAAGACGCAGAGGCGTTGAAACTCACTTGTAGCGGTGTTGTACCAGAAGCAGGTGTAAAGGTGAAAGAAGCGGTCGGGGCCCGGTTAGGAATCGGTGCACACGCTGTAATCACCACATCATCTATAAATACCTGATCGCCATTTGCGGTGGCATCACAGCGAATACGAAAACGTGTATTTGTCGCAAAGGGGCCCGAAAGGGTAACAAAGGCGTTCTGCCGCTGATTATTCTGAAACTCATCTCCCAAATTCCATTCCTCTACCGTCGTGTAGCTCGAGCCCCCATTGGACGAGAGCTGTAACCAAAAATCTTCCGCTGAACTATCAAAACTGTTAGCTACGTAAGAAAAACTGACAATCACTTCGGAATATGCGCTCAGGTCCAAATTATCCGTAGTCATAAACGAGGTGGAAGAATTATCCCTTAATTGTATGGAATAACTACCGCTGTTTGCAAAGGTATTATCACTGGTACGAGTGGCATCGTCTCCTCCATCATTCCATATTCCCCAGCCAAGCTCAAAATCTTCGGTATCTATCACCTGAGGGATACAATCTCCTTCCCCTATGGCTACGATTACCGTATCGGCAATGGAGGATACCCTTCCATCGTTCACATCAAGTATCACCGTATATACTCCAGGATCATCAAAGGTATGGGATACTGTAGGCCCAGAAGCGGAGTTTCCATCTCCAAAATTCCAGCTGTAGGTCAGCAGATCTCCATCCACATCAAAAGAACCTGTTGCGTCTAATGTAAGGAATAGGGGTGCATCTCCTGAGGTTAGGCTAGGGATAAATGTTGCCACGGGAGCCGTATTTACAACCCCGGACTCTGTAATAGATAAAAACTGATCGGCTGCAGGGTTCAATACTTCGTCTACCAATCCAGAAGGCCATTTTACAACTACTTTGTCGATTTGCATATTAGAACCCAAACCTATATGCTGGGTAAAGGTATTCATGATACCATAGCCTTCCCCCGACCGCACTTCTCTGATCTGTTTTCCCCAGGGTCCATACACCTCTACTCTTGCCCCAATAGCATTGATATTACTTTGAGTCCCTTCAAGCTGTACGGCAATAAAGTGATTGCTATTACCATTGTTCATAAAGATCTCATCCGGATCATTTCCCAAAGAATTAAATCCTCGCCCATGCCCTGCATAAATATCTAGAAATCCATCGTGGTTCAAGTCTCCTACAGCAAAAGAGTGAATGGTAAAGGAGTTGAATGGATTAGACGCCAAGGTAAAGGTGCCATCGCCATCGTTATAAAAGAGGTAGTGGTCCGTTCCAGCAAAAAGAAGGTCTACGTATCCGTCGTTATCAAAATCTCGAAAGATAGCTTGTATTCCTTCTAAGCTAGAAGATCCTTGTAGGGTAGGAAGAAAACCACTCCCTGACGTAACATCCGTAAAGGTCCCATTGCCATTGTTTCGATAGAGCTTACAATCATCTCCGTGATTGCTTACAAAGGCATCCATGTCTCCATCATTATCGATATCGGCAAAATCAGAGGTCCAGGTCTGTGCCCCAATGCGCAAACCAGCTGTTGCTGCTACATCTGTAAATACATTGTTCCCATCATTTTGAAGCAATTTGTTGATTCGACGCAGATCAGCAGAGCTATTTATCCCTTGCCGACACTTTGATAGGTACATATCTAAATCGCCATCATTATCGTAATCTGTCCATATAGAAGAATAGTTTCCTGAATGATCACTCCCAGGCGATTCTGTATTAATGAGCGAATTATCTAAGGTAAAATTACCGTTTCCGTTGTTTCGGTATTTACGACTATCACTTTCATCACTACACGCAAAAATATCTACTGACCCATCGTTATTGATGTCTACAAAATTACTCCCTTGCACAAAAATACTGGAGTTACTCAATAGAGAAGCCGTAAACTGTCCTTGTGCATTTCCAGAGACTAACTTTATGTTATTGTAAGCTCCACCTGCGAGGATGTCATTGATTCCATTCCTATCGAAATCTGCTACACATAACGCCCATTCAGAACCTGAATTAAGCTGTCCATAGTTTTGTTGGGTAAAAATTTGCCCCGGAGCATTCTGAAAAGAAATCTTCAGCGTCACCCGACCATCCAAGTGGACAATATCATCTTTGCCATCCCCATTCATATCCGCAATCCCTATAGGAGCCCCACTATAGATATCTCCTGGATATAGGTTGCTTTGATTACTGAAATTAACTTGGGTAAAACTGTGGTTGGGAACAGCTAAAAAGGATAAGAGCAGGATACTAATTATAGAAATCCATCGAAAATATCCAAGAGGAAATCTTCCCTGTTTACCCCCTAAAATAGAATTACAAGAACCCTTTTTTTTTATAAAAAAAGCTTTCATGAGATGTGCGAGTAGGATGATGTATAAGAAATGTGTGCAGCTAATGGAGACAAAAAGCAAGGAGCTCCATCAAGAAAACTCCTTTTAACGTATATAATTACTAAATAAAAATAATATATTTATAATTAATAATTAAATAAAATTTAAAATATAAAATTTTTTGATTTA
>JBCCTX010000349.1:0-7923 GCA_039197765.1 Bacteroidota bacterium
ACGGGTTTATCGTCTAAAAATGGCCTATTATAGAGTTTGAATGCCAAGAAAATCGTAGAATTCGTCCATTTTTACCCCCCCAAAGAATACCTAGCAGAAATGGTCCACATATCCAAAGGAAAGGTCAAAGCCAACCCTATGCAAGTTATGTACAAAAAATCCTTTGCAGGGTTATGTTCTCTCGTAATCCTGTATACAATGGGCTTAGCCCAGGAGCCCCAAACTATCTTGCGTGCTCCAAAGGGCTGGAACAGTGAAATCATAAGCTTTCCATTGGGGTTTGCACCGAGTATTGATTTTGTTGGCTTCGAGGACATTCGATTTGCTCCAGGATGGGCGGACCCGAGTAGTGAACAGTTTTGGACCTATCACTTTGTCTGGTTCATTGAGAAGAAGGATAATATGGATGAGGAGATACTCACAGAAACCCTTACACGCTATTATGACGGGCTGATGCAAGCAGTTTTAACGGAACTGTCTGACACTACACATTCAGACACACTCGATAAAACTCTGTGTTTATTTGTCCAAACAGATGAAGGCTTTACCGGAAAAATACGGGTGTTTGATGCTTTTTTTACAAAAGAACCGATCACGCTAAATGTCAAAGTGAAGGAGTACATGTGCAAAGAAACTAACAAACAGGCTATTGCCTTTGACATCTCTCCACAAGGCTTTGACCATAAGGTTTGGCAAAGGTTCAAAGAAATTCAACTAATTGTCGAGTGCAACTGATTGGGTAGCTGTGGGCATATGGAACCTATTGAAAATTTTCTCTCCTGAGTTTTGTCATACACAGAATTAAATCTATCAACATCATGAGAAAAGCAGTCGTTCATTTTGAAATAGGGTGCAGTAACCTTGCCGAAACAGCGGATTTCTACCGAGACATATTCGATTGGGAGATTAAGGAAAACGGAAATTCAGCCCCTATAGATAGTGGAAGAGAAGGGGCAATTTCCGGACATATTACTCAGCTAACGCCCGATGAGCCCCAAAAGTACATCAACATCTATATAGAAACCGACACCTTAGAGAACGACCTGGAAAAGATTGAGGCCATGGGAGGAAAGAAAATGGTAGGCCCTATTACCTTACCCGATGGGAGAAGATTCGCCTGGTTTCAGGATATAGCAGGAAATACTGTTGGGTTGATAAGTCCCCACAAAGGAACTTAGGCTAGGTTTTGAATATTTTTGGTAAGGGAAAAGTGGGGGAATGCTCAAATGAGGAAAATGAGTAGGAACCTATTTGTGGGACAATTTTTGAATAGCTATGGCGATGGCCATTCCAGAATTCGCAACGTAAATTTCAAAGAAGGGGGTATCTTACCCTTTTCCACTTTTCCATTTAAAGGAAACGTGATTTGTGCTAAAAAGGGAAAGTTGCTTCACGAAGATTATCCCTATTTACATTCAATCAACGGGGTGGAAGTTGCCAGGTTACTGGAAGTATCGGGAGCCTATTTTACCCCAAATGCCTCAGCACAATTTAAACAGTCTGTAAAAGTGGGGCGGTTAAATAGAATCGGGGAAATCCTAAGCATTCTTGGTAAGGATAAAAATATGCTTAGGGTAAAGCTTAGATCCGAAAAAGGTGCGATTTGGGAGATGGATCAACCTATAGCCGTGGAGGAATACAAGAGATTTGAGGAACTGACCCTGATTGAAAAAATGCAGTTGCTTGATGAGCTACAAAACAATGATCCTTTCGAAGTCAGACAGTTTGAAGAAATTGGCTACCTGAAAATTGAATCGATGAAGGGACTTGAAGATGGATTGGAATTGCCATTAAGCGAACTTGAGGAATCAGAAGCCCTAATTATTGATGTTAGGGATAATGGAGGAGGAAGGAGGGACATCTTATTAAACCTAGCTCCTCATTTTATAAGTAACGAGCAAAGCTTTGTAGTGGGGAATGTTGCCAGATTTAGAACGAATACTCCATCAAAACATAAAAGCCTCAAAGATAGATATCTGTATCCATTAGAAGATGAAATTTTTGATGGGGCAGCTCGTAATCAGTTAACATCGTGGCTGAGTAATTTTAGGCCTAACATTTCCCTAAATGATAGCCTATATTCTCCCAATTACTACCTATATATCAAAGGGCACGATAGCGCAAAATTTTCAAATATCCCTACAGTTATCCTAATGAATGAAGGATGCTATTCAGCAACAGATATTTTCCTTTCTACATTTAAAGAAATTGAGGGGGTTACCTTAATAGGAACAGCTAGTGGGGGCGGAAGTGGCAGAGCCCAAAAATACCAGTTAGACCATTCGGTAGTAGAGTTACAGTTATCTTCTATTGTATCCTACCAGCCTAATGGGGAGCTTTATGATGGTGTTGGGGTTCAGCCCGATATAGAAGTACCCCCTAAAAGCGTCTCAGATATCCTGAAAGAGACGGATAGTCAATTGGACTTTGCTATAGATTTTCTTAAGCAGGAACTTAAAAAAAGATGATGATCTCGCGCTAAACATCCTAAGCGTAAATGTAAAACTTTAGCATCGGCTGCCAAACGTAGCAACTGCCCAAAAGTTACCCTTTGAAGAGATAGACTATATGGCTGTTAAGGTTGAAGAATTTGGTAACCAATACTATGCGGTGGGAGTAGGGGAATGCCTAATGGCGCAAAGATAGATTAAAAATCATCTCGCTCATGTTTTGTCCTACACAAAAATTTATTCTGCCACACCATTAGCAACGTATTCACCGTATTTTGAATTAAAGCAGGAACATTTCCCATTTTTCACCAAAAATAATTCTATACAGATCTCCAATATTTGGGTCAAACAGGTGGATGCATTGAACAATGATCTGGTGGACCGGAGTGAGCTAGTCTCTCAAGCTACAGGTTCTCTACCACTCAATCTGAGCCTCAATTTAGGGGAGGCAGATTTTGAGAAAGAGCTGTATGTATTGGTTTCCTACAATATATAAGCCCTTAGGAAAAGCGTAGGGTAAAAGTTTCCCGATTTTACATCTATCCAGTAGGGAGGTAGGTCTTTGTTAAAATAGGACTTACCTCAACGGAAATTGATGAAGAATAATTTAATTACCTTAACCCTCCTTCTAGGGCTGATCTCCAGCAGAACTCACGGACAAAATCCGCTAATAGATTCCATTCGAGCAGAATCTTCACAAGAAGAAATTATGGAGACAGTGAGCTATTTAGCAGATGTGTATGGCCCGAGAATGCTGGGAACCCCTAAGTACTATAACTCAGTCGTATTTGCAGAAAAGAAATTGAAGGAATATGGGATTAGCACTCGTTTAGAGAGCTTTGATCGAGGATATAGGGGATGGGACTTCAGTGGATTTGAAGTGGAAATGGTAGCACCTTCTTATGGCCCTATCAATGCCTATCCACTGGCGTATACAAAATCGACCGAAGGAGAGCAATTAGGGGATTTGGTATTTATAAGGAGGCTTCGAGAGGCATATGATCAGGAAGGTAGCCTGGAGGGGAAAATTATCATGTTCCAAGGTCTCTATCGACCTGTCAGTAGTGTGGAAAGACCCATGTCAGAACGTATACCAGCGGAATTATTGAATCGGGCGGCTGCTAACCCCGACCCTAATGATGTCCTGATTGGCTACCATAGCAGAATTTCTGTTCCACGTCTTTTTGCAATGCGGAAAAAGACCAAACAGCGAATGGCAGAATTTTTCCAGTTTCTAGAGAAGGAAGGCGCCATTGCCGCAATTGAGCCCAGTGATTTTCCCTATGGGCTCTTACACGCCGATGGAAACAGAGCTGTACCTTCCTTTCGTTTACTTTCTGACCATAAACCGTTAGCTTCTTTTGTCATTTCTAACGAACACTTTGGTCGGCTGCTAAGATTACAGAATCTAGGGTTGCAGCCAAAACTCAAGGTTCAACTTACTTCAAACTTTTATACTGAGTCCTCTTATCACAAAAACCTGGTTGCAGAAATTCCGGGTACAGACCCAAAACTTGAAGAGGAGCTTGTCATCCTGGGAGCCCATTTGGATAGCTGGCACTCAGGTACCGGAGCGGTGGATAATGCTGCAAATTGCGCGCTATTGATAGAGGCCATGCGAATTGTGAAAAAGATAGGGGCTCAACCGAAGCGAACCATTCGATTGGTACTATGGGGAGGAGAAGAGCATGTCTTTGCAGGCTCAGAATTCTATGTAGATACCCATGTGGGAGATATGGTAGAAGGGGAACCTAAAGGGGCAAACCCTAAAATATCTGCATACTTGAATCTAGATAATGGGGCGGGAAAAATTAGGGGGATCTATTTGATGGGGAATAAAGCCACCCGACCCTTTTTTGCTGAGTATCTACAGCCATTCCCTAGTAGCAATACCCTAACACTGCAGAATGCAAATCAAACGGACCATTGGCTGTTTGACTACCACAACGTTCCTGCTTTTCAGTTCATTCAAGATCCGCTAGACTATATCTCAGCTATCCATCATACTAATGCAGATATGTATGAATATGTTCCACCAGAAGATCAAGTCTTTAATGCAGAATTAGTAGCCTATTTAGCGCTCAAAATTGCCAACGAAAGGAATCTCCTCCCTCGAAAACGCTACAATTTTACTAAGCCTAGTAGAAAGGGTAATACCACTTTTCAATTGGCCGGATTTGAACAGGCCCAAGAGGTTTCGGTAGTGGGGAATTTCAACAACTGGGATATGTTTAGCTTGCCAATGTATAAGACAAGTGAGGGATGGGAAATGAAAATAGATCTTCCCAAGGGTAAATATTATTATAAATTTATCGTGGATGGCCATTGGACCAGTAATCCAGCAGAACCTGAGGAAAAACTTGCAAAAGATGGGAAAGGACATGGAGGCTTAAGCATCCTGTATGTAGAGTGAAGGCTAAAAAAGAATTCCATCTAAAGGTACTATGGAGAAGAGATACGCAGGAGAAAATGGAACGAGATTGGGTACTAGGTTCGCAAAGTGCTTACCTTTAAGCAAGAAGAACCTCTGTTCCTTTGTTAGCCTAGCCTAAAAAAATTGAAATGCTCAGAAGAGAATTTTCTAAAAGTATTGTAAAAACGGTTTCAAGTTTTGCCTTGATAGATTCACTCTTCAAAAGCCATGCGTTTGCTAAAGGGATTACCCCTATTATGGACCACGGGGCGGAATTCTGTTTAGATTTACATACAGAGATTATCTCAGCATTCCAGTGGCAATCCCAAATGGAGAAGCTCTACAGGCAGGTTGAGTTAAAAGAAATATTGAAGTTCATAGATTTTGGTAACCTAATCAAGGGATTCAAATACCCAGACCTGGGAGTGAATACGAAAAAGGTGAAATTCCCCAGACTTTCAGGCCTACCTGAACAAACGGATTTTGTCAAAAAGATTTTTGGGATGAAAAAGAGGAGTTAGGTAACGGAATGATGCGGGTACCAATAGTAGAGGTTGATACCGCGCTACGTAAGTATGGTAAGCATCACCACTAAAACATATACGCATATGGAAACCTCTCAACAACTCGCCAACCGTTTTAGAGAAGTTCTCTTATCTGGCAAATGGATAGCGAATACTAATTTCAAGGACCAGTTAGCTCAGGTATCCATGGAAAAGGCTGTCCAAAAGGTCGGATCCATAAATTCGATCGCAGCCCTAACCTTTCACGTGAATTACTATATCGCAGGGGTATTAAATGTTTTAAAAGGAGGAGACCTGGAGATTCGGGATAAATTCAGTTTTGATCTCCCCCCTATTACATCAATAGAGGATTGGGAAAGGCTCAAACAAGAGATGTGGGAAAATGCAGCGCAATTCGCTCAGCATGTCGAAGCGCTCTCTGAAAAAAAACTGGCTGAAACCTTTGTGAAGGAACAGTATGGGACCTACCACAGAAGTATAGAAGGGATGATAGAGCACTGCTATTACCATTTGGGGCAGATTGTTCTGATTCGGAAGCTTTTGGAAGAGACATGAGGGGAGCGTACACATTATTTCTTTTCAAAATTAATTCTGCACATCGTTTGGCGTGAAGTTGGGGCAAAGAAGCTTAAGGGAGTGGGTTTCCCTCAAGGTCGGATGTTCGACCAATCGATATGGAATAGGATCGATCGCATGGCCAAGTAAGCCTGTAGGTTTGTCTTCAAGGCTTAAGTCTGGTCTACAAATTCTTTGGGGGTCATGCCTTCCATTTTTTTGAATAATCGGGAATAGTAGGTTGACTTTCAAAGCCTAATTTGTAGGGCACTTCTGAAATGCGCTGATTAGGGCGGAGCAATTCGGTTTTTGCGCGGTCAGGCTAGTAGTACTCTTTAAGGCATCGCTCATGTAATTGGGAGATAAATGCATTCGAGTTGCCAATTCTTTTACCGTAGGAATCCCTTTAAAAGGTAAATTTTGACCGGAGTTGGCGCTGTGTAAGGTCTCCTCAAAGCGAGAGAGAAAAGAGGAATCTATCCTATTCCGAGTGATATACTATTATCCTATATTTATACCTATGGGAGGAGATTGGAAAGAAATGTTTCAAGCCATACAAACAGGCGACTTAGCCTTAGTAGAATACCACCTTCAAATGGGGACAGACCCCAATTATCAGCACCCGGAGTTTATGGCTGCACCGTTGGTAGAAAGTATTCGTTTCAATCACTTAGAGATCACAAAACTCCTGCTGGAAAAAGGAGCTGATCCGCACATCAAAGAAGATTGGGGAAAAGAAACTGCCCTTGCAGTCGCCCAGGCCACGAATAATCAAGCAGCTATTCGATTGCTTCAGGCGTACACTCCCTGAGCATTTGGATGTGAGGCCTAAGGTCTCCTTTAGATAAACTTCAAAATTGCTTTGTAAATAAGCCACTACATTCACCTAAGCTTCTATGAGTCAACCGTTAATGTTTTGGTTGGTCCTGTCTTTCTTGTGTTTTCCCTTCCTTGTTTTATCTCAGGATGAGGAAAAACCGGAAATGGCGGCAGCCTCAGTTACAGGATCAATCCTCTTGGATGGACACCTGGCTGAAGCAGATTGGGAACAAGCACAACTTGTAGATGCCTTCAAAACGGTGGTTCCCGACGAAGGCGGAACTCCATCGGGACGGACCACCATGCGCGTGTTAACACATCCTCGTTATCTCTTAATAGGGGTTGAGTGCTTCGATGAAGATCCTTCAGGTATCGTAAACTTTTCCAAGCTGCGTGATTCCGACCTGGAAGACGAAGATCATATCCGAATTGTAATAGACCCTTTCTTGGATGGCCAGTCAGGGATTATTTTAGCGGTAAATGCCAGCGGAGCTCGCTACGACGCACTAGTATCCAACCGAGGAGAATCGGAGAATGAAGATTGGGATGCTATATGGGAGGCAAAAGCCGTGATCACGGATTCAGGCTGGACCGTAGAGATTCGTATTCCCGTCCAAAGTTTCTCATTCAATAAAGGATTGAGAACCTGGGGCTTTAACCTAGAGCGGCGCATTCAACGCTACCAGGAGACCATCCGCTGGGCCAATATTCGGAGGGATCAATGGTTCATCCAAACCAGTAGAGCAGGCCTTTTAACCAATCTACCAGAATTTTCCTATGGAGTAGGCCTAAATATTCGACCTTCCCTTATAGGTACCATTGACCAAGAAGTGGGGGAGGAAGATGAGTTGATTTTTGACCCCAGTTTGACCATCAGTCAGCGGCTAGGGGCCAATGTCACAGCGACCATTACTGCCAATACAGATTTTGCGGAGACAGAAGTGGATACGCGTCAGACCAATCTGACCCGATTTCCTTTATTTTTTCCAGAGAAAAGAGCCTTCTTTTTAGAAGGGGCGGATATTTTCGAGTTTGGCTTTGGGTTGAGTCGGAATATTATTCCCTTTTTTAGCCGCCGGATAGGACTCTACGATGGAAATGAGGTGCCTATTACAGTAGGGGGAAAGCTAAACGGAAGACTGGGAAAAACGGCTTTTGGTGC
>JBCCTX010000350.1:0-7878 GCA_039197765.1 Bacteroidota bacterium
ACTTCGAGGCCAACTCTCTGCAATTTCCTGTCGAAAATCCGGAGCATATACAGTAGAGAAATGAGGGATGTGCCGTTGGATTTCCTGAGAAATTTGACCAGGGGAAAAGCTTATGCCAGCTAAGTTATAGCTGCTGCGAATGGTGATTCTATCTGCATCTGCATGCATGAGTTCCAAGGTAGCCCGAATGGCATCGGGCATATACATCATAGGTAGGGCGAGATCCTCTGAAAGAAAACAGGTATAAGAACCCTTCTGTAGCGCCTGATAAAAAATGTCCACTGCGTAGTCCGTAGTTCCTCCTCCAGGTAAGGCTTTGTAACTGATCAATCCTGGGTACCGAAGGCTACGGATATCCACCTTATATCGGAGGTGGTAATAGGCGGCCCATCCTTCCCCCGCCTGTTTACTAATCCCATAGATGGTAATGGGATTCATCATGGTATCCTGCGGCGTCTGTATGGGTGGACTCTTGGGACCAAAAACAGCGATAGAACTCGGCCAAAACACCTTACAGCCATATTGCACAGCAGCTTCTAATACATTTATCAACCCTTCCATATTCAACCTCCAAGCAAATTTGGGATTGGACTCCCCCTTTGCAGATAGGATTGCAGCAAGTAAATAGATCTGGGAAACTTTGTACTTGCGTATGAGGGTTCCCAGTCTTTCAGAGTCTAGTATATTGAGGTGTTCATAGAGAGAAGCCGTTACCTGAAGATTGCGCTTTAAGTTTCTCTTTTCCACGATATCGGAAGCAATAACGTGCCCCTCTCCATATATGTTTTGTAACTCAGGAATGAGATCGGATCCGATTTGCCCTAAAGCGCCTATGACAAGGACATTGTCTTTTTTCATATACCGTGCTAATAGAAAATTGTATAATTTGACGGAGAAAATTGGATCTCCATTTCCAGCGAAAATATTAAATATAAAATTTTATGTATAGCACACTCAAGGATAAATTGTCAGAAGAAATAGATTCTATTCGGGAAAGCGGACGCTACAAAGAAGAGCGCATCATTACGACTCCCCAGGGTGCTCAGATCGATACAACCACTCAGGAAGGCGTGTTGAACTTCTGCGCCAACAATTACTTGGGCCTATCATCTCATCCGAGAGTTATTGAGGCTGCCAAGAAAGCCCTGGATAGCCACGGCTTTGGCTTATCGAGTGTGCGCTTCATCTGTGGCACTCAGGATATTCACAAGAAACTGGAAAATAAACTAGCCGATTTCTTGGGTATGGAAGACGCAATCCTCTATGCTGCAGCATTTGATGCCAATGGGGGTTTATTTGAACCGCTATTGACTAAGGAAGATGCAATCATCTCCGACCAGCTCAATCACGCTTCCATCATTGATGGGATTCGGTTGTGCAAAGCGATGCGCTACCGATACCTCCACAATAATATGGTGGATCTAGAAGCCAAATTGAAAGAAGCCAAGGATGCAGGGGCTAGGAGAATTCTTATCGCCACAGATGGCGTTTTCTCTATGGATGGTACAATAGCCCAACTCGACAAAATCGCTGAACTTGCAGAAGAATATGAGGCCCTTGTCATGTCGGATGAGTGCCACTCTACAGGATTTATTGGAAGAATGGGAAAGGGGGTGCATGAATATAGAAATGTACTCGGGAAAATCGACATCATAACCGGTACACTCGGAAAGGCGCTTGGCGGTGCATCAGGAGGATTTACTGCTGCAAAAAAGGAAATTGTGGATATCCTACGCCAGCGGTCGAGACCCTATTTGTTTTCCAATACGGTTGCCCCTCCTATCGTAGCTGCTTCTATAGAAGTACTCGATATCCTGACTGAGTCTACAGAACTTCGAGACAAACTAGAGCGAAATACTCGCTATTTCCGTCAAAAAATGGAAGCCCTTGGATTTACCATCAAACCAGGTGAGCACCCGATTGTCCCTATCATGCTGTATGAGGCGCGACGTGCCCAGGATTTTGCAGCCAAACTGCTTGACTATGGGATCTATGTAATCGGTTTTTTCTACCCAGTAGTTCCCAAAGGAGAAGCACGGATTCGTGTACAACTGTCAGCTGACCATAGCATAGAGCACCTAGATAAGGCTATAGAAGCGTTCCAAACGGTAGGGCTCGAGTTAGGAGTGATTGGGAGGTAAGGAGAGGGTATTATGATAGGTTGACATAAGAATCGTAGACACACACAAAATATCCCACGACCTACAGAAGGTATTCACCGTAAGCCGTGGGATACTTAGCCTATGGCTAAAGACCCGTTTTATTTTCCGTAGGTTCCTTAATCTACCGCCTTGTATTTTAACGTCCAATCTCCTTCAAAAGAAGTTCCCCCTTCTTCTAACATTTTCCACAGTTTTTCTCCTAATTCCTCAGAAAGGACGGTTTCGTTAACTGTTTTGACAATTTTTCCTTTTATGACTAAGGAAAAAGGTGCCTTCCCATGTGAAATGATACGTTCCTCTGTCAATAGATCTCGAATATCTTGTTCGCTAGAGGTTTGGCCAGAGATTGGGTAAGCCTCACCAAATCCACTTATTTCAACAGGCTCATTGGGACTTAAGGAACGGTTAGGTGCCCCAGAATTCACAAGATGCGGAAAAGGCCCCGTCTCTCTTGGAGCTCTACTTTCTCCAACTGGACTTGGGAATGGTTCAGGTTGTGCCAATGGCGTTGGACTTACCTCAGCCCTATCCCTCGGATCGGCAGATTGCCGATATTTTATCCGCGAGAATTCTGCGGATTTCCCATAGGATTCTAGAATTCGTTCATAGGTAGGTAGGAGTTCCTCTGGAATTCTTTTGCCATTGATGATTATTTTACCTTTGGACTGGGTGAGTCGCCATTTTTTGGTAAAACTGGGTATCAATCCATCTTTAAACAATTGACTAGTCATTACCTTATGGAAAGCAAAAAAAGAGGAATCTATACTTGGATCATCATAAGAGGCCCAAATTTCATTAGGGGCCACACGATGTTCTCTAAAGCCCATCCTCTGAATCTTGTTCATGTCCAATCCACAGTCTTCTAGAACCTTGATCCATCGTTCGGCCAGTACTGATGCATAGGGCTTACCATTTATTTTAAGTCCCTTTTTCCCTTGATTTTCATAAAGCTCTAGCTCCAGCTTCTTTTCTTCTGCTTCCCTATTGAAACCATCTTCTCGCAGTGCTTCTCGAAATCTTTCCTCACAATCGGAACTCCCTTCCAAAAGCGGCCTTGCGTCGGGGCTAGGGGCAGGATCTGGCTTTGGAGCCCAGTGTGTTCCCTGCATGGAATTTCCCATTCGCAAACGGATTCGATTGTTCATCTGTTGCAACTCCTTTTGAAGGCGAGCCTGTACTTGAGCGAGTCTATATTGCTGTTGCATCATCTCTGACTGTAATTCCCTCTCCAATAGTTGCTGTGAGCGCTGAAGCTCCCTTTCCTGTTGGTGCAATTGTCTTTCTAGTGTTCGTTGTTCTAATTCTCTAGCCCTTTCAAGTTCCCCATCAGAATGTAGGGCTTCTGCATTCCGTTCATATATTTCTCGAGCCTGTTCTTCATACTCCTGATAGATCTCTTGAATGTGTGTTTGCCATTCTTGATAACGCTCTTGGTATACTTGCTGCCACTCTTGATACATCTCTTGGTATTCCATCTCCCAGTCTTGATAATGTTGCTGGAAAGCTTCTAGGGCCTCCGAGTAGACTTCAGGATCTGCACTAGGCACAAGCTCAGGAAGTTCTGGAATGGGTGGAATAGGAGGAAGACTCTGTATTTCAGGCATAGGCGGAATCGGGGGAAGAGGAGGAATAATCACAGGGCTATCTAATTCAGCTAGTTCGAAAAACTCTGCTTCAATGGGGAATGCTTCTAATTCGAATGGTCCTTCCGGTCCCGGTACTTCGGCTAACTCAGGGAAAAAACCCTCCCCAAATTCAGCTGGTTCTCCAGAAGACCATTCTTCCCAAGTACTCTCTATCATTCCCTCTTCCCAATACAATTCCTCCTGAGCCGGGAGGCGAAACCAGGTAATAAAGGCTATCGCTAACAAAAGACCAAGGGTAAGACCAATTTTGCCTGTTTCAGATTTTTGGACTTCTTGCTCCCCCAGGCAAACTCGCTTAATCCGGTTTAGCAAGTGATTCTTTCTCCCCTGAATGGCTAAACCCAGATTAGGGGGCTGTAGCAAACTCTCCATTTCCATCAAAGCCTCAGCATAGGCTCTTGGATTTCCCGTTACGGCTACGGCTAAATCATCGCAAGCGTGCTCACGCTCATCCGCAATTCGCACCGAAATCCACCAGTACACTGGATGATAGAAAAATAAAATTTCTACAAGGGATAAAAATAAGTTGACCAAGAAATCGTATCGCTTGATATGAGCAAGTTCATGGGCAATAATGGCTTCTACTTGAATGGGACTCAAGCCGCTTATCATACCTAAAGGAAATAGAATCATCGGCTTTAGATGACCGATAACCATAGGTACTTCTACCCTAGCGGATTCCATGAGCATAACCGATTTGTTTATCCCAATCCGCTTGGAAATTTCCCGAACCTTCTGTTGCCAGCTTTCCATAGCAGGCACAGTGAGGGTCTTTCTTAGCAGATAGGTGTAGTATAAACTTCCCGCCCATCGAACAACAAATAATGCCACTCCTAACAGCCAAACCCCTACCAATTCCCGGGCATAAAATTGGATAAATTGCTGAAAGACCTGGTAGAAATTGTCCCAAATTGACGCTTCATACATAGGGCTGGGTAGGGGAACTACAAAAGGGTTTAAGACAAACTCCTGGGGGCTTGCTGACATCCCAGGACTCACTTGTATATAGTAGGTGTAAAAAGTGTAAAACACCCACAAGGTTAAACTCAGTAAGGCGCCTACAGAGAGACGATACCGAAAGTTGGGAGAGGAGCTTCTACTCAAGTGAAGCCCAAAAGACAAGAGCAGGAAAATGGCAAATCCTTGCCAAAGGGAATGGAGGAGTGTCCATCCCAGCGCCTCGGCCAGGGTAGGACCCACATATGCGATTTCCATATAATGAGGTTGTTAGGGTTATTCTTCCAATGAATCGAGAAAGTCTCTAATTTCTGCCAACTCCTCAGGAGTTGAACGTCGATTACCGAGGGCCTGCATGACCAGCTTCATTGCGGAGCCTTGGAAAGCAGAATCAACAAGTTTGTTCAGGAGCTGTTGCTGGGTTTCTTCTTCTGAAAAAACAGGGCTATAGATATGCAGTTTCCCTTGTTTCTCCCTACTCAGCAAGCCCTTGGTATGCATGATTTGCATAAGTTTAAGGGTAGTGGTATACCCAATCTCCTTATTTGGGCTCAATCGGTTTAACTGCTCATTGACCGCGCGAACGGTAGAAGCCTTCTCCCGCCAAAGGACGCGCAAGATGGCGAGTTCGCTTTCTGTGGGACGTATGTTTGATGTGTTCATAGTTCTACGAATTATTTCGTATTACAAGTATAAACGAAAGTCTTCGTAATCACAAATTTATTTACGAACTAATTCGTAAATAACAATGAACCTTTTTCTGTGTATCCATTCTTCTAGGCAAAGTTCTTCTTGATCTATCTAGATGTCATTTTAACAGTTTCTCCCAAGCACTATATCCGTTTGAAAGTCTCAATTGTACCCAATACACTCCTGGCGAAAGCGAACCTGTATCTAGCCTATAGTTGGATGTATGGGACTTATAATCTTTGTAAGCAACCATTTTTCCTTGTAGAGAGAAGAGCTTGATACAGATAGGAAAATTAGTTGATAGGATTGTCTGATGTACTTGTAATTCCTCTCCAAATGGAGAAACAATCGAATACCCTAGGGATGAAAATGCTCTTTTGTTGGAAACCAAAGACGGAGCTATGACAAAGCTTGCTACGACAGGCAGATGGTCAGACATTTGTCTTAGGGTATTACAAAGAATTTCAGGAACCTCACTGCCTGTACAATCCAAACTTTGGTTGAAGGCCCCTCCCCCATTTCCTAAAGCCCTGTAAGAGTCTGCTTCATACATGATCTTTTGTGAACCTTCCATTATAGCTAAACTTGTCAAAATGAAGTCAAAGCGGTCATCCAAGCCCCCATCAACTCCGCAGTCTGGAAGACTCGTACGAGTCGATTGGGTATGGAATGAAGCAAAATCAGGCCCATTCCAATCCTCTACTAGGTCAATGGGATCATAAAAACCGAAGAAATTGGGGGATTCTGTCTCAGAAGGATCTACTAGGAGCCGCCAAGCTTCTTCCCTCGCATTGTCAACATTCAAATCGCCCAATAACAGAATATTTCCCCGTCCTTCTCTATTTTCCATCCAGGAACGTATCTTCTGGACTTCCTCTAAGCGCAAACTTGCATCCTCTGATGAGCCTCCGGCCTTCAAATGCGCCACTATACAATAGAGGAAAATGGTATCAGATCTTGCTTCAATACCATCCCTGACAAATAGTTTATAGACGCTGATATCTCTGAATGCACCTGGTAACACCTCGACATCAACCCATCCAAATATTTCAGAATTAAAAAACAAATCATTTACAATATCTGATCCTGCTTCATTGGTAAAACCCGCAGTCTGCATAGCGGGATTGTAGCTTTGGCAGGCATCTTCAATTAGCGCCTCAAAAGCGGCTTCGGGAAGGAGTTCATTTACTGTGAAAATATCGGGTTGGTAAAAATTCAAAATGGTCTCCAACCAACTCGCCTTCTGGTTTATAGATACAGGGTCACAATTGTTGCCAAAGCGCAACAAGTTGTAATGCATGACTTTAATGGATTCTGATTGCTGCCCTAGGGCCGTATGGGAAATTCCGGCAAAAATCAGGAAAACCCAGCAGCAAAACTGGCGTAAAAACTTTTGGGAAATATGGGACATTTGATAGGCTTTGATGGTCGAAAGTAGTCAAAAATTGTAAATCGAGAATGAAAGTTAATATATTCGTCTAAGTGAAAAAATTTACTCATTCGTACTTATTATAAATGCTCCAAATCCCGTAGTCATGCGTATCCTCCGGTTGTTAGGCATACTTGCCCTAATAGGTCTCACTGCTTTTGCTACTTACTTTTATTCAAGAGGTGGAGGCGAGCAACGCGATATCCTCAGTTTTATTCCGACAGACTTTGTCTATGCCATAGAGTCTGACCAACCCATCCAAGACTGGCAGAACCTCAGTAAAAGTAGAGTATGGCGCTATTTGAAAGAAACGCCGTACTTTTCCGAAATAAGCGAATCTGCCGACTACCTCGATACCTTATTGATTGAAAATAAAACAGTGGCCAACTTTGTAAAATTGGGGGATTTGGTCATCTCTGCCCACATGGTCTCAAAGGAGAATTATGACTTCATCTACTTGATCGACTTGCGTAAAACTAATTTGGGCAAAATGCGTGAAATACTGGGGCTTCTATTTAAGAGCTTTGAGTATGACGTAAGTGTAGAGAAATATTTTGGAATCGACATCTATGAGTTATATGACCCAGAAGAACAGGAGATTCTCTATTTATCTATCATGGATAACATCTTAATTTCCTCTTATGATCCTGACTTAATTCGAAAAGGAATAGCCCAATCTGAAAGTCCGAGTATTCGCAACAATGAAGACTTCACTTTTGTACGCGAACAAACTAACCGCGATGAGCTGTATACCCTCTATCTCAATTACTCCGTTTTTGAAAATCTCATCGCTGCATTTACGTCTGAAATCCCAGAATCTCTTCAAGGCTTAGATGAAATCATCTCTTTTTCATCCTTTGACTTAGAAGTAAAAGATGATAGAACGGTATTCAGCGGATATATGAAACAATTGGATTCCGTTCCTTCCTTTCTAAGTGTTTTCAAAGATGTGGGCAAAGGGCGATTACATGCGCAAAACGTTCTTCCAGCCGAG
>JBCCTX010000351.1:0-7874 GCA_039197765.1 Bacteroidota bacterium
AGGAATTTTGTTTCCAAGCATTCATCGCATTTTTTTGCACAATTTTGTACGACTCTTCTCTTGTAAAACCAACATTAGTTAATTCAAGTAATACTCTTTGAGAAAAAAATATTCCGTTTGTAATATTTAAGTTTTTTAATAGATTATTATGGTAAGAAATGATATAGTGATTACTTCTGCTTGGATCTAAATTAATATTTCGAAGAATAGGATCTCCCTCCGAATTCCTTCCACCAGTAAAATATAAAGCTGCAGGTTGGAATTGACTGTGAGTTCCAAGTCCAAAAGTTAATTGCTCTTGATCCGTTATTATCCAGTTAACTTGTACCCTAGGATCAAGGTAACCTGTAGTATTCAAGGTGAGTAAAGAACTGTTAATCCCTCCATTGACGATTAGAGTCCTAGAAATATTCCATTTCCAATTTAAGAAAGCCACTAACTGCTTATAATTTCTAGAAACTTTAATTCTATTAAACTCTCCTAAACTATCTGGTCTATAAAACTCCCGTAAAGTCAAATGACCTACATGTTGGGCAACTATTCCAGCTTTCAAGGAATGTTTCTTATTAAGAGAAAGCTTATAAATACTCATTAATGAATAGCGATACTCGGTATCCTTCAAACTGCGGCCACTACTGTCTTGATAATTAATTTCTCCATTTCCCGTGAAATTACCAGAATATGCGATAGAAGTTGTAAGTGAAGAATTAGAGCTGATTATCCTATTATTTTTTAACCCGGTTACAAAAGACCAGGACTTATATATATCTTGATCATCATCGGCAAAATTTTCGCGAATTTGTAATTCACTCTCACCTCCTATTCCATACCATGAGGTGAATCCATTTTTATTGGGCCAATAAAGCTTAAAAGTTAAGTCTTGGACATTGGGAGCATTCCCCAAATAGCCTCTTAGTTGAGAACTAATTTTATATGCAAAATCTACATTTGACCTCCTATATGCTAGTAAAAAAGAGGATCGCTTAGTTTTGGAAATCGGGCCTTCTGCTAACAATTCAATATCAATTATGTTACTTTTAATTGAAAATTCTTTCTCTCGGGAATTACCTTTACGGAGATTGGTTTCTGCAATTCCAGAAATGGCATTTCCGAATTCAGAAGGAAACGCTCCAGTATATAAGTTTAAACTTGATAGTGTGAGAGAATTAAGTATGCTGACTCCACCTCCAGAATTCCCTACAGTCGCAAAGTGATTGGGATTTATAGTTGAGATTCCTTCAATGTACCATGCTACTCCAACTGGGGAATTTCCTCGAATAATTAGATTATTTCTCAGATCATCTGGATTTGAGACTCCTGCAAACCTAGACATCATCCTTACCGGATCTCCAAAATTTCCTCCAGTTCTTTTTGCTAGATTTAGGTTTAACTGATGTTTACTATTTTGAAACTCATAACCCTTATTCTTTTTTTCTGTAATTAGAACTTCTTCTGTTGAATAAACATTTTTACTTAGCAGAATATCAAAATGAATCGCCTTACCTGAATCTATTCTAATATCCTTGATGAATTTTATTTTATATGAATTATGTCTACATAATAAATCTACGCGGCCAACTCTGATCCCTTCAAAAGCGAATTCTCCACGCTCATTAGTAAGAATGCTATCTGTAAAATTTCCATTTGAAATGGATACTATCACACCTTGTATTCCCACGTCTGTATCAATATCTTTTACAATGCCAATAAGCGATTGGGAATAATTTTGAGAAATTGCGGTTCCAGCAAAAGAGATAAATAACAGAAAAAAGAATATTCTTGGGAACATAACCTCCTTAATTAGCATCAAGCCCATCCAAAAATTCTCTTTTTTGAATGGGCTAAAATATACAAAGAGTATATAATACTTAGTGGTTTATAAACCACTCATTCTAGTTCAATAGTCTCGCTATACCATCCATTTACCTCAGAATCCTGACATAGAGATACTTGAGCATTTATAGTAACTAATCCACTGGGTGGTCCCGGGGCAGGAAATCTAAGAACAGCTACAGTTCCGTTGTTCATAGTTTGTAAAACTTCAGCATGAGCGCTAGACCATTGTGCTTCACAATCTGTTAAATCTGCACCGTTAGCATTTAAATGATAAGTGAGAGCCGTATTTCTAGGAACCTCTTCAGTAGGACCAGATATGAAAGGAGTACCTGGATCTACTTGACTTTGTGAACATGAAGATAATAGCATTAGTACAAGCCCTTGCACTAATAAATAGTTTAGCTTTTTCATAAGGCTGATAGTTTTACGTATTAAAAAAATTTATTTCCAATAATGTATCAAAATTAACTCTACTATTCAAAATAATGTATATTATCAAATTATTAACTTTTCAAACAGATGTGAAAATATTAGTCGATTAAATTGAGTGCTCCAAATCCTTTATCCTAAAAAACTCAACTACGTTGGAAGCCTAAAGACCAAATTCATTTGCATTGAGAGAGCATATAACTCAATTCTATTTTTGAAGAAATTCCTTATTAGGAATAAATAGTTCCGACTCTTGTTTTGAGTATGGAACTTTTATAATTTTCTTTCATATTCAAGAACCAAAAGGCCAAGATTTCCCTCTTTATTTCGATAAAAGAGCCCTTCGTCCGATTCAGTATGCCCATGTAAATCCCTACGGATCATTTTATCTGGATATGAATACTCGATTAGCTATTGAAAACTTGCCATTTACTCAAAACTAATCTAAAGATGACTCAGTAAGAAAACTTTCAACGGACGCCTGCTCGAAAGAAAGCTAAGCAAGTAGCGAAACTGTTCAGGAAAGAGCAGCCAGATTATTATTATTTAAGAAATGTGTTTCGTTATCTCAGGGAGGAGTTGGAGGTACCTGTTAAGCAAAAAGGGAAGAAACTTCCCCGAGTACCGAGTGAAAAAGAATTGAAGCTATTTTATGAAGCTGTATGGAAAACCCGCAATACCCAGGATTTGGTGATAATAAAGACATTTTTGTATACCGGAGTAAGAGTTAGTGAATTGGTTGTTATTCGACTGAAAGATATAGACTTAGACTTGTGCCAAATCCGTGTGAATCAGGGAAAAGGTAAAAAGGATCGAATAGTTCCATTTCCGCGGGCTTTTCGGGAAGTGCTGGCTCTCCATATGACTAAAATGGAACAGAAAGGAGCTTCTTATTTATTTGAATCCAAACGCCGAAAATCCTACACAGATCGGGGAATTAGAAAGATGATCAAAAGATATGCTGAAAAGGCTGGATTAGAAAACTCACTTTCACCTCACCAATTCCGGCATTTTCTGCTCACTTGGCTGAAGAAGCAAGGAATTGACGATGCCATGATTCAGCCCTATTCAGGGCATGCGTCTCGTAAATCCCTTGAGGTATATTCTCAATTAAGTATTAAAGATGCTCAGGGAAAATATGAGGAAGTGATAAACCAATTTCCCATATGAGCCATTTTCTCAGGTGACAGCTTCGCTACCTTTGGGCCAAGAAGTATGGGCCCTAAAGTTCTGATGATATCCAAATGGGGATTTAGGGTCATCCAGCCCAAGACTAAAGCGAGCAATAAAAGATCTACACTTACAAGTTGAAAAGCCGCAAACGCCTGTAAATAGGATTGTTTTCAGCCCTCTGAAACGCGCAGTATTTTTGTTTCTTTGCTGCCTTGGATGATATGGACAAAAAATGCTATCCCAGTCAGGATGCTTGAAGCGAGAAACCAGTAATTCATATGAAAGCTGTTAGATATTCAAGATTTTGGCGTTTAAGCAAATCTAAGATATAGAGGTAGCCAATGCTTCTGCTTTTTGTTTAATTGCCCGTAACCAAGCCCAACGGAGGAGGTATGCTCCCGGAAAAATTAAGAACCAATACGGAGTAAATTTGCGTTTTACTTTCTTATCAGGAGTAAAAACTTGAGTGGTATGTAGGAGTTTGTATCGCTCCCCTACCCTTTCTCCAATTTGAAAATCACCCATGGCCTTTAGCATCCCTTTGGGAGGATCGAGTTCATATTCCGATACATCTTCAGGGATATAAATCTCAGGATTAGAGGCCTTCCAAGGTTTCCCCATGATTCCAAATACCAACTCCTTTTTGGTTTTGCGGATGATGCGAAAGCCCTGCTTTTCCATCCCCTGAAGAATAGTTGCTCCCTCCTCCTTTGCAAAAAAGGAACCTTTGCCAACTATCATCGAAGGTATACTGCGGATTGCAAACAAGGAACGCATGATGGGTACATCAGGCACCTGCAATTGTTCAATGGCCTGAAAAATTTGCTGAGGCTCCGCACGGATTAAGATCTCGTGTAAACCCGAATCAAAATCAGGCTTTTTGGGTAAAATGGGATGTTTTGCTGTTAAAATCATACCATACAGTATTGTATTGTTAAAGAATAAAAAATTTTCTCATTCACGTATCAAGAGGGTCTTGAGCATATGATTGCTGATGATCCTTGTAGACTCCATACATACGTCGCATTTCCTCTTCTTTTATATTGGGAAAGAGTAATTGAACTCCAACCAGCAATGCGTACTCCATTTGTGCTAAGTATCCTGCCTCCTTCTCCCCTTTTCCCATTTCTAGGTAAATTTTTTTTAAGTAGTTCATTCTTATACGATCTACTTCCTTCACCGTCTGCTTAACCACCGGATGGTACAAAGACCAAGAGCGAATACCTGATTCTATGGCCTGATTGGTTTGTACCACTCGAGCATTGAGACGTTCCATTTTTCCACCAGGATCTAAAGATTTATCCGCTTCATCAATAAACTCCAGTGTATTTTGCTCCTTCCACTCCACCATAAGCGCATCTACATATCCGTCAATTCCCTCAAAATGGTGGTAGAATGACCCCCGCGTTACTCCTAAGCGTTCACACAGGTATTGAACCCGCAGTTTGTCCTGGTTGAACTCGGAAAGGACTCGAAATCCCTCTTTCAGCCATTCTGCCTTACTCTTCCGCTTCATTTCACAAACATACCATATAGTATGGTACGATACAACTATAAATAAAGTTGGGGACTAAGAACAATTTTTAAAAAAAGGATAACCTTGCTTTACAAGAAGTTTCAACCTGAGAGGTAGTTCTGGAAAGTTTCCTTTCTCAAAGGGTTCATTCCCCCTGCCAAAGTAGCTTGTATAAGCTATCACTAGCTTGTATAAAGGGGGCCTGATACACCTTTTCTTTCCACCTTTCTGAAATCATCGAACTTGTCTGAATGCGTGCATCAATATCTTGAAAGGTAGGGTTTTCGAACCACATGGGATGGCTTCTCCAGTTGCAATTAATGTAGCTCACTGCCTTGATTACGTCAGGGTGTTCATCAATTGCCTGAAAGAAGGGAATGAACCATTTGTCCCAAGCTTCTTGTGCCTGTTCTGGATTAGAGAAAATAGTTTCTTTTGTCTTTCCATTGGTCTTTACAGTGGGGGTTGATATGGTAGCTGAAGCTTCGGCAATAAAAACGGGCTTTCCGTGGCGCCGAGCAAACGGTATCATTTGGGCTTCATCGAACCTGGAGAAAAAGGAATACGCACACCAGTCTACATATTCATCCCCTGGATACCAACTCTCCAACTCTTCCAAGTCTTGTCCCCATCCATGAGATTGCCATACATAGGCTACATTTTCTACCCCTAGGGAATCATAGGTTTCCTTAATCTTCCGAAAAGCCACTTTATACAATTCTTTGTCATAATGGTTCCATTCACCCCCAAATTCATATCCTATTCTGAGAAAGACTGGCCGTTTCCCTAATCCTTTGATCCAATTTCCCAGTCTCAAAACCTGGTCATCATATCTTCCGTTAGCTACATCCGCTTCATGATTGACAAACCCGAGTCCGATGGCTAAGGCCATGTTGGCAAAATTAGGGTCTTCCAGCTGCTTACTCATGTTACTCGGAGAATCTCCCCAGTCATCCGTGCTTTCCAGGCCATCCAATCCTTTCAATTCGTATCCAAAGGAACTATCCCCTTGGGAAAAGTTGGTATACATCGTAAACCCCCCTGGTCTTTGAAAGTGGTCTAGGTACCCATCATTCCATGGCGCTTCAAGCCCCCCTAACGCTTCCAACTCTTGGCCGATAAACAGGATGCATTTGCCATCTTCGGGTTCAAATTTTGCACGCTCTCGGCCAACTTTTTCTTCTCCAGGCGGCTTCCCTTGCGTGTGAGAGGTCCCTGGACTACATGCTTGCAAGTATCCTACTCCCAAACCGATAATCAATACTGTTCTAATCATATCTATAAATCTACAGTGAGTTCTTGGTAATCAGCCCATTCAAAATGAGCTGGATGCTTATTACCGGTTAAATCCTGGCAACAAATTCCTAGAAAAGCTCCGGTAAAGGCGGGGCGATAGCGATCACTTCCGTCCCTAACGTAATCGTCCGAGAGAATACTCCCATCATACGCCTTTGAAATCTCTATCCAATTAGCTTCTTCGACCTTATAAGAAAACCTGAGCTTATCTCGATCCCAAATTACCCGAAGGTGTATCTTGCCTGTCGGTAGGTCAATAGCAGGATCCAACAACTCGGAGTAAGCAAAGTTGTCTGTTTTCGATAGCCTCAGTACCTTACCTTCCCCCTCTATTCCTTTATTTGTCATATGGAGGTAATAGTGATGGCCTGTATTGTAATAGCAAACCAGACCGGCCATATGCTGAAAAGAATTTGGAGAAAACTCCATACAAATCGTATAGGAGCAATGGAAATGCTGCACCCTTCTTGCCAGAAGGCTTTGAGAAAAGGTAGAGCTTAGCGACTCTTGCCCTAAGAGCGTCAGAAATCCAGGATTTTGTTCCCTTAGTATCCAATCTTCACTTGTGGAAATACGCAAACTCTGGTAGGAAGGGGGAATCCCTTCTGCAAACCTAACTTTTTCTTGGAAGGGGCCTTCTTTTTTGGAGGGCAACTCGGGTATGTAAGTGCGTGGAAAAGAGGTATTCCCTTCTAAAAAAGGCCACTCTCCTTCTGGCCAATACAGTTTTTCAATAGCGGTCTCTCTTCCCAGCGTACATCTTCCAAGTTTACTGAGGGGTCGTCCCGTCAGAAAAACGATATAACAATTCCCCGATTCTGTCCAGACACAGTCTCCATGACCTGTTTTCTGCAAAGGATGTTCGGGATCTTTAGCTGCTGAAATCAAGGGATTTTGGGGATGTGTTTCATAGGGACCTAGAAGGTTCTTAGAACGAGCTAGAGATACTGCATGTCCATATTCTGTACCTCCTTCTGCAGTTAAGAGGTAATAATACCCATCACGCTTATACAGGTGTGGACCTTCGGTAATTCCCAGGGGACTTCCCTCATAAATGTGATGTACTCTTCCCACCAGACATTTCTTTTTAGAGTTGTATTCTTGAAGCACAATTCCTCCAAAAAACTTCCCGTGCCGATGATCAACTAACATACTTAGGTAGTATTTTTTGCCATCTTCATCGTGAAAGAGGGAACCATCGAAGCCGCTGGCATTTAGAAAGATAGGGGCCGACCAAGGTCCTTCTATATGCTTGGCCATTACCAGGTAGTTAGGCGTATCCTTGCACATCCCGTCAAAGCTTTTGACGTTGGAATATACCAGGTAATAGGTGCCCTGGTCATAGCTGAGGCAAGGTGCCCATACTCCACAGGAATCTGGAATTCCTCTCATATCGAGTTTTTCTACACTATCTAGCGGTCGAGCCACAAGTTCCCAATTTACTAGGTCTGTGGAATGGAAAATCTGAACGCCAGGAAACCATTCAAAGGTAGAAGTGGCGAGGAAATAATCCTTCCCCACACGGATAATGGAGGGGTCAGGGTGAAAGCCAGTGAGGATGGGGTTAGTATACGTCAAAACATTAGTCCTTATTGAGCTTTAGGCCCATTTTCCTTTTCTTAAA
>JBCCTX010000352.1:0-7862 GCA_039197765.1 Bacteroidota bacterium
AACAGGATCCTGCCGATGTGTATGAATTGAGCATTGGTAAGGGGATTTTCCCTGTGTTTCCCCAAGAAATATTGAGCTTCAAAAACTTGGAAAGCCTATGGATAGGGGGACAAAGTCAATGTCGTTTCTCGACCCTGCCAGAAGCATTTTGCTCTTTGACTGAGCTACGAACGCTTCAAATCTATGGAAGTAGCCTGGAGCAGCTTCCGAAGGAACTGGGGAAGCTACAAAAGCTGGAAGAGCTGACGATCCAATCTAGTAAGCTAACAAAGCTTCCTGGAAGCATTTGTGAGTTGAAAAATGTAGAAACTATAAGCCTTCGCTACAATCAACTTAAGACTTTACCCGAGTGCATAAGTTCTCTTCCCAACCTAAAAGAATTAGACATTACGAGTAATAATTTTGACCAACTTCCCCCTTCACTCCATGCAATTGAAGTCCTTAAAGTTGACCGCAAATACAGGAAATTCTTCGAAGATACGAGCTATAAAAGTGAGAATCCCCATCCTATTCAGGAAGCCTTGTATGATCTGGCCGCTTACACCAAGGAGCGCTCCAACCTGGCTAAGGTGATTGGCTCTAAGCCTAAGTTGAAGCCATTCAAAGATCTTATTCTGGATTATTGTACCATGGCTACCTATTTGTTAATGAAGGAAGGGTCAGGAGACCTCCCACTTGGCAGCTCCAAAGTGGGAGGAAGCCCCGACTTGCCCAAAGGATGGGCACACCCCGCCAATAAGAATGGACATTTATACCTGTTTCATGCCCAGATCAATTGTGAAGAACTTGCCCCTTTCCAATCTTTTTTACCCCGAAAGGGCATTTTGTACTTTTTTGTCAATGATGAAGAATACGCTCAACAAGCACAGGTACTATACGTTGAAGAGGCAGGTGAACTCATACGATTTTCCTATACATCAGGTACGGAGTTCATAGATAGTCAGTTCGATGATCACATAAGGGAAGCTGTAGGGGTACATTTTGAAAACGCCATTTCACTCCCCAATTTCTATAACCTATTTAACCACGCGGAAGAACGCTATCCAAAATATGCCCACCTGTGGAAACAGGCAGAGGAGGATGAGGGTCTATACGATAGCTTAGAACCCCTAGAAATGGCTGAGGAACTATTGGAAGGTGCTATTAAGACTCCCCTAGGATTTGATAATGGATACATTCAATTAGCAACCCACTGTATCAATAGCTCCGTATTTACTCAGCACGAGTCTCCTCAGGAACAAGCAGCTGCTCGCTTTGGGGGAGAACCCCACGAGTGGATGGTTTTGCTGAATATGGAAAGTGTAGGAGAATTTAATTTCTGGGATGCAGGTACTTTAACCTACTGTATTCACAAAAAAGACCTCGCCATCCAGGATTTTTCTACTATTTATACGAGTATAGAAAGTAGTTAGGGTAGGGGAGTTGGAGAAAAATGCCTTACATTTAATGGAAAGAATTCAAATCCTAATGAAATTTATTCCAATCGTTTTGCCCCTTATGATCCTCCTTTACAGTTGTGGAAACACAGAGTCTCACCGAGAAGGCCACCAATCTGGACATGCGCACGGTCATGAACACGGTCATGATGCCAATGCCTTTATGAATCAACGGAGTTTTGAAGAACTTGTAGCAAGCTTCGAAAGTCCTGAAAGAGAGAGCTGGCAGCAGCCTGACTCAGTAATCGCATTACTCGGAGATATTCAAGGAAAAACTATCATGGACATTGGGGCAGGAACGGGATACTTTTCCTTTCGAATGGCTGAAAAAGGGGCGAGGGTGATCGCGGCAGATGTCGATGAACGGTTTCAATCCTATATTCAGGATCAAAAATCTGAGCGCAAAGATTCCTTGGTGAGTTTACGCCTCCTACCCTTTGATAGCCCAAAACTGACGCCAGAAGAAGTGGACCATGTCATTATCGTGAATACCTATCACCATATTCACGACCGGATAGCCTATTTTCAGAAAGTCCTATCGGGCCTCAAGCTTAAGGGGAGCCTTATGGTAGTTGATTACAAAAAAGAAGATAGCCCTCATGGCCCCCCTCAAAAGCATAGGATGACTTATGAGCAAATTGAAGCAGAGCTTAAGGAGGCTGGCTTTCCCTCAATTCAAGTAGATAATGAGACCTTAGCTTACCAATATATATTGATGGCTTATAAGACGCTATGAGACACGAATGGCACAAAAAAAGCTTCCGAAACCCAGCGTGAAATTTATTTTTAATAGAGCACGACCTATTCAATATATTGTGCCAGTATTCTAAAGAGTCGTAATAATCTTCTTAAGTCATTGAGAGTTAGATATTATGTATTGCTATATGCAGAAATTTAAAGTTTTCTTAGGCTTATTCGTTGTAGTCAATTTATCTTTTGCACAAGGGGAAAACCCAGTTTTCCCTGATAGCTACTTAGGGAGTTATCAAGGAACATTGAATATTTATTTGCTAGATGGCAAAATCCAAGAAGTCCCTATGGAGTTCCACCTCACACGTACCGATGCTGAAAATCGATATGCCTACACATTGGTCTATGATGGCCAAGCTAGAGAGTATACCCTGGTAGTTTTAGATAAAGAAAAAGGCTTATACGAACTGGATGAGAATAACGGAATTATACTTCCTACAAGGTTTGCTAACAATATACTATTTAGCTTCTTTCAAGTAGATAGCACGTTTCTAAGCTCCAGGCTTGCTTTTTCGGGTAAGAACTTAAATTTTGAAATCCTATCTACCCAGTTGGGAGAAAAGGTAGAAACGGGGAAAAACTTGGAAATGGATATTTATGGATTCCCTATTAAAGGGCTCCAGCAAGCAAGTTTGACACGCGTAGAAACTTCCTCTGATTAAAGATAAAATGGGAATGGGATTTGCGCACACTTACCTCAAGTAACACATCAAATCCCTCCTATGTCTTTTCACGAATTAGAAGATTTTGTTGAAAACGCCATTTTGCTGGTAAACCAGTCCCAATTTTCCCACTTAGAAAAACGAAATTTAGCTGCTTCTCTATATGGCTTCCAACAAGCTCACGATACGAGCTATACGCACTTTCGTGTATACGATATCTTAAAAGACATCCACTATCTGTATGAATGGCCTCTGAACCGGCATCCTGATTTCCCTACGCATCCAGGCTATTTTTCCGAGCTGGACTCGAAAGAAAATGCTTGGATTAAGGAGGACTTACATACAGAAGATTCGGGATCTATTTATATGAGGGAAAAAGGAGGGGAGAAATTTCTCTATTTTGACGCAGGAGATACATTTTGGAATCGAGTAAAAGATCAACTTCCTGAAATAGATCGACAAGCTCCTCAGTTTCATCCCTTACCTCAGGTTTTTTTTAGCTTACTACGAGAAGCAGAACGACTCCAAGACAATGCCTTTATAAGCCAGTGTTATGCGGTTTGGGTCAATAGTATTCTCGAATTCTATCTCGATGAACAAGATGGTATTCCTACCAATTTTTCTGATTGGTTGGGAGACGAAATTCTCCTGGGAATTCGAAAATTTGCAGAGAAACATCAAACAACCTTTGAATATCAGGAAGAAGAGGAAGATTTTCTTTCCCTGCCGGATTATGCACTTGAAAAAGAATTGGCCACAAACATTGAAGAAGAAGGTAAGCTTGCCTTTTTACTCGATTTTGAAAACTCCTTAACGGAGTTAGCCCAGATTTATCATCAAGATAGAGCGGCTAAGGCGGAGCCTGAACAATTTGAGCGAGTGTATACATTTTTTAGAGCAAAACTGGATAACTCTTGGCGGGATGGAATCTTTCAGGTTTACAACGATGACCACGAGTATACCTTCCTCAAGGAGCTTAGAGAGGAAAGAGAAGGGCAAGAAGCTGTGTATGCTTGCCTAATTTTCCAGGTAGATCCCAATATGAAAATTGTAGTGTGTAAAATAGGTATCCAAAATGGCCTCATGCTACAATGGCAGAATAGAGGCCCTATGGCTAGCCCTGAGAACCAGCACTTTGTACAGGATATAGCCCTTTATTTGGAAGAGGACGAGATGGAACATAACGAGTTCATCAGCATCTATGGAGGGTGGAAGTACGACATGCGCAAATCCGATACTTGGCTTACCGCTTGTTTGGAAAATCTCTGGCAATTCTACGAAAAGTACAGCCCTTACGTATATACTTTTTTTAGCCAACCCTTGTTGAATTGGACGGAGAGAAATGTGGAGGAGTTAATGGAAGAACGAACGAAGGCTTTATCAAAAGGCTTCAACTTTTTTGGGAATGAGATGGATTTTAAACTAGCACTGGCTCGACTGAATCAACATAAAGGAAATTTGGAAGAACTAGCTAGGTACATTGCACAAGTAGAGGATTTACAAGCCCAAGGCCTAGGGTCAGCAGGCCTTCAGAAACGGATTAGCCAAGGGCTAGAAAATATAAAATCCAATACCGTGCACTACCCGGAAATTTCGCAGATCTTTTCCCCACGTTTACCATGAAATACCTATTAAAATGATTGCAGCGCTTAGGGATAGCCTTTGGCTGCACTTTTTCTTTTTTTTACAAGATGAATTTTATCGTATTTGACTTAGAAGCAACTTGTTGGCAAGACCGTAAACATGGTAAGCAACAGGAAATTATTGAAATCGGAGCGGTAAAGCTAGACGATGCAGGTAAAATAAGTGACGAGTTCTGCGAGTTTGTACAACCCCGCCTTCATCCTGTGTTATCCAATTTCTGTAAAGAATTGACAACCATTGAGCAAGCAGTAATCGACACTGCTGCTCATTTCCCCGTCGTACTTAACCAATTTCAGCAATGGATAGACCTATCGGAGCCCTATGTATTGTGTAGCTGGGGCTATTATGACAAAAAGCAGTTGAAAGTAGATTGTACCCTCCATCATCTTGACAAGGCTTGGCTGGCTCCGCATATCAGCGTAAAACACCAATATGCCAGAATCAAAAAGCTGAATAAGCCCGTGGGGATGCCCTCCGCACTTAAAAAAGAGGGCCTTATCCTGGAAGGGACCCACCACCGAGGCATAGATGATGCGCGAAATATCGCAAAGATATTCAAAACTCAGTTGAGGAATTGGGAATTGCCTAATTAATGCTACTTTGTTAAAGTGAGGAAGTAGTATTAAGTACCTAAAAAAAATGATTGTGGTAATAGGCCAGAAAATGCAGAGATACCCTCAAAAGCTTAATATTCGAGGGTTTTTACCGCAGCTTCTTGGGAGGGGAAAAGGAGGTACACAGAGATAATTTCTTAGCTCATTTTGCCGTTTCATACCTCTCAAAAATTAGCCCTAAGCAGGCTACTGGTTCTCACCTAAACCCAAGGAATACATCCTGGTTGGATTGTGCTTTTGTTAATTGTGCTTATCTTGATGCTAGGTAAATCGTAGTTTAACATAACCCCCAAACCATGTATACCAAGAAAGTCTTTAAAGCCAAGGACATGGCTATGTGGACTCGCTTTGAGACCCTCTTCTTTCTCCTGTACGTATCTGCTATTGTGGGCGTGTATTTCTTCCTGAATTTAGGCTGGTTGAAAATTCCCTGGACCCCACTTGCCTTAATAGGTACCGCAGTAGCATTTGTCATCGGTTTTCAGAATAACTCTGCCTATGGCCGGATTTGGGAGGCTCGGAAAATTTGGGGAGGAATTGTCAATACCTCTCGGACCTTTGGCATGTTTGTTCAGGACATGTTGTCCAATGAGCACGCTACAGTGAAATTATCTTCGGATGAGCTGCATCACGAAATTAAAACACTGACCTATAGACACATAGCCTGGATGACTGCACTGAGGCACTCCATGCGTGCCCCCAAACCATGGGAAACCGTCTTTCAGGAGAAAACCAATAGAGAATGGAGTGATACGGTCCATCCCCCTGAAAGAGATTCTACTGTTCAGGAAGACATGAATCCCTACCTTTCCGAGAAAGACATGGACTATGTGATGAGTAAGAACAACAAGCAAACCGCGCTCCTATACCTGCAATCTCATCACCTGCGCAAGCTGAAAGAAGAGGGAGTGATCTGGCAATTTGCCTTTCTCCAGCTAGAAGGAGTACTGGAAGAACTTTTTACCTTGCAGGGCAAGTCTGAGCGGATCAAAAACTTTCCCTATCCGCGGCATTTTGCCTCATTGAATCACTATTTCATGTGGGTATTTGTCCTATTATTACCCTTGGCAATCGTTCCGCAGTTTGCTGAAATTGGAGCAGAAATCGGAGGAAAAATCCCTTCTATCGGTCCTCTTTTTATCTGGTTATCGATTCCTTTCTACGTGATTGTTGCCTGGATTTTTCATACCATGGAGCGCATAGGGCGAACAGGGGAAAATCCCTTTGAAGGATCTGCCAACGATGTCCCCATTTCTACCATTGCCCGTGGGATCGAGATTGATCTCCGACAGAATTTGGGAGAGGCTAAAGAGGAAATTCCCGAGCAATTTCCCATGCGGTATGATACGCAATTTTGACTCTAAGGAGAATACATAGAAGAGGGGGCTGCCTTATCTCTTCACGGCCCTACCCTTGAAGAACGTATAGCAAAAGGTGCCTCCTCCGGAGGCTGTTTTTTCCAAGGCTTGAATCCCCCTCCTGAACTCTTCCTTTTGCACAAGCTTTTGGGCGATAGCTTCTTCGGCGATGCCTTTAATCATGGCGGTAAACGTATTGAGGATAAACCCTTCTACCAGATGAGGTTTGGAGTCGTCTACATAAACCTGCCTGGGAGTAACCTCTATATCCTCAAAACCTGTTTCAAATAGTAGAGGAAAAAGCGCTCTCCCTATATTGGCATTTCCTCCTTTTTGACCTTGAAGGAGAACCTGGGCCTGGATGGTTTTTCTTGCAGCTGCATTTTCCGGATGAAAGTAAGTCGATCCATGGTCTCCCTCTATTGCCGTAATACTTCCTCCAGGTTTCAATACGCGTTTTAATTCCTCTAAGAGCAGATGGGGCGATTTTACATGCTCTAGGACAAAGCATAGAAAAACGTGGTCAAACGATTTGTCGGAAAAGGGTAGGTAATGAAAGTCGGCCTTAAGCAACTCAATATTCTCAATCCCTTTTTTCGCCAAGAGGTTTTTAGCGGCATTTAGAGACTTTTCGGAAATATCTACCCCGGTAAAATGGCAAGAAGGGTTCTGAGGTGCAATGATTTGCGTTTGAGCTCCTACTCCACATCCCACCTCTAAAATGAGAGACCCTTCAGGCCAATGGGAGTCCCCATGTAAAAACGCTGAAATGGCGTTTGCCTGGTCGTACAGACGTTGGGTCTCTACTTCGGAGTAGCCATGGATGTATCCTTGCATAGAAACCTGCTTATTTTCTGCTATTCGAGACTCCAACTGATTGATTTTCTCTAAGATCTCCTTAGCGGTTTCCCAAAACTCTTTTCCAGAAGGAGTGAGAAGCAGCTTTTGGGGAGTCCTATAAAAAATGGGGGTGCTTAATATATTTTCCAATTGTCTTAACTGGTGACTCAGGGCGGACTGGGTTAGATGGAGCTCCTCCGCAGCCTGTTTGAGGGTTCCTAGGCGATTTACGGCCTCCACCAATTTGAGATGTCTTACTTCTACCATATGGGTAATTATATAGAGCGAAATTATCTGAGAAGGCTATGAATCCCTATAAATCGGGATGAAAAGAACTTGAGAGAGGGATGAAATATTTTCACTCAATCGGATTTGCGCATGGATACAAGTAATCTATAAGGTTAGAGGAGAGTTTTCCCAAATTTGATAGATGAGGTAAAGTGGGGTAAAAGTTTTAGCTTGATACAAACTCGCTTCTAGCTACGTAATTCTGTCTTTTTACTTAAAATGACCTATATGAAAAATAGGGTAGCCAGGTTTTTGCTAACTTTGGGAGTC
>JBCCTX010000353.1:0-7836 GCA_039197765.1 Bacteroidota bacterium
CGGTAGATTGGACCAATCCCTGGGGGCAGCACAAGTACATAGATGACATAGAAGCACGGGAAGACGGTGGTACGCCTGCCTTTCTTCAAACTATGAAAGCGGCTATGTGCATGCAACTCAAGGACGAAATGGGGGTGAAGAATATTCAAAGAAGGGAAGAAGAATTACTAAGTATCATATTCGATTGTTTGGGACCCATTCCCAATCTTCACATTTTAGCTGGCGAACATAAGGAGCGTTTAGGAGTAGTTTCCTTTTACATAGATGGACTCCATTACAATGTAGGAGTTAAACTACTCAATGATAGGTTTGGTATTCAGACTCGGGGAGGTTGCTCCTGTGCAGGTACCTATGGTCATTATTTGCTCAATGTAACTCCGGAGACTTCCAATAGCATTACGAGCTTGATCAATCAAGGCGACTGTTCGACAAAGCCTGGCTGGATCAGAATGTCCATACATCCTACCATGACAGATGAAGAGCTTCACTACGTGCTAGATTCTATCGAGCAGCTTGCTATGCACCACAGGGAATGGATCAAGGAATACGATATTTGCTTAGCCTCTAGCAATATTAAATCCAAAAATCAGAATCCTTCACAGGAAATGCAGAAGCGGATTGATGGATGTTTGGAGCTTCGGTAGGTCTAGGCAATGGCCGCAGGGAAGCCAGAAGCCAGATACAAGTATAGAGAAGGGGGAGGTGAGAAAGGATTGCTTTTTATGGAATATTCCGAAAGCTCATCTGACCTCTCACAGCAAAGCGGTCTCTGGTCTGTCTCCTAAATTCCTACACAGTCTTTCACCCATTGATCACGCTTGAAAAAAGCGCCTTAGATGTGTTGCATAAATTTCCCTCCTTGTCGTTATCCAAAAGCTTTCGAAAGCAAACGATAGCTAAAACATAACACGACAATGAGAACATTCAAAATTTCCCTATTAGCCCTACTAGCTATGGGCTTTTTCGCAAGTTGTGAACGCTCTTCCCCGAGTCCTGCTGTAGTGCCTGAAAATAACGACCTAATATTAGGTAGTTGGACCTACAACAAGGTTACGTTCAAAAGAGACGTTTCCGCCCATCAAGAAGATTATACAGACTTGTATAAAGGAGATGGGCTGGAGGTATTTACCGATAGTATGCGTATGGTGATCAGAAATCCAGAACAACCCGCAGAAAAACTGGGCACTTGGAAACTCCGCACCATAACGGCAACCTATACCGGTCGTGCGGAGCAAGTAAAAGTATTACACGGGGTGCTGACTAACCAAACGACTCAGGAAGCTGAGGCAGTGTATTGGGAGAACATTCGTTTTGGTGAAGAAAAAATGATCTATTGGATATTGGAGGACGGTGGTACCTATGAGTATGAGTTGTTGCGGGATTAGAGGTGAGGGAAGAGCGGAGAAGTGAGAAGTAGGTTCGTCGATATGCCTTGTACATAGCTTCACAGTTGGTTTCGCAATAAAATAGGCACAGGTAATCGCCAATAGAGGGGAAGGGAAACAATCCCTTGTTATCTTGCTGCCAGATGGCGATCAGATACTATATTGCTCTATGTCTATTAACCTTGAGTCTTCCGTGCCCAGCTCAGAAGGCGCTAAGCCTCCAGGAAGCCCAGACAGATTGGGAGTTTTTACTTTCAGCGCTGAAGGAGAATCATAAAGGCTTGTACCTACACGTCCCTCAAGCAGTTACCGACCAGAAAATAGATAGTATTAGGACTACCTTGGAAGAGGGAATGAAGGTCGAATCCTTTTTTAAAAAGGTAAATGCCCTGCTAGCACTTACGAATGAAGGGCATACCTATGCCCGTCTATCGGGGAAGGCTAGACGCAGCTTGGGTCGCGAGGCAACATTTCTTCCCCTTGGCATCCAATTTCTAGGCAAAACGGCTGTTGTACATCAATACTATGGCGATCCCAATCCTAGGATTAAGCGAGGGCTGAAGCTACTTTCCATCAATGGAAAGCCTATGGAGGAAATCATTGCAGAACTGTTGCCCTACATTCCTACAGATGGCTTTAGCCAAACCGGGGCTTATGATGATTTGAGTAGTGCTTTTCCATACTATTATCGGCTTGGCTTTGGCCCTTACACTTCGTTTACCATTGATTTTCAGGAGCTTGAAGCCTCAAATATTTTTTCCTTAGACCTAGAGGGTATTAAGGCTAAACAGGGAAACGAAAAGCGAAGACAACTCACCCAAGAGGTTTTCCTCTCTCCCCTTGTCGAGGCTAAGCAAATCAATGACAGTGTAGCTTACCTTGCCGTAAATAGTTTTGCCATTAGGCCCAAAGAATTAAGAGCCTGGCTCCAGGCTCGTTTTCACGAAATAGCACAAGACAGCATTCAGCACCTGATTCTAGATATTCAAGACAATGGAGGAGGGGAGGAGGGTAATGAAAATTTACTGATGGCTTACCTAAATCCCTCACCTTTTCAAAAGTACGCCTTTGTCTCTATGGCGAAAAAACCCTTTCAAGAGCGGGCTAAGTTCAAGGAGATGCGCCTAGACAAATGGGCATTGGAGGGGAGTGAAGCAAGAAGAGGGGATTTTACCTTACAAAGTGATTATTTCTCTGAAACAGGCCATAGTCTGCCTGATTCTTCTCTGGTTTTTTCGGGTAAGCTGTATGTTTTAACCGGTGCAGAAACATTCAGCGGAGGTGCAGAGTTCGCCAGCATGATCAAAATGACTGGGAGAGGAATTTTGGTTGGGGAAGAAACAGGAGGAGCCTATGAGGGAAATGTAAGCGGTTATTCCAAGCGGGTAACATTGCCTCATTCTAGGATCAACGTTTCTCTTCCCATTGTTCATTTTCGAATGAATGTTGAGCCAGAAGTCTCCAGCCGTGGTGTACTGCCAGATTATGTGGTTCCCCAATCTTGGGGAGACTATTTAGCAGGGCGAAACTCTAAGCTACAGTTTGTTTTGGACCAATTAATTAAGTAATAGTCTCTATGTAGATGTTGGTATGTCCAAAACGAAGAAAAATAAAAAAACAAAAGAATTTGAAGTTAGGACTTTCAAAGAAGTTCGAGCCATTTTTATTTTTATGCTTTTTGTTCTGGGGTCCTTTTGGCTTCTTTCTCAACTTGGAATTGTAAAATCTGGAGAACCCAAAGGAATTTTGGCTCTCCTAATCGGTGCAGGTGTTTTTGGAGGAAGTTGGCTTCTTGCCGATTTCTTTTCAAGTGGTCGTATTCTTATAACTTTTGAGGAAGAAATCTTAAGGATAGCTAGTATTAAACCTCCCCAAAATTCTTCAGACAAAGAGGTGCAAATTCCTTGGGAAGAACTAGAGGGCTGGAGTTATAGAAATTTTAATAATATGGATATATGTGCGATTTATTGGGAAGAGAAGCACATATTTAAATTTAATCGAGATACCTTTTGGTATAGAAAAGAGGACGGTTTTTACTCCTTTGCCAAGGAGTTTGAAAGAAAAATTGAAAAAGAAAACAAAAGAAGAGATCACCTTCAGTCTACAGGAGAAACCTTGTCTGAAGGACCTAAAACAGAAGGTGAGGAAGAATCCTTGGCTAGGGTAGGTCGGGGATTTTATATAAATGACAAGTCATCAGATTATTTTCGGAGTTGGAAGGGAAAGCTTTTCTTAGGTATTAATATATTACTGATGCTGTCCGGTCTGATCTTGTTATTTTTTATTAGGGACTATAGTTCTCCTTCTGTATACTTCCTAATAAGCTATTTATTTGCGGGGATCAGCTATGTGATTTACCATATTTCAATGATGAAAACTCGCTGAGTTCCGAGAACATTTCCTTAGCCCAGTAAAACATATATACAGATTGTCACAATTACCAATATCCCCCCCACAAGCTTGGCATATTTCCAACCTTCGATACTCACTGTATGTTCCGATGGAATAACCTGAACTTCTTGTTCTCTGGGAAATAAGGCCGAAACCACTAGCATCAATAGGATATTCAGCACAAATTCAATCCCCCAAATATGGATGTAGTGGAGGTAGAAGGTTCCAGCAGCGATATTCTCCCGATTATCCACGTCCCAGATAAAGCTCATGAACACATAAAAGGCCAGACCAAAGAAAAAAGCAGCCTTAGCAGCAGGGGCAGAGACAGTTTTGAGGAAAAATCCAGCCAATAGAATTGAGGCTACGGGAATGATATAAATTCCATTCAGGGTTTGTAGGAGTTGGTATAGACCTTCAGGGGCTTGGGCCACAAAAGGGGCGGCTATAATGGCCCCAACAGCCAGGATGACAGAAGTCCACCTACCGACTGTTACTAGAGCCGATTCTGAAGCTTCTTTGTTTATGTGTCGTTTGTAAATCCCAACGCTAAAAATCGTAGCGGCACTATTGAGTACGCTGTTGAAAGTACTTAAAACGGCTCCCATCAGTACGGCTGCAAAAAATCCATTAAAGGTTGCAGGCATCACGCGTTTCACCAATTCAGGATATACCAATTCACTGCGCTCGACTACCTGGTCGGTAAATGTTCCAAAGTAATAGTAGCCTATGATGCCTGGTAAAACGATGATAATAGGAACTAAAATTTTGAATAAGCCTGTAAGCAGCAGGCCTTTTTGGGCTTCGACTAGGTTTTTTGCCCCTAAGGCTCGTTGGATGATTGCCTGGTTCATGCACCAGAAATACAGTTGGTTAATGATGAGCCCTGTAAAAAGGACTTCAAAGGGCATAACGGAGTCTCTGGATCCCCTTGTGCTGAATTTTTCTGGAATTGCCTCATATACTTCCTCCAACCCTGTAAGCATGTCTCCGTTCCCAATTTGCATCAAGGCTAAGACCGGAATCATCAAGCCCCCAATTAGGAGTCCTATTCCATTTAAGGTATCTGAATAGGCTACGGCTTTTAGCCCACCAAAAACAGCATAGATAGACCCGATAGTTCCAATGACGAGAATCGTAATCCACAGGGCTCGATCTTCCTCCAGCTGAAGGGTTTCAGAGATTTCAAAGATACTTTCGAAATTGATGGCTCCAGAATATAGAACGATGGGGAGTAAGGTAAATACGAAGGCCAATATTAGGGTACTAGCAACCAAGGTGCGGGTAGCCCCATCAAAGCGATATTCCAGGTATTCGGGTATGGTCGTAAGCCCCATTTTCAGGTATCTGGGTAAAAAGTATAAAGCCCCAATGACCAGGGCAATCGCTGAGGTTGTTTCCCAACTTATAATAATCATGCCGTGCATGAAGGCATCAGCATTCATCCCAATGAGGTGCTCGGTAGAGATATTGGTCAGAATCATAGAGCCTGCGATCACTCCCGCAGTGAGACTTCTACCCCCTAAAAAATAACCATCTTGGGAATCTAGTTTTTCCTTCCTTAGCTTAAAGTAGGTAGTGAAGGCAACGAAACTGGTAAAAAGTAAAAAGCCGAGTAGTAGCACGTAGTGGTAATTATGCGAGTAGGAGGTATGTTAACTCTAAAAACTAGAATAGAATTCTTCAAGGGTGACTTTTCGGTCCTCTTCCATAGATTTTTGTGCTGCAAGAGCGATTGCCGTCGCCTGAATAGCATCATGGATAGATACCGGAATGGAAGATTCTTCCACAAGAGATAAGATAAAGGCATTTAGCTCTATTTCATAGGCTTTTCGAAACCTTTCCAGAAAAAAATCCATACTCCCGGCGATAGTTTTTTCTTCCCCCAGCCAAAGCTCTATATGGTTTCTTGGGGGATTCTGCACCCCTAATAAGCCTTTACTCCCCCACATCTCCAGCCGTTGATCATATCCATAGCCGCTTTTTCTGCTGTTGAGTATCGATACAACTACTCCATTTTGAAAATTGAGAATGCACTGGCTGACACTTATGTCCCCAGCAGAAGCAATAGCTGGATCTGCCAAAGCATTTCCTGACGCATATACACTTTCCACTTCTGCCTCCACCATGAACCTCGCCATGTCAAAATCATGGATGACCATATCCATATATAAGCCTCCCGATGTAGTAATATAGGATACAGGAGGGGGAGCTGGATCTACGCTTTTAATGCTCACCAGTTGAAGGCTTCCGATTTTTCCTTCCTTCAACAAATTTTTTGCCTTCATGAATTCTGGATCAAATCTCTTGTTAAAGCCTACCATAAAGCGTATACCCTTCTCTTTCACCTTTTGCTGAAGGTCTTCCATGGCTTTTACAGAAAAGTCCAGGGGTTTCTCACAAAAAACCTGTAATCCCTTATCTACTGCTTTGTGAGCAAATTCCAGGTGTGTATCTGAGGGCGAGGAAATGCATACTGCATCCAATTCTTCCTGCTCAAGCATTTGGTCAAAGTTTGCATACAACCGCTTTATCCCTCGTTTTCTCGCATATTCCCGGCTATTTTCAGAGGGAACACAGACGGAGATTTCTGTTACGGCAGAATTATTTTGTAAATTCTGGAGGTGAATTTTGCCAATTCTCCCCAACCCAGCCAAACCCATTTTCATCTTGTATCTATTAAAATTTTCTTGTCCAGTCCTTAAGCCACCTTTCTACGACCACTTTGGTTTGTGTGAAAAACTCTACCGCGTGTTTTCCCTGTCCATGAAGGTCTCCAAAGAAGCTCTCTTTCCATCCTGAAAAAGGAAATTCAGCCATAGGAGCGGCAACTCCTACGTTGATTCCTATATTTCCAGCCAGTGCATCATGTCTAAACTTGCGGGCATAGGCTCCATTTTGGGTAAAGATGCAAGCCATATTCCCATAGCGGTTGCTGTTGATGAAATCTAGGGCCTGATCCACATCTTCTAACTCGACAAGGCTCATAACCGGCCCAAAAATTTCTGTTTGCGCTACTTTTCCTTGAAGGGGCACCCCTTTTAATATACTAGGTCTTAAAAAATTTCCCCTTTCGTATCCTGGGATAGGCTTTTTTCTACCATCTAGGACTAATTCTGCCCCTTCTTTTATTCCCAAATCGATTAAGCCTGCTATCCTATTTCTACTTGCCTCTGTAATAATAGCACCCATTTGCACCGTAGGATCCAGGCCATACCCGGTAGTTCTACCACTTACTACTTCAATGAGTCCTTCTGTGAATGCTGTATTTTTTCCAATACTAACCACAGTGGAAGCAGCTAAACAGCGCTGCCCTGCACACCCATAAACGCTATCGGAAACGATTTTTAGGGTCGAGTCCAGGTCTGCATCGGGTAGGATAATAAGGGGATTTTTGGCCCCGCCCTGTGCTTGAACGCGCTTGCCATAGGTAGCCCCTTGAGCATAGACATACCTCGCTACATCAGAAGAGCCTACAAAGCTAATCGCTTTCACCTCTGGGTGTTGAATAAGCGCATCTACACTGGGTTTGCTACCATGAATCATATTCACTACCCCTGGAGGAAGGTCCAATTGATCCAGCAATTGAAAGACCTTGTTCAAGGTAATGGGGACTTTTTCGGAGGGCTTTACCACAAAGGTATTGCCACAGGCTATGGCATAGGGAAGAAACCAAAAAGGAATCATTCCTGGGAAATTGAAGGGGGTGATGCAGGCACAGACGCCTAGGGGCTGTCGGATCATGTATTCATCCACTCCTCGTGCTATATCCTCAGAAAATGCCCCTTGCATCATCATAGGGATACCGCAGGCCATTTCCACATTTTCAATGGCTCTCCGAAGTTCTCCACGTGACTCTTCCAAGGTTTTACCGCACTCTATGGTGATCGTCCTGGCGAGATCCTCCTGATTTCCTTCCAACAGGGATTTGAGTTTGTAGAGGTATTGAATCCTATGGTGAGCTGGAACATTTCTCCATGTTTTAAAGGCGGCTGCCGCTGCTGAGACGGCTTTTTCCACATCTTCTCTAGGTCCCTCTGGTACTTTCGCTAAGATTTCC
>JBCCTX010000354.1:0-7804 GCA_039197765.1 Bacteroidota bacterium
CTTAGCCTTGCGGAAGTGGAAGCAATCGGCTGTGTAGGGGTTCAGGATTTTGGGACAGAAAACCCCAATAATCCCGTTGATACGCTAGATACGGAATCCTTCCTCCTAAAGGTTTACCCAGTTCCAGCAAAAGATTTTGTGGTGGTAGAAATTCTTAATAGTCCTGATTCTGTAGATACCTATACCATAGAGTTGATAGATTATCGCGGACGTCCCGTATATGGAGATATCATTGCACCAGGTATACATGCCCTTCCAATTGAAGCTTATTCAAGAGGACTATATGTCCTTAAGGTCCAATCCATTTTGGAGACCCAAACGGTACGACTAAATTTTCAGTAGAGCAAGGGAATTTATGTAGCTAATACGCAATAAAAGAAAGGGTGGAAAGCCTCCACTCTTTCTTTTTTTATTTGACTACCTTTGTTCCCACAAAAGGTATATTTCATTCAAACTCTATGGAAAAACCTGCGATTTATTTTGATTATGCAGCTTCGACCCCATTGGATCCCGAAGTATTTGAAGCCATGAAACCTTATCTGCTTGGACAAGGGGCTAATCCCTCCTCTACCCACCAACACGGAAGGCGGCTGCGAACTGCTGTCGAGCAGGCCCGAAGAAAAATCGCCCAATTGCTCAATGCTCAGGCGTATGAGATCGTCTTTACCAGTGGAGGTACTGAGGCGGATAACACTGCGTTAAAGGGGATGGTCCATGCAATGGGGATTCAGCACATCATTTCCAGTCCTATAGAACACCATGCGGTAACACATACTATTAAGACCTTAGAAAAGGCAGGCCATATACAAGCCCACTGGCTCAAGGTAGACTCGCAAGGACAGATAGACCGAGAAGCCCTAAGGGATTTACTCAAGCAATATCCAGGAGCTATCGTGAGTCTTATGCATGGGAATAATGAACTCGGCAACATATATGAACTTCAGGAAATTGCCGAAGAAAGTAAGGAATACGGTGCATATATCCATTCCGATACAGTTCAAACCATGGGAAATGTAACCTATGATTTGCAGGTATTACCTATCGACTTCCTTGCTGCCTCAGCCCATAAATTTTATGGCCCCAAAGGCATGGGCTTCCTCTTTGTGAGGAAAGGAACCTCCGTCTCTGCCCTGATTGATGGTGGAAGTCAGGAGCAAGCTCTACGCGCCGGAACTGAGAATGTAGCCAGTATTGTGGGCATGGCACACGCCCTGGAGAAAAGGCTACAAAACCTATCTGAAAAACAGGCAAGTTTGCAAAAGTTAAAGTCCAGAATGAAGGACCTCTTGTTGGAGAACTTTCCCGGCGTTCGATTTAATGGATTCCAAGAGCAGGAAAAATCTTTACCTAAGATTTTAAATGTTACTTTTCCAGGGGAAGAAGACAGAATGCTCCCTTTTCATTTGGACATAAAGGGAATTTCAGTTTCCGGAGGCTCTGCTTGTTCTTCAGGTGCGCGCTCAGGTTCCTTTGTATTGCGGGAATTAGGCCATAAAGAACACGAAGCACTTAATTCGGTTAGGTTTTCTTTTGGACTCCAAAGCACTGAAGAAGAAATTGACTATACGGTTGATACCCTGAAAGAGATCTTGGACAAAACCTTACAGAAAGCGTAGGGTTTAATAGGAAAAATCATCATCGTTCTCTAAACATTTATCTTTACAAACCCTAGAAACATGAAGCTCCAACTAGTTGTTTTCCTACTGATATTCATTGTAGTCGCCTGTCAACAGGAACATTCAGAGAAAAAATGGAACTACCCTACTACAGAGGAGGGAGTACATACTGACGAATACTTCGGCGTAAAAGTAGCAGACCCGTTTCGCTGGATGGAAAACGATACTTCCAAGGAGGTAGCGGAATGGGTTTCTTCCCAGAACAAAGTTACCCAATCCTATCTGGACCAACTTCCCGACAGGGAGCTTATACGCAAGCGGCTGAAAGACTTGTGGAATTATGAGCGATATTCCGCTCCTGTTAAGGAGGGAGATTACTACTTTTTCACAAAGAACGATGGCCTCCAAAACCAGAGTGTATGGTACCGTCAAAAGTCTTTAACAGGAGAAGCTGAGATATTTCTGGATCCAAATTCCTTTTCCAATGATGGAACGATCTCTTTAAGTGGAGCCAGTTTCAGCAAGGACGGAAAATACCTTGCCTATAGTACTTCTACCTCAGGGTCAGATTGGCGAACCATCTACGTCATGGAGGTAGCGAGTAAAGCCCATTTATCAGATACGATTCACTGGGCAAAATTCACCGGAATCTCTTGGGCAGGAGAGGGATTTTACTACAGCACATATGACAAACCTGAAGAAGGAAAGGAGCTCTCCTCTTTTAATTACCAACACAAAGTGTATTTCCATGAATTGGGTACTCCCCAATCAAAAGACATCCTCGTCTTTGGTGGGGAAAAGCAACCCGTACGCTACGCCTCAGCAAGGGTCTCTGAAGATGAAAAGTACCTGGTCATTAGCGCTGCAGAGCGAACGAATGGAAATGCCGTTTTTGTCCAAAACCTCCAGAAGAAAAATGCCCCACTTATCCCCATTATCAGCACCTATGAGGACAACTTTGACTATGAAACCAGTATTGGGGGGGAGCTGATATTTAAAACAGACTTTGAAGCACCTAATGGAAAACTGATCCGAATCAATCCCAATCAACCCGATCCATCCAATTGGGGGGAGTTCGTTCCCGAAGGAGAACATGTATTAAGTTCCGTGAATACAGGAGGGGAGAAGATTTTCCTTACCTATTTGGAAGATGCTAGCTCCCATGTATACCAATACGATACAAAAGGAGAAAAAGAGAGAGAAATTGAGTTACCTGCCTTAGGTACTGCCTATGGGTTCGAAGGGAAAGAAAAAGATAAAGAAGTCTTCTTTACTTTTACCTCTTTCACCTATCCCCCCACCAGCTACCGGTATGATATAGAATCGGGAGAAATTGAGGTCTTTAGACGTCCTGAAGTAGCCTTTGATCCGGAAGCGTATGAAACGCGTCAAGTATTCTTCACTAGCAAAGACGGAACTCAGGTTCCCATGTTTATCGTGATGAGAAAAGGTACTGAGCTTTCAGGCTCCAATCCCACCTATCTATATGGATATGGAGGTTTCAACATAAGCCTTAGGCCTTCGTTCAACGTATCTCGGATTGTTTGGCTGGAACAAGGGGGCGTTTTTGCCATGCCGAATTTACGAGGAGGGGGGGAATATGGGAGTAAATGGCATCATGCGGGGACAAAAATGCAGAAACAGAACGTCTTTGACGATTTTATTGCTGCTGCAGAGTATCTCATTTCAGAAAAATATACTTCCAAGGAAAAGCTAGCCATATTCGGAGGCTCAAATGGAGGACTACTAGTAGGCGCATGTATGACCCAGCGGCCTGATCTATACCAAGTGGCCATACCAGCAGTCGGAGTAATGGATATGCTACGCTACCACAAATTTACAGCCGGTGCTGGGTGGATATTTGATTACGGTTGTGCAGATAGCTCACAGGCTATGTTCGAATACCTTAAAGGGTATTCACCTGTACACAATGTTAAACCCAATACACAATATCCTGCTACCCTCGTAAAGACCGCCGATCACGATGACAGAGTAGTACCCGCTCACTCCTTCAAGTTTATTTCAGAACTTCAAAGAAAACAAACTGGACAAAATCCTGTTCTAATTAGGATTGATACCAAAGCAGGACATGGAGCTGGAAAGCCTACTAGCAAAATTTTGGATGAATGGGCTGATACCTATGCCTTTGTATATGAGAATATGGGGGAAAACTTTTTATATAATCCTTCTAATGAAAAATCCGTAGAACCGAAATACAACTGACTCTTTTAATTGAGAGGATGTTTGATGTTGAAAGTATTAGGTTTGAAGTTATCCCTTGGATCTATTAGATTTGAATTATCAAAATAAAAACCTAATAAGTAACACTTATTCATTCAATTCTAAAATTGAATCTTAAGTAAGAAAATATAGAATTATTCACCCAGATGTGACTTTAGCATTTGCTTAACATCTTAAGAATGATTCAAACTTTTAGGGCGTTTTCATGGCTGTTGGGTCGTCTCTCCACGAGACGGCCCCTTTTTTATGTGTGAGTCCAAGATTTTGGAATAGGCAAATAAAAAGAGTCGCCTTTTTACGAACGACTCCTAACCTTTTATGTAAAAAAATCCTTCAATCGAGTTACCGCTCTTGTAACGCCTCGATCATCTTCTGCTGTTCAATGACATACAGGGTAAGTTCCTCTACCTTTTGTAGCAGCTGCATGGAGAAGGCATTTAAGTCCAAGCCTTGAGCCTTCATTTCCCCAGCGGAAGGGATATTGGGTAAGTGCTTGTGCTCCTGGATAAAGGCATCTACTTCACTCAATTGCGGAAGTTGATAGTCAGATTCAAATACAAAATCTGCAGGCTTCAACGCAGAACCATTTACGTTGATTTCCCCCGTATTTCCGTCCATAAAGATGGTATCCTGTCCTTTGTTGTCTTTGATGTAAATCTCACCATCAGAGGCACCTCCCCCAATGACTACAGATCCTGTAGTACCATTGACATGAAAGGTGACAGCCCCTGTACCATTACAGGCCTTGATTTGACCATCATGGCCCTCCAATTCTACCCGTGTAGTACCTTTTGAATTTGTAATGATCAGGTCTCCGTCATGTCCCGCCCCTCCTGCCTTGATATTTCCCGTTCCCCCATCCAGGTGCATAGTAAGCCCCCCGGCTGCATCGCTTAAGCGAATGTCTCCATTGTGCCCCTCCGCTCCACAGTGAATATTCCCATTGGAACCATCCAAGTAGACACTGGTTTTTCCATTTGCATCCTTAAGAATTACATCTGCGTTATGTCCTTCTCCCCCAATATGGAGGTTGGCATCTCCCCCATCTATGTGAATGGTAGTTTTTCCATTTTCGTCATTCAATACGACATCCCCTTGAGCACCCGCCCCTCCTGCAGTTAGATTTGCAGCTCCTCCGTCGACGTGAATCGTCATTTGCTTGTCTGCATTCATCAGTCGAATATCTCCGTTAGCCCCTTCTCCTCCCATATGGAGATTGGCATCTCCTCCATCGATATGAACCACTGATTCACCATTGGCATTCCTCAAGGTGATATCCCCCTCCGTTCCATCTCCCCCCGCTGCGTAATTTGCGGTGTTGGCATTGATAATAATGGTTGCTTGGCCTGCATCATTGGTTAACTCAATTCTGCTTTTTGACATAGTGTTTTGGTTTAAAAATGTGAATTAAAGGGTATATAACGGGGTTGTGATTATTACCTATTTTTCCTCGATATAGGACTCTACCATCTCTTCCAGGATAAAAAGAGGAACAGCTCCTTGAGACAGAATGACGCGGTGAAATTCATGTAAATCGAAGGCATCTCCCAATTCCTCTTCGGCAAGTTGTCGGAGTTCACGAATCTTCAGCTCTCCCACCTTATAGGAGAGGGCCTGTCCAGGCCATCCGATATAGCGATCAATTTCTGTTCCCACTTCATGGAGAGAGAGTGCCGTATTTGATGCCAAAAAATCAATGGCCTGTTGTCGACTCCACCCTTTTGCGTGTAGTCCGACATCTACTACCAGCCGGCAGGCACGCCACATTTCATAAGTCATCCGCCCAAACTCTTCGTAGGGGGTTTCATAGATGCCCATTTCTTTCCCAAGCAATTCACAATATAAGGCCCAACCCTCCCCATAGCAACTTAGGTAGGTTTGTCGACGAAACTCAGGAAATCCTTCTAACTCCTCGGCAAAGGCATTCTGTAAGTGGTGCCCAGGAACCGCTTCATGTAAGGTGAGCGCAGGTAAGACATAAAGTGGCCGACTTCCCAGTTTGTAGGTATTTACCCAATAGGTTCCTGAGCGGTGGTTTTCATAGGAGCCAGGTACATATCTTCCTCCCGTGTACTTAGGAGCAATCGCAGCGGGAACGGGTTCTACCCCATAGGGAGAACGCGGCAAGGGATGGAAGAACTCCGGCAAGCGTCCATCTATCTTTTTTGACCAATAGCTAGCGTGCATGAGAAACTCTCTAGGGCTGCTTGCATAAAATTGCTTATCCGTTCGAAGGAACTCCAGGAAAGAGGCAAAATCTCCCTTAAACCCCGTTGATCGCATTAGAGAGTCCATTTCCCTTCGTATTCGCCGAACTTCTAACTGACCGATCTGAAAGATCTCCTCCGCTGTGTATGGCAGGGTTGTAAAAAACTTCACCCGCTGATCATACCAGGCTTCACCATTGGGAAGTTCTGAAGCCCCAAGAGTTTCTCTTGCAGTGGGGACGTATTCTGTTGCCATAAAGTCGGCGAGCCTCCCATAACTCATGGCTACCGAATCGCGAATCACCTTCCTTGCAAGCTCTTGCAATTCAATTTTATCTACGGCACTTACGGAGGTGGGAAGTTGGAGGAAGGGCTTATAAAATACACTTTCCTCTATCAGCGCATCACGATGCATCAAAATTCCTGATTCATATCCTTTTAAAATCACCTTAGGAGGCATATAGCCCTGTTCTATACCCTTCCTCATCAAGGTAATATGCGCATCTGTATACTGCGAAAAGGCCGCCAAGCGGGCGAGGTAATTTTTGTAATCTTCAACTGAATGGAAAGGCATCCGGTCTATGATAAACGGAAAGGAAGAATAAAAACCTCCCTCTGCATTTATAGGAATTAAATACGCTTTATTCTCAAACTGGGCAATCGCATCCTCCTGGAGAAATCGAAAGAGTTGGTAGTTGATTTTATCAGTTTCATCTAGCTGTTTCGTATCAATCTCTTCTAGCTGCGCCAACAAGTTTCTTCGGAAATCAGCTCTTCGCCTTTGGTCTCTTTCACTCACAGCAGGTAGCCGATCATTAGCAGAATGAACTCCCATACTCGTTGCAAAAACGGGGTTTTCCTTCAATCGAAATTCCCATTCCCTTTCAAATAGTTGATACAAGCGCTCTTGGGTTATTTGGGAATTCGAACGCTCTTGTGTGCATGAGGGTACTAGAGCCAAGGCAGTCCAACAAGAAAGAATAATACACCAGGAATTTCTGGGATAGATAAGCTTCAGAAAAATTGTCATTCAATGAAATTAAACTACTATCGGCTAAAAGCCGATAGAATTGGTTGCGGCTGCAAGCCGCCTAAAGATCATTCACTAATTTGAAAATCGTCATCTTTCATATCATCCATCTTGTCTTGATTGGCAATATACTCCTCAATCACCTTATCGGTGATATTACCCGTACTTACTGCAAAATACCCTCTAGCCCAAAGATGTTGGCCCCAAAATTGACGACGCAATTCTGTATATTCTTGAAGCAGTTTCCTAGAACTCTTCCCCTTTATATACTGAGATATCTTGCTTACAGACAATCGAGGTGGATAGCTCAGCAACAAATGAACATGGTCTTTAGAAACATGGCCTTTTACAATTTGAATATCGTTGGAAAGACATATCTCTCGTATCAGACTACGGAGACGCTTAGCTATATCTCCATAAAGAACTTGTTTTCGATATTTTGTTACAAAAACCAAATGGATTTTCAGGTTATAACGGGTATGAGAACCCTGGCGATAGGTATCCATCCCGCTAAAATACTAAAGTTCCCGCCTAAAGGCGTGGGATTTCGACCATCCCAATAATTTGATATTAAAAGGGTAAAAGCAAGAAAAGGGAGCTATTGTTCTTCTGGATTCCCAAACTTAACAAATGCAATTAAGTCAGCCATACTCGAAGGAGTAATCTGTGCACTCAAGCCTGTAGGCATACCGGAATGAGAAAGTGCGGTA
>JBCCTX010000355.1:0-7795 GCA_039197765.1 Bacteroidota bacterium
GATTCACTGAAATAACGTCGCTCTCTTGGATAAGATACCTTCTTTGTTCTGGTTTTCTTTGACATTTTGATTTAATTGAGTAGACAAGTCTACTCCTTTTATGTCAACCTATTTTAGGCTTGTTCAAACTACCGACCAGCGACTACGGACTACCCACTCTCTACTCATCCTTCAAACACTCAACCAGATCAACTTGTGCAGCCTGAATCGTTTGGAGGCCTACTGTGAACCAGGCGATGACCATGGCCAACATACCTGCGCCAAGAAAGTACCACCACTGTAGGGTTATTTTGAAGGCAAAAGAGTCTAACCATCCTTTGGTGAGAAAGTAGCTGATAGGTAAGGCGACCAGAATAGCAACCCCAACCATTTTGCTAAATTCATCTGTGAGCAATCGTACTAATTGATAGGTACTGGCTCCCAATACTTTTCGAATGCCAATTTCCTTCTGGCGTTTGGCAGCAGTAAACATGGCCAAACCCAATAGCCCTAAACAGGATATTAAAATGGCCAGGCCTGCAAAGTATCGGGATAATGTAGATACCCGATGCTCAGAGGCATAAAGGGCTTCGTAATTGTCATCCAGGAAGGAATATTCCAGAGGAAAGCCTGGATTAATTTCTGCATATACCGCTTGAATTTTTTGTAGGGTTCGTACACTATTTCCCCCTTTTATCTTGATCATAGCCATATACGTATGTCCCCCTAAGTAAAATACCATAGGAGAGATCTCATTGTGTAAAGACTCTAAGTGAAAATCTTTGACTACGCCAATAATTTCATAATCCTCCCCCCATTGAACTTGCTTTCCTATGGGGTCTACTATGCCCATTTTTTTAATAGCTTGCTCATTAAAAAGTAATTTGGTTGAGTCTGCTCCATAAGCAGGAGAGAAGGCTCTACCTTCAATTATTTCTAATCCTAGCAATTCCAACATCCCATATTCCACCTGCATCACCTCAAAGCCCGCGCGATCTTCTGGGTCTTTTCCAGGCCAAGAGATACTATTAGTTCCATAGTCACTTTCTGTCATAGAATTGCCTACACTGGAAGCATGAATTACTCCAGGGATTTGTTCGATCTGCTCTACAAAGAGGCGATAGGTTGACTCATTCCATAGGTTGCCCTCCTTTCGAAATAGCAAAATATTCTCGCGGTCGTAACCTAGGTTCTTATTTTGTACATAGGCTATCTGCTTATACACTACTCCGACAGATACGATGAGTATGATGGATAAAACAAACTGGGTTACGACCAACCCCTTTCGGACCCAAATTTCTCCTAAGCCCTGTTTGAGGGTACCCTTGATGGTCGCAATCGGGTTAAGTCCTGACAAATATAGAGCGGGATAGCTGCCTGCTAGCAAGCCAGTCATAACAACTGTCCCTGCTAATACACCTACTAGGTTACTATCCCACGCCCACACAAGTTGTTTACCCGTAATAGAATTGAATTCTGGCAAGAAAATCCAAATTAAGAGCAAGGCAATTCCCAATCCCAAAAAGGCCAATAAAGATGATTCACTTAGGTACTGAAAGATGAGTGAGGATCGCCGAGCTCCTATCGACTTTTTAATCCCAACTTCCTTAACCCTACGCGTCGCCTTCGCTGTAGATAGGTTCATGAAGTTGATACAGGCAATGAATAGGATAAATATGGCAATGAGAGAAAATAGCCAGACATACTCGATTCGACCTCCTGCCTGTTTTCCCTCTTCATAGGCCCCATTGAGGTAAAAATCTCCATAGGCAGTTGCATAAAGGGTACGGTCATCTTCTTCTCCCTCTGTTTTAACGGCCATGTAGGCACTGATTTTCTCATTAAATCGTTCGATATCAGTTTCGGGTTGGAGGAGCAAAAAGGTCTGGGGATGCCTATTTCCCCATTCCATCACCCAGGTATTTTCTATAGCCCAGGCTTCAAAAGAAACTACATAGTCAAACTGCAAGGAGGATTGGGCAGGTGGATCTTGGAATACCCCAGATACCAACAAGGGCCATTCGTGTTGGAGTTCGATGGGTTTTCCCACTACTCCCTGAATTGTTCCAAAAAATTTCAAGGCAAGACTTTCCGATAGCACAATCGAGTTGGGCTCAGAAAGGACGCCTTTAACCTCTCCTGCGAGTAAGTCAAAAGAAAAAAGCTGGAAGAAATCTTTCGTTGCAAATAAGCCTGATGCCTTGAGATCTTGCTTACCACTACTCAGTGTATTGCTATTTATTGATTTGGTACGAGCGGTTGCTGAAGCCAAAACCTCAGGGAAATCTGCTACTAAGCCTGGCCCTGTAGCACCAGAGGTATTAGATGTCGTTTGAATTCCCTCACCGGTATCTACGTGCTCAAGGAGAATAAACAGGTCTTCTTTGTGGTGGTGAAACTTGTCTACCTGCTTTTCATCTTGTACCCAGAGGTAAATTAATAGAAAACAGGTTATTCCTGTGGATAAACCGATGAGATTGATTATAAAAGAAGTTCGGTACCGCATAAAATTGCGGAGCGTGATGATCAGGTTGTGTTTAAACATACTAAATGTCATTATAGGATGGTGGGAAGTAACATTTCTAAGGAGTATGGGACGAAGTAGTTTAAGGCTTTCCCAGGCATAGAGATTTCGTGCTTTAGAAGCTGAAAAGTGTTCTAAATTATCCTGATATAACTCCTCCATATCCCCTTCTATCTCCTCAAGGTATTCATCCTTGAGAAATAGTCGGAGTATGCGCAGAGGCCATTGGGGAGGTGTTGGATTCACAGGTTTTTCTTAAAAAAAATGGAAAAATAGGTTTCAGATGTGGGGTAGACTATGCCCAGCGAAATTCCAAAGAAAGAGGAGGCATAGACTCCCATAGACGGGTGCGGATATCTTTCATCTGTTTGAGAACTTTGTGGCCTACAGGGGTAGCTGAATAAATCTTTTTTCGCTTGCCTCCTCTTTTCGCTGTAGCCTCTCCGAACTCTGACCGTAAGAACCCCTTATCTTCCATTCGTTTGAGGGCAGACTGGATAGAACCCACACTACAAGTCGTTTTCAGTCGCTCTTCCAGTTCTTTCTTGATGGCTACCCCATAAGCATTTTCTTGCAAAACGATAACCGTCATTAGAACAAGCTCTTCGAATTCTCCAATTTTTGTGATCTTCATTTGATTAAATTCGTAATTGCAGTAAATATAAGGAAAATTATTTTGTTCGCAATTGCAGTTAAAATGATTTTTTACTTTTTTCGTCTCAATTGAAACTTTTCGACAAGATTTCACTACATAATTATTTGGCTTAATTCCCGAATTTCAACTTTTTCACCCTCTTACTTATCGTCCCATGAAAAATCTACTTTTCAGTTTCTTTACGCTTCTCTTTTTTCAACCTACTATCGGGCAAACCGAACAAATTATTTCACCTATCTTGATAGACAAGTCAGTACTATCAGGGATAGGGTTAAAACAGATCCAATTAGATCATGAACCCGATCGGGCATTTTTTCAGAAAAATCTCTACCGGGGAGAAGACCTTAGCGTGTACGTTGTTTCCAGCCAGTCTTGGTTGGGTAAAATGGAGAACTTTTCCATTGATGAGTACATATACATGTTGAATGGGAAAGCGCGTGTAAAGCCAGAAGGAGGGGAAGACCGCTTTTTCCAAACGGGAGATCATTTTTTCGCAACTAAAGGCTATACAGGGGAATGGGAAATCATAGCTGGGAACCAATACCATTATGAACTCTCTGTGATTACGACTCAGCGCGCTCCAGAGGTGAAAATTTCCAAAACTCAACTCCCTCAGCTTTTAGATAAGAATAAGTTATCTGGAACGGAGATAGACTTATCTTCCGGGAACTATGAAGCAGAACTTTTTCAAGGAGATGAATTGACAATCCTACTAAAGGGAGAATCTCCCAGAAACGTCTTGCTGGAAACGCCAAGTGAGGAACAAGTAATCGCCGTTTTATCTGGTCAGCTTACCCTAAGGGATTCTCAAAATCAGTCTTATACGTTCCATACAGGAGATTTTTTGATCTTACCCAAAGGGTTTCAGGGAGAGTGGATTAGTGAAGGCCATGGAATGTTAAAATACCTCACCATTCAAAAATCCTGATATGAAATTACAGTTTATACCCCTCCATTTATTAGGAATCTTCTGCCTGTACTTTTGGGTTAGTACAGACGTGAAAGGAGATACTTTAAGACTTTCCTCTTTTATAGGAGGACTGCCGACTGAGCCAGCTATAGATACCGCTTTCATTGATTCTCTTTTCAAGGACTATTTTGTACCGAATCCAGGAGCGAGTTTTATCGTCATCAAAGAAGGGAACATTGTCATGAGCAAGGCATATGGGTATGCAGATGCAGAGAATAAGGTACTGGCTACCCCTTATACAAATTATAGATTGGCTTCAGTCTCCAAGCAGTTTACTGCCATGGCGATTATGATCCTGGTTCACAGAGGTAAATTAACCTACGATACCCGGTTAACGGATGTATTCCCAGAGTTTCCAGCATATGGACAGGAAATAAACATTCGTCATTTACTTACCCATCGGTCAGGCTTAGCAGATTATGGAAGATTTCTAGAACAAGACCGAACCGAACAGTTGCTAAATCGAGAAATGCTGGATAGCTTAATGCAGACCGAGTCTACAATGTTCACACCGGGTTCGAAATTCCGGTATAGCAATACAGCTTATGCACTTTTACCCCTTATCGTAGAAAAACTAAGCGGTTTAAGCTATACGGATTTTATTCATAAGGAAATATTTGATCCCTTAGAGATGAATCATTCAACTACTTACTATAAGGGGGTAGACATTGAAAATAGGGCCTATGGACATGTAATAGAGGAGGGGAAGGTCATCAAAAAAGACCAAAGCCTTACGAGTGCACTCCAAGGAGACGGGAGTATCTATACCTCAGTAACGGAATATGCAAAATGGGATCAAGGCTTATATAACGATAAATTGATGCCCCAAGAAGAATTGGAAGAGGCTTTTATTGCTTGGGATAAAAATGGTAAGACTAGGAAGAAAGGATATGGATATGGGTGGTTTATTTCCTATAAGAATGGGACAAAAGTACTTTCACATGGTGGGGCTACAATAGGATTCTCCCTTTATGTGACTCGGGTCCCTAGTAAGAAACTTACCGTTGCGGTTTTTTCCAATAGGGACCAAGGAGATCCAAATTTTAGAAGTATATCCCAGGCATTGGTGAGCTTATTTTCTGACGGAGAAATTCCCATGCCTAAGGAATTCAGGTGAATCTTATTTCCAAACTGTCCGAAATCGATCATCCTTGATCGCTGACAAACATAAGGTGGGAAAAATTTGTGAAAAAATCCTTGATTTTAGCTCAAAAACCCTGTTTTTTATGTGGCATGTTAGTTGGATAGGTAGTTAAAAGTCCACGGTCGAAGATCTGTAGTCAATCGCTCAAATTTTTTCTAGGATTAAACTAGCGATCGTAGCCTATAAACCCATAAACTCTATCCTCATGTTCCGCAATTATCTCCTCATCGCCTTCCGCAATTTTATCAAATTCCGCGGATATGCCCTAATCAACCTCCTCGGGCTTAGCATAGGTATCGCAAGTGCCTGGATCATCTTTTTATACCTAACGTTTGAGTTTTCATATGATTCCTTTCATCCCAAGAGCGAGGATATCTACTATATGGATACCCGTATGGAAATAGGGGATAATGAAATGATCTTTGTAAATACGCCACTTCCTCTTCATGAAATAATAGAAACAAATTTGCCAGAAGTGGATCTATCGGTTCCTTGTATCAACAAAGGGGCAAAGATGTATGCGGCGGATAATCCCCAATTTATAGCAAATGAAAGGCGTATCTTATATACTCGGGAAGCTTTCTTAGAATTGTTTCAATTTCCCTTGATTCAGGGAGATAAAGGCGCACTAAATTCCCCATTTGCTCTACTTGTAACAGAATCCCTTGCAAAGAAGTATTACGGCAATACCCAAGTTATGGGCAAAACTATGTATGTCTCCTTGAATGATAGTGCGCAGGCATTTACCATACAGGGGATACTCAAGGACTTACCCCCCAATAGCAATTTTCAATTCCAGGTACTTGCAAGTCTAGCTACTTTAAACCCTGAAAGTCCAGATATTGGGTGGGGAAGTTTTTCAAGTGCTACGTATTTATCTATTCCCGAAGGAGCAAATCTGGATACCCTCTCGAACAAACTCGTTCGCTTAACCAAAGAAGTGGCAAATAAGTCGTACTGGGTTGAGAACAGTTCCTTCAAGTTTGCTTTTAATCCTATTCTCGAAAAACATCTGGGAGGGGGGTCGCTATCAAGTAATTCCCAAAAAAGAACCTTACTTAGCTTTGGAATAGTAGCGATCCTTATTTTACTCATGGCAAGTATCAACTATTTGAATCTGAGTACCGCCCGAGCAACTATGCGAGAGCAAGAAATAGGAATTAGAAAAGTATTGGGCGCAAAACGTTATCAACTCTCATGGCAATTTTTCTTTGAGGCACTATGCTACAGCCTCTTAGCGGCCATTTTAGGAGTTTTACTTGCGGATTTAGCCTTGCCCTATTTCTTCACTATTTTGGGAAAATCCTTTACTCCTAATCTTTGGAGTAAGCCGATTACATGGCTGAGCGTTATCCTATTGGGTTTTGGGACTGGAATACTGGCAGGTGTGTATCCTGCTTTGCACCTGTCTGGTTTGGGGAATATAGCGGAACGTTTCCAACGAAAAAGGGAGAAAACCCTCTTGAGAAAAATTTTGGCGACTTTTCAATTTACCGTTGCTACCCTGCTTATTACTGGGGTGATCATTGTTTCAGAACAAATTCGCTTTATGCAAGAAGTAGACTTAGGGTTTGAAAAAGAGCATTTGATGTATGTTCAATTGGGTTCCAACCCTACCCATGAAAAGGCCCTAGTTTTGAAAAATGAACTGGAAAAACTTCCACAAGTAGAAGTGGCAAGCTTAGGTTCGGGTACGATGGATGGAGCTAGTGGGGGGAGAACTATAAATATTTCCCCTACTCGTGAGGAAATGGTTCAGACCATAAATGTGGATGAGGCATTGGATGAAGCCATGGGGTTTGAAATGGTTTTAGGGAAGTGGTTTGAAGGGAATTCAGACAGGGGTTCTTATTTGGTGAATGAGGCTTTCGTGAAGGAGTTTGAGTTAGAAGATCCCCTTGGGACCCCCTTAGATTATGAGCACAGCTCTGGGAAAATTATTGGCGTTGTTCAGGATTTTTACTTTGGTTCCTTAGCATATAGTATTAATCCCTTGGTGATACAACATGTTGATAGTTCTTATATCAATCATGTAGCGTTGAAGTTGACAGGAGGAGATCCTGTACAAGCATTAGCTGCGATTCAAGAGACTTGGTATAGAGTGTTTCCAGCAGAGGTATTTGAGTACGATTTTCTCGATGAGAAGCTCATACAGATATATGAAGACGAAAGGCGATTTGCTCAGATTATTGGAATTTTTACTGGACTGGCCATTCTGATCTCCTGCTTGGGATTATTAGCCCTCATCGCTTTTACAGCCTCTCGTAGGAGTAAAGAAGTAGGTATTCGGAAGATTCTTGGGGCTTCTGTAAGAGACATCGCTATCCTGTTAAACAAATCCTTTTTTGCCCTAATAGGAATTTCCTTCCTCATTGCTATTCCCTTGAGTTGGTGGCTAGGAAATCAGTGGCTGGAAAGCTATGCCAATCGAATTGAGTTAGGTCCTGTATTTTTTCTGGTAGCTATTCTAACCGTATTACTCATTGCTGTCTTGACTGTCAGTTACTTCACCTTTAAAGCGGC
>JBCCTX010000356.1:0-7703 GCA_039197765.1 Bacteroidota bacterium
CGCAAAAACTTGGGAGTGGACAGTCGAGGGTTTCACTCTCTACACTGGCTTCAGTACGGGTACTTGCAGCAAGGTCGTCAGGAGAAAGCCTTGGAACTCCTCAATAATATGCAAAAGGACTACCAAGAAAGTAGGTCTCGTAGAGCTGCTTATCACTTGGCCGTTATGCGCGCAGGGTATTTGATTGAAACCCAAGATTGGGAACATGCGGCAAATACCATCCAGATCGATAAATCAAAGCTTCCAAAAAAAGCCTTAGCGGTAGATCGGTTTGTAAGGGGACTGGCTTACATGAAGCAAGGCAAACTGCTCTCCACCCAGAAGCTTCAAGAGCAATTGGAGGCCATGGCTCCTATGGCTCAGCACCAGGATATGTTCGATGTAGGCGGTGGGAAGACTACTTGTTGCTCCCCCAACTACAGCACCAAAGATGATGATGATCCCGGTACTATTCACGCTATTCATGTAATGAATATGCAATTGCAAGCCATTATGCGCTACGAGAGTGGGCGCAAAGAAGAGGCTGTTGAGTTGATGAAAAAGGCCAGTGATATGGAAGGTAATATGGACTTCATGTTTGGGCCTCCTATCATTGCCAAGCCTTCCTTTGAGCTCCTTGGAGAAATGTTATTGGAGACCGGGAAGTTTACAGCGGCCGCTGCAGCATTTGAAACTGCACTCAAACGTGCTCCTGGAAGGACTCAGTCGCTTAAGGGACTAGAAAAGGCATATACACAAGCAGGAGAAGCTGAAAAGGCTTCTGTCGTACAACAATTGCTTGAGAAAAATTTGGCTCAAGCCGATGCGGCAACTCAGGAATCTCTCAAGGGGAGATAGCCCGTTTGAGTATCCCAACCGCCCGTTCCAATTCAGAGGGGTTCATACTAGCAAATCCCATACGTGTGGCATTAAGTTGGGGCTCATCTGGATGATACCGCGCTCCGTCAGAAATAAAAAGGCCTTCCTTCAAGGCCTTTTTTTGTGTCTTTCTAAGGTTGATGTTAGGTGCAAAATGGGCCCATATTGCCATTCCCCCTACAGGTAGCTCAAAGGACACATATTCTCCTAAGTTTTCGTGAAGGAGTTGGGCACAAAGGTCTCTTCGTTCCTTATACGTCTTGGCTGCTTTGCGGAGATGTCTACGAACTACCCCTTGTTCCATTAGATCTGCAAAGCAGGCCTCCAATATTTCATCTCCTTGCCTGTCCCAAATTCTTCGAATTTTGGGTAGCTTTTGAATCAGGGTTTCTGGTCCCACCAAATAGCCTACCCTGAATGCAGGAGCAATAGCCTTCGTAAAAGAGCCTACATAGAGTACTCTACCCTGGTGGTCTCCACTAGCTAACGGTAAGATGGGACTGTTACCATAGTGAAAATCATAGTCATAATCGTCTTCTAATACGGCGAAGTTGTACTCCTTGGCTAATTGTAAGAGGTGCATTCTCCTTTCCGGACTCATACACACCGTTGTAGGATGGTGGTGATGAGGGGTTATATATAGGCCTCTAATGGGCTGGTTTTGGCATATACGAGCAAGTTCCTCTGTAACCAATCCCTGTGCATCTACAGAAACCTTTAAGAGTTTTGCCCCTAAATGATCTAGGACTAAGTTGGCCGTCTGGTAATTGTTTTTCCCAACTACAAAGGCATCTCCAGGCTGAATTATGCTGGCCAGCGCCAGGTGCATGGCCATGATGGTTCCCCGAGTAATGAGTACATGCTCTGGACCAATAGCCATACCCCTTGTTTCCCGCAGGTCTTTTGCCAGCGCTACTCTAAGGTCCCAATTTCCCAAGCCTTCTCTATACCCCAGACGTTTCCTTTGTAGCAATTGGTGCAGGCTTTTCCCATAAGCGCGAGAAATTTCAGCTACTGGCGCAAGGCGTATGTCTGGAAGACCATCGTCAAAGGCGAGAATTTCCTTATCTGCGAGGGGATTTTTAAGATGGGGAAATTCATAGTAGGTATAAATGGGTTCCACCCCACCTGAAGATGTTTCTTCTTGATCCCAGCCAAGATAGGTAGGCAAAGGGAGGTTATCTACGACAAAGGTACCCTGATTGGGGAGGATCTCTATCCAGCCTTGCGCTTGAAGTTCCTCATAGGCTCTTGTCACCGTATTGCGGTGAATGCCTAAGATACCTGCCATGGTTCTACTTCCGGGAAGTTTTTGTCCTGAAACCAATTTTCCTCCCTGAATGAGTTGAATTAATTGGTTAAGGAGTTGTACATATATAGGAGTACGAGAATGGAGATCCAATCGGAGCAGTTGCTGTAGAGATTTCATAACCGGACTAGTTAGATTATAAAAACCGGATGCATATTAGGTACCGGTAATTTAGCAATTTTGTTAAATGTCAACTTATCCCATTTCCCAGCGCAATAAAGTAAAGCGCATTCCCAAGCGAGGGCACTACGACCAGGAAACCGTCTATGCTATCTTAGATGCGGGATTTCTCTGTCATATCGGCTTTTCTGTAGAAGGGCAGCCTTATGTGATTCCTACTTCCTATGGCAGAGCAGGAAATACCCTGTTTATCCATGGGGCGAGCACCAGTCGAATGCTGGTGAACCTACAGGAAGGCGTTCCGCTTTGCCTAACGGTCACCCATCTGGATGCACTGGTGCTCGCCCGATCGGCTTTTCATCACTCTATGAATTACCGCTCGGTAGTAGTATTTGGAACAGCACAGAAAATAGAGGACTACGATGAGAAGCTACATGCCTTAAAGGTGGTTTCAGACCAGATTCTGGTAGGCCGCTGGGAGGAGAGCCGTCAGCCCATCCCCAAGGAGATGAAGGCGACTACTGTATTGAAGATGGAGATTGAGCAAGCTTCGGCAAAGGTTCGGACAGGCCCTCCAGGGGATGATAAACCTGATTATGAATTGCCCATCTGGGCGGGTGTGGTGCCATATGTCCCTCAATGGGGAGAGCCTGAGGCAGATACTTTGTTGAAGCAGGGTATCCCCCTAGCAGAGAGTGTAAAGGAATTGGTCAAAAAATAAGCAGAGTATTATTTCGGTACATCCGCAGGATTGGATAATTTGTTGTAATTCCCTTTCTAGAAATATGTAGCTGCAGATGATCACCTGCGGTGTATTCCTACACCTAAGACCGGAAAAAATGAGGAATTTTCATTTTTAGGTGTATCGGTTCCATGTACCTGCCAGATGATCATCTGGCCCTACACATTCTAACACAGCGTAAAAGCTTAAATAATTGGTTATCAGTATATACAATTCAAAATTCACGTTAACTACTCTCTTTTCATTATCCCAAATAGGGACAAACCTTTAACCCGCTTGAGAAGACCCTTCCTTTACAATAGACTTAAAACTCTCCGCAAACTGGATCATCTTGGCGTAATGTTGCATTTGGGCGAGCTTAAAATTGTTGGTAAAGATCAAGATGGCCTCCCCATTACTTTCCAGATGATGTAAGCCACTGATTTCAATTAAAACTTTGAGTTTATCCGTTAAGAAGGCATCCATGGCTGCGACATCCTCGACTTTTACACTAAACCCTTTGGGGAAGTTGGAATAGCGCTCATAATCTATGTCCTTAAGTTCCGAAAGGGGGAGAAACCGATCCAAGAGGTCCTTTTTCTCAATGGTAAATTTAGGAATGGAGAAGGGCAACTTGAGCAATCCAACCGTAGTCGTATACTCATCTTGAATGACAAAGGCTCCTTCTTCAAAGGTAACATCAAATAGCTCTAAATGAATGTCCTTGTCTTTGTCAGAGATACAATTGAGTTCTGCTTCAATAGGGCGAGTTTTGAAAAAGTGGAAGGACTTAAAATACTCCAAATCTTCTACGGGTTCGATCTGAAAATCCCAGCCGTAGCTCTCTGCCATCTCCTTCAGCATATTCTGGCGCTTGTTGTAAGGCCCAACGGCATCTATTTTCAACTTGGTGGCCAGCTTGTGATTTGTAGAAGAGATATGTCCTTCTAAGCCTTTGATTTGGACCTCTCCCCCAGAATTTTCATGGGTCTTTTGAAAATCGTATAGCTGTTCTAGTATAGTAAATCCTACGAGGTTCGTTTCGGACAAGTCGATAGTTGCATTTGCTCCAGTCGGGATTTGGGATAGGAGTTTGTTGATATTCAATATGCCCAAGAAGTTGGCAACTCCTCTGATTTTCAGTGTATAACTACCATCGGGTTTCATGAGCAGATTAGACCCTGAATTAAAAATCATTTTGAAAAACCTACGAACGGGTACTTTTGCCAATAAATAGTGGCTAAAGAGTACTAGAGATAGGCCGCCAAATAAACCAATTAACAAATTGGTATAGAGCGTCAATACCATGGTACCTGTAAAAAAGATCAACTGCTCGATTCCATGGCTATAAACCTGCTTAAATACCTTGGGCGAGGCCAATTTAAAGCCCGTGTAAACCAGCAAAATGGCAAAGGCACATAAAGGAACCTGCTTCATGATGGGACTCAGTACCACAATAAAAAGCAATAACAGAAGCCCCTGATACATGTTGGACCATTTGGTCTTTGCACCGTTGTGTACATTTACCGTACTACGGATGATTACCGCAATGATGGGCAATCCTCCAATGAATCCTGCAACCATAGTACTTAGGCCAATTCCCGTCAAATCCTTATTCAAGTCTGTTTTTCGTTTGTAGGGATCTATTTTGTCAATGGCTTTGGCGATGGCTAAGGATTCAATACTGGTAATCATCAGAATGGATACGACCGTAGTCCAGAAAGCGAGGCTATTAATGCGGCCAAAGTTGGGATGGGCAATTGAATCCAGAATATTGTCTGGGATATCTAGCAGTAAATGCGGCCCTACCTCATAGGCTTTTCCAAAGAAATCTAAACTATGATCCTCAAAAAAATTGAAGGCGTAAGCGAAAGGGATTGAAAGGGCAATGACCCACATAGGGGTAGGTAGTAAGTGGAAGAACTTGTAACTGATCTTGGAATGAAACAGCTGCAACAGTAAACCTACGATCGAAATAATGACAACGAAGGGATTGGCTTCAGGGAGATAACGAACGGCATCAACCAGGTTGTCAACAATGCTGTAGCTTTCCGAGTGGGTATCCAGTGCCACATGAATTTGCTTAGCAAATATGATGATCCCAATTGCTGCCAATAGGCCATGAATCACAGAAGAATGGAATATATCCGCAAAGCGACCCAGTTTTAACAAGCCCAATACTACTTGTATTGCTCCTGAAATCACAACCGCCGCAAGTACGTAATTAAAGGTCTGCCCCTTCCCATCGTCCAATATGACGATCCCCGCTAAAATTACCGCGATGATTCCCTTTGCTGGCCCATTTACCGCAATATGGCCCCCTCTGTAAAAGGTTGTGATTACCCCTCCTACTACCGCAGAGATAATTCCGGCCATGGGGGGAGCCCCAGCTGCCAGGGCAATTCCCAAGGAAAGGGGTAAGGCGATGAGGGCCACGCTCAGGGCAGCGAGTAAGTCGCTCTGCCAATTTTCAATTAAGCCCTTAAAGCCTTTCTTAGGTATAACATCCATGTATATGTCAATCGTCAAGTTAATCCAAACGCAAGATCGCTAATACCCTCCTACAATTAGGTTCAAGAATTCTACAAACCTTGATGTTTTCCAATAAAGATGGGGAGAGTATTTTCGCAAAACCTAATATTTGAGATAAAAAGCGTTTTTTTATCCATATAAACAAAATTTGGATAGTCTCTAGTGCTAGCTATGTAATAGGAAAATCTGGGAATATGTAGGAGAGGGAAGAAAAGGAAGGTTTTCCTGTTAAGCTATGGCTATCTGAACCATATAAATGGACTCATTTTACTTCGTAATATTCATAATCATACTCAATGGAAAACCTCAATTTACCGTATTCATAAACATCAATGTAGCTAAGGAGCCCATTTTCCTGGTAGTAGGGTTTGTAGAGGAAGTGATTGTCCAGACTCATACATGGGTCCATGAAATAGGTAAACAACCCACTAATTTGGCCTTTTTCATTGTAGGTGTAAGCCGTTCTGAATACCTCAAAACTTTCCCGACGTAAATTGGGTCGCCTGTTCATCAATCCAATACGATAGGGATCATCGTCTAATTTTTCAAGTAACCTATTTTGATCGTCATAGCTATAGGTTATGGTTTTTGAAACTGTATCTCCCGAGTAATGAGTTTCCTGAATCAGGTTGTGGTTCAAATCATAGTCGAATTCTACTTGGCTGCGACTATATGTGTGAATTTCGGTCTTATGGTTAACTTCAAATGTAAGAGTTGTGCTCACTTTCTTGCTTTGCTTGCCAAAGTGGGTCCATTGCCTTTCAATAGTCTCTTGAACGATATTTCCTACCCCATTCATGCGTTTGGAAATAGTTTTTATCAATTGGCCTTTTTTATCATAGAGATGTTCATAGGCTTTAATAGATCGATCTGGGGTAATCTCTTCAACCAAGTGTTTGTGTTGGTCATAAAGAAATTTAAAGGTATCAATTTGGGTTGTATCGAGTTTGTCTATCCACAACTTCAGGATTTGGTTTCCAGCAATATCATAGGCAGATCGGTATCGAATTCCTAAGCGACCCATATCCCATTCGACGGTATTTCCTCTTCGGTCATACACTTCATAAATAATCGAACAGGTTTCTTCTGAATTCTGAAAACAATGTCTTTCCAGGGAAGATTTTACTTTGCTCTGGATAAGTAATTTTTTGTCATTTTTGGGTTGTGCATGGGAAAAATGAGCAGGGACTAAAAGAACTAACAGAAGAAATGGTTTCATTTTGCCTGATTAAGCATATACGGAACGGGATGGTTCCCATTCATAGTATTATCTATTGGTAATTACCTCTTGATGTTTTATTCATAAGTATCGCTTACTTGGTCAGATTGATATAGTAGCGATTAATTTGGTCAGAGTTGGCCTCAATGATTTCTGGAAGTCCATCATTATCTAAATCCGCACAGATTATATCGTAGGTGTTAAACGAGTCGTCTGAAAGGAGAACCTTTTCCCATTTTTGCCCCATACCTCCATTTAGATAGACGATATTGGGGCTTCGGGAATTTCCTACGATAATGTCCCTGTCTGCGTCCCCATCTACATCTTCCACTGTAATCGCATAACAGCGCATCTCTGTTGTATCAAGTACCATAGATGTATCGAAATTTCCTTTCTCATCACCAAAATAAATGACATTGGGTTCTCCAATATTGGCTGTGACAATATCGAGAAATCCATCTGCGTTTAGATCTGAAACCCCTACAGATCGGGTATTATCCCTTCCTGTACCGAATGTCTTTTTTTCCTTAAAGCCTAAGTTGCCGTCGTTTAGGTAGATAAAATTGGCTTGATCATCCCGATTTGCCAGGATCAGGTCGAGGTCTGAGTCTCCATCTATGTCTGCAACCTCCACATCAATGGTAGCGTCTGCTTGGCTCCCGAAATTCAGGGTTTTGGGGAAGTTGCCAGTACCATCGTTCAGACATATTTCATTGGCCTTGCCCCTATTCGTTATCAGAATATCTATATCCCCATCCTGGTCGATATCTGCCAAGGTCATATTCCGAGTGGGGGCGTAAGCTTCTCCAAAGGGAGTACCAATAGAAAAAATACCGGTACCATCATTCAAGAAGATATTATTGGGAGCCCTGTCATTTCCCACGGCAATATCTAAGTCGCCATCCCCATCCAAATCGGCAAGCTCTGTAGCGTATGTGGTAGAC
>JBCCTX010000357.1:0-7682 GCA_039197765.1 Bacteroidota bacterium
AAAGGAAAGACGACCAAATGGTTGAAAGAGTCTGTAGCCAAAAATCTTAAAGAGTGGGGATTTAATTCTATAGGCTGGGAGCAGGAAGTAACGGTGCGGCAATGGCCACACTCTCGATCCTTCACTTTCGAAGAATACCAAGCGCTCAATATGCCCTATTGTCATATGCTGCCCTTCACAGAGTCCCATCAGTGGCAGCAGCACACGCGACATTTCGACTACAACAGTTCGGAGTGGGAAGAATGGTGTGAGTATGTGGCGCGGTCCCATTGTGCAGAATTGAGCGAAGACCCCAAACTGATCGGATATTTTTACAGCGACTGTCCCACCTGGATTCATGAAAGGCCGGTGAATACCTGGCGAGGCCCCATATTTGATCCCGAAAAGCTCAATAGTGAAGCAGGAAGGAAGGAACTTTTCCACCTTGCCACGCGCTACTACCAGACTACCCATGATGCGATACGGCGTTACGACAAGAACCACCTCATCTTTGGGGACAGATATGAAGCGAATGCCCCTATCGCCATGGAAGTCGTTGAAGCAGCTTTACCCTATGTAGATGTACTGTCCTTCCAGGATTTCCGAGATCCTATTACTCATTTAGCCTATTGGTATAAGCAAACCGGAAAGCCTGTACTACTCGCCGACGCAGCAAAGATCAAATGGCTTACGGAACCTGGAGAGTTTACCCGTAATAACGGGCAATGGTATGCAGATACCCTTTCTGGACTGGTCAAAAATCCGGGCTGCGTTGGATTTCACCTCTGCGGAGCTTATCAACGTAACAAAGCCCGGCGCTATGGGCTCCTAGATGAAATGGAGAGGCCAGATGAGGAGAATGTTGCCCTCATTCGCGCGGCCAACCAGGAAGTGCTTCAGTGGATAAAGGAGCATTTTTGATGGAAATTTTTTAAGCAAATCTTGGACAAATCATGCATAAACTTATTGGTCTCCTTGGTATAATTCTTTTCCTGTCAGCTTGTAAGTCTGATTCAGAAGAAATCCCCCAAACTCCTCCTAATGTATTGTTCATAGCTATTGACGACCTGAATGATTGGGTCGAACCCCTAAAAGGACACCCACAAGTCCAAACCCCTCACATGAACCGTCTGGCTAGCCAGGGCGTTACCTTTACGAATGCCCATTGTCAGGCTCCTTTGTGCAATCCCTCCCGAACCAGTATAATGACAGGCCTGCGTCCCTCTACTACTGGAGTATACTCCCTTTCCCCTTGGTTTCGCAAGCTTGAGCCCTTCCAAGACTTAGTATCGCTTCCTCAATATTTCTCTCAGCAGGGTTATACGACTTACATGACGGGAAAGCTCTACCACGGAGGCTATGGGAGACAGGAGGGAGATACTGAGTGGGATCATATAGGGCCTGGAGCAGGAGTTGGAGTTAAACCCGAACAAAAGCTCGTCAATACCCCAGCTCCTCATCCGCTGGTAGATTGGGGTCTATTTCCACATTCAGATAGTGCAAAAGGGGATTGGAAGGTAATGGAGTGGGCGGTGAACCAATTGAAGGATATGCCAGAGGAACCTTTCTTCTTGGGAGTAGGCTTTTTCCTCCCACATGTACCCTGCTATGCTACAGAGAGATGGTTTGATTTGTACCCTGAAAATATAACTCTTCCTCCCGTTTTGGCTTCAGACCGGGAAGATACCCCCAGGTATTCTTGGTACCTACATTGGAAGTTACCCGAACCCAGACTCAAATTCTTACAGGAGGCCAATGAACACCACAACCTGGTGCGTTCCTACCTGGCAAGCATCAGTTTTGTAGATCACCTGGTAGGGAAGGTGCTAGATGCCCTAGAAGCGAGTGGAAAGGCAGACAATACCATCATCGTTTTATGGTCAGACCATGGATTCCACTTGGGAGAAAAGTTGATAACGGGGAAAAACACCTTATGGGACCGATCTACACGCGTTCCGCTCATTTTTGCTGGCCCAGGAATCCAAAAGGGGGAGCTATGCGCAGAACCCGCAGAGCTACTGGATTTATATCCCAGCTTGATCGATCTCTGCGGCTTAGACCCACATCCCAACCTTGAAGGCCACAGCCTAGTCCCTCAACTACAGGAAGTAACCACACCGAGAGAATGGCCTGCCATCACGACCCACGGTCCAGGAAATTACGGGATTCGAACCAAAGAATGGCGTTACATTCTCTATGCAGACGGATCTGAGGAATTCTACGATATGAAAAACGATCCCAATGAATTTACTAACCTTGCATATGACCCAGAATATGCCTCACAAAAAGCAGAACTCATGCATTGGCTACCCCAAGAAGATGCATCCCCAGCCGAAGGCAGTAAGGCTCGGCTAATCGAGCGAAAGCCCGATGGAAGGGTATTTTGGGAATTGGAGGAAATTGGAGTGGGAGATTCGATACCGGAGATTTGAAGTTTGAAGTTTGAAGTTTGAAGTTTGAAGTTTGAAGTTTGAAGTTTGAAGTTTGAAGTTTGAAGTGGTTTACTTTAATCTCTGATCAAAGGTTACATCGACTACATTACTTCGGACTATCCTCTCCCCTCAATTTGTTACACTAACCGTACTGCTCCATGAGATTTTCCAAGGAGTAATCTTCGTATTTTTCAATTGCTTCAGCTCTAAACAGTTCTAATTCCGCTTTGCTTTGTACTTGTAGCCATAGGCTTGGATTCATGGAAAATATCTGCCCGAACTTAAGGGCTAGATCTTGATTGATTCGGTACTTACCTTCATAAATTTTGTTGAGAATAGAATGCTGTAATCCGATAAATTTAGCAAAGTCCTTATGTGGAATTTGGATAATCTCCACCAACTCTTTAAGGCATTTTCCTACGAGGACGGTAGATTCATTCATATTTTCGTATAAAAAACTCTCCATTCTGTGAATGACTCCTTGAATAAAGACTTTTCTCTTTTGATCATTGGAAATTTGGGAAGCACGCTTCTTAATAGCCTCTCGCAATAATTGAAAGTCTTTACTATTGGGATTGATATGGCCAGTCCCATCTCCTATTAACTCATCTGGAAAATGATCTTTAAGATCTTTTATGACCATCAATTTACATTAAACACTGTTTTACTTTCGAAGGTCAAAAATCCTTTATAATCCCCTATCCCATTTATTTTTGCGAAATAACAAGCAAATGCAATAAGGCATCCTGCTACCCTGCCATATCTCTTGCTTTTTCCAATATTTTGAGACTGCTCTGAACAACCATCACCTACCCCTCCATCCCACGATACAACTCTTCAATTTCCTCTTTTGACAAACCTGTAACATTCGAAATTAAGTCCAAGGAAATACTCCCTGTTTGAAAATCAGGAGAGAAAAGTAGGTTCCATGCAGCGGTACGCTTTTCTTGAATTCGGCCTTGTTTGATCCCTTTATCCATCATATGCTCCTCCAACTCCCGAAGCATATGCACTTCCATACCCATTGCGATACCGCCTGGATTTTCCTGTCTTATGGTTTCTACCAGGTTACGGTCATATTGAGCTTGGGTAAAAGGATGATAAAATCGGATGAAATGCAAGACCCGCCGAATTTTCCACACAGGATAGTCTCGGGAAAACAGGGTGCGAATAAGGTCTCGCTTGGATTGGAACTGTTCGCCATCAGGGGTTTGTGGAGGTACCTGAGCAGCAGCAAGGACTAGGCTTATAAGGGAAGGATGCGTTAGTAACTCTTCCGCGGACTTTTCAAACAATTCGTAGGTGAGGAAGGAAAAGAGAATTGCCCCTTTCCAAAATTCTTGAAAGTATTCAGCTACATGAAGTTCATTGGGTGGCCCCAGATACACTACCAAGGTATTTAGGGTATCTCCATAGCGCTTCAACACCCGAGAGGCTGTGTGAAATAACATCTTTCCTAGATCTGAAGGAGGACTGCCTAATAGATCGATATATATCAAAAATCGTATGGCCGTACCATTGTGCTGATACCCCGTAAGCAATTGGAAAAGGGGCTTATTTTCTCCAAGGTATACAGTTTCCGCTCTCCCTAAAGGGACTTGAGAAAATTCGAATCCTCGCTCATAATCCAATAAGTGGATGTGTTCTGGATAGAAGTAGGATAGGAAATCCTCTGCCAAATCTTCTATCAAACCCTGCCATAAGATGCGTTTGCTAAACATGAAGTAAAATTATCCACATGCGTCAATTTTTGCAAATAAATACATCATAAAATATTATTTTTTATTTTATGCGCCTTTTTTAGTCACAATAAGCTGATATTGAGCAAGCTTGAACCTACAGAACACTTTGGCTCTTGAAACAATACTACAAGCAAAACCTGGATACAAAAAAGTTAGGGACGGATAATCATCCGTCCCCACTGAAGGTAATTTGCCCAAAAGGGCAATATCTGTCAGGGCCAATGGCTCTTACAGACGAACCGCCCGAGGCTCTAAGTCCGTTAGTTCGGCAATTCGAACGGGGTGTCCGGATTCTATGCTTTTACGCGCTGCAATTCCAATGAGGATAGACATGGCCCCATCACGAGTACCAGCGGAATGGCGTAAGGGATCAGGTGCATCGGGATTTCTAAATATCTTATCGTGCAGACGTTTGTCCCCTCCTCCATGTCCTCCGCGCTCGTGCCCTACACTAATGACTTGAAAGTCGTTCCATAACTTGTGGAGAATAATGGGCCGGTATACCTTATTCTCTCCTCCGGACTGATCCATCTCCATCGCGTGGAGCTCATCCTGATTGAGGGTTTCGTCTGAGAAATAGGGAACATCCTCCCAGGCCTCAATTCGACCTTTAGTTCCGTTAAATGCGATCTTCCAACCCTCATAGGGTGAATAAGTAGTAAGGGAGTAGTTGACATAGACATTATTGGCGTACTTGATCTGGGCCGACATCTTGTCGTAGATATTTACTTCTGGTCGGAAGAGACAGCTATCCCGAACATACCCATCGAATTTTTCATTCTCGACGTAGAGCTTCATGTTGCGCTCGCTTCGGGTAATATCCCAATGAAAGTTACAATCGCTTGTGTGCGCACATGTGCGGCAATTATCCCCACGAAAGGGTCCATTGCTCCCGTAGTGCTCCAAATCTCCCATTGCAAAGACCTCAGCAGGATCAGAATCGATCCACCAGTTGAGCAGGTCAAAATGATGGGTGGATTTGTGCACCCACAGGGTTCCACCGGATTGGCGTTCTCCGTGCCATCTGCGGAAGTAGGAAGCTCCATGAGAGGTATTGAGGTACCAGTGGAAATCTACAGACACTAGGTCTCCAATTTCTTTAGTATGCAAGAGTTCTTTAACCTTGGTCATGTAGGGCGACCAGCGATAGTTGAATCCTACAATTACCTTTCTTCCATTTCTTCTTTCGGCATCTAAGATCGCCTGACACTTGTTTTCATCTGTTGTAAGGGGCTTTTCCGTTAATACATCGCATCCCATGTCTAACCCTTTGACAATGTACTCATGGTGTGTAGAGTCTTTGGTGGTAACGATTACGAGATCTGGCTTTTGTTCGTTGATCATCTGTTCGAATTCGGTATGGGCAAACGTAGGACAATCGACCCCCATATATTCCAGGGCATAGGCAAGACGGCCTGGATTGAGGTCACAGAGCCCGACAAACTCTAATAGGTCAGGATATTGATCCACTAGTCTTTTACCCCAAAAAGAGGTCCCTCGAACCCCTGTTCCCACCAAAACCACCTTGAGCTTTTCCATTCCTTTGCCCCAAACCCCCTTGGGGAGAGAAACAGCAGATCCAGCAGCCAGCATACTAACAGCTGTAACAAATTTTCTTCGAGAAATTGAGTTTTCCATAGTGTAGTAGTTTGTAATTAAAAAACGAAAAATCTCCTTTTTTCACAACAAAAATTTGGAGAGCATCTACCTATTTCGGAATTTCCTGGCCTAAAAATATAAGCCTTAAAATACTCCTTTCGGTATGTCACTATCAGTTCCTCCTAAAAACTTGCTTTTCGACCTCGGTGGGGTCATTTATGGAATCGACATTGAACGTATGTTTGCAGCGATTCGCCCCATGCTCAAGCCCGGACATGAAATGGTAAAGTTCACCAAAGACAACCAACACGAAGTCTTTTACCAAATGGACAAAGGTGAAATACCCGCAGAAGAATTTGCAGCTATCCTTAAGGAGGCTCACCACCTGGAAGGTACGACGGAACAAATACTTGAGGCATGGAATGCACTGCTGGTTGGCGTATTACCTGGGAGAGAAGAAGGCTTTGCAGCCTTGGCACCACACTATAACATGGCCTTACTCAGCAATACCAATTTCTTTCACAGGAAGGTATTTGAACCCCAGTGTGCTTCTATTTTCCAACACCTTGATCGGCTATTTTTCTCCTGTGATATGGGGATGCGCAAGCCAGATGCAGAAATCTATCTGACTACCCTGGGTGAAATGGGATGGGCACCAGAAGAAACGATGTTTATCGACGACACTCGTTCCAATATCGAAGCAGCTGCTGCCCTTGGAATACAGACTTTTTGGATGGAGAAGGAAACGGATTTTGCGCAGTTGATGGAGCAATTGGGTCAGCCCATGGCTATTTAACTTCTTGGCAATAAAGCCATCAAGGCTTGCCACCATGTGAAGGGTTACATTGGAGGAAAAGGAATTCATCATTCTAGTAGCTTAACGTATCCCAAAGAATTCGCTTCAAATCCCATTTTGGCATAAAAGAGATGGGCAATTTTTCTTTCCTCTCGATTTCCACAGTTCACTAATACCCGATTTGATCCCAGCTCTCTTGCCCAATTTTCAACAGAGCTTACCAAGACTTTTCCAATATTTCGGTTTTGGTAGGCTCGAGACACAGATAGCGCAACTATCTGGATATGTATTCCATTGTACTCATAGGAATAATTCTTAGTAGCCCCAATCATTCCTACTACCTCATGATCTACCTCTGCCAATAGGGTCAGGAAGTCTAAATGGCGGGAGATATTTTCAAAACGGATTTTCATTTCATCTAGCGAAGTCTTGTACCCCAATTGATTTATCAAGTCCTTTAGAGCAGGGATATCTCTCTGATTTGCCTTTCTTACCTGTAGCGCCATACAGAATGTAGTTGATCAAATTTCTATACGCTATTCATGAATTCGATTATATTTCTTCAGGACTTCAATCAACAAATCATGGGGTAAGGCATGAGCGGTGTTTCCATTGATTCCCACCATGGTCTCTGCGGCAACCATCGCATTTATGATGGCTTCCCCCACAGCTTGAACCGTAGCATCAAAGAATGGCGTGATCATGTCATTGGAAAAGGTTTCCACACTTGTAGTTTCTCTCCGGCTAAATGCGCCTTCATTTGCAGTAGAGAAGGCCAGAAAAATATCTCCAGAACCGTTGCTTCCGCGCCCCCCCACAATTCCGATTCCCAAAGGTACACGTTGCGCAATTCGCTTCAATTGATGGGGGAGAAAGGGTGCATCCGTAGCTACAATCACAATGATGGATCCATCTCCTTCCTGACGCCGGGAGCTAGGAGGTGCCTTGTACTCATAATTGAGGGTATCCTGTAACTCCCTCCCTACAGGGACCCCTGCTACCGTAAAATTTCTCTTCCCACCAAAGTTAGACTGTACAAGTACCCCTAAAGTATAGGTTGAATCCTTAATGCGTATGATCCTGGAGGAAGTTCCTGTTCCGCCCTTAAAGCCGAGACACATCATACCCGTTCCT
>JBCCTX010000358.1:0-7681 GCA_039197765.1 Bacteroidota bacterium
AATCGAAATGCTTCTATTAAGGAGTGGCTGAACCAAACAGCAGAAAAAATGGAGGCCGAACTCAATCAGAGTTTTTCCCAAAAACTGAATACCGGGGTGGTAGATATTGCAGAAAGTATCCAGCAGATGGCCAAACTGATTGACCTGAAAATTCAAAATAGTGAGACCATTCTAAAGCGAGACCACGCTATTTTTGGAGATATCGCGGATAAAAGAAGCCGGGTGTTAAGAGACCTGCAGGAAGCCTTCTCGAAATTTATGGATAATTCAGAAAACTTTGTAGGAAGAGGGGTCTTTGAAGGCCAGCATGAAATTTCTCCCAACCTTGCTACAGCTAGTGGCCTCGCTGTAATAGGCGTAGTGCTGGCTACAGTTACCAACGGAATTGCATTTGATATTACAGGAGGAATCATCACGGGGATAGGTCTATTAATAGCAGGCTTTACCGTGATCACGAAGCGAAGGAGGATTTTGAAGGAGCTTTCGCAAGAAATTGCCACCGCGAGAGAGCGGCTAAAAGGGGAACTCAGCCAAAACTTAAAGGCCTATATCCAAAATATCAGCCAACAAATAGATGGAAAGTTCTCTAATTTCGATGCGATGTTGACCTTTGAGGCCGAGCAACTCCAAAAGCTCAATGGCCAATTTGATAGCTTAAATCAGCGAGTAGGTGAAATCGACAAAGAGGTGAATGGGAGAAACTAGCAGGTTTGCCTGTAGCCTAAAGGTAAATAGTTGGGAATATGGTCCGTAGTAATGTAGTCGGTAGACCGTAGTAAGCTTTGATAGGATAGTCTATAGTTAAATGGTCCATAGTCCACAGTAACCTTTGATCAGAGATCAAAGTACACTTTTCAAACCTCAAACCTCAAACCTCAAACCTCAAACCTCAAACCTCATACCCTGCCAGACACTCCACCAGTGCGTTCCCCTTTCCAGCTTCCCAAGGATGTGCACTTGATTTAATTAAGCCTACTAAGTTTCCGTTTCCTCCATAAATATTATGGGGTGCATTGGGCTTTGCACCCATTTCCAGTAGGAGACCCAACATGTCAACAATGTTGTGAGGCACAACCTGTCTCCATATCTCTACGCCGTTGGAACCCACGTAGTGAATTAAACGAGCCTGGTGCCCATATACAGAGTGCTGATTAAGGAGGTGAGGGTGGGATTGTAACAAATCCTTTAGGCTGAATTGGTCTCCCGTTAGCAGGTAATCAATTGCCTTTTCAAAATCTGGATCAAAAGGGAGGTCTCCTCGGTCAAGTACTTCATTCCAGTCCTTGTAGCCATAACAACGGGCTGTAGCGAGTTGCGCATCTTCCAGCCTTACTACATAGTGAAGAATGGTATCTAAATCTTTTCCCAAGAGATTGGGGTGCCCATTGCTGAATTCTATCTGTACCGCAGGATTTCCCAGTCTATGCGCTTTATACAAGTTCTCAGAAAGCAAAACCATTTGCTCTGTGACAGTAGCATACAAGTAGGTCTGGGACAAAATATCCTGATGCAAGCGCTTTACATCAGCGACTTGTGAACATTCGTAAATAGAAACCATAGTAGCGGTGAGGTATATGAATAGAAGTTCGTAATTAATGGGAGAAAGGTTGTGAAGAGGATTTATCTCCCTACCAAACGCAGTCGGTGTGGACTGGTCTTGGGGATTCGAGAGACAATTCCTCTCGCCTCCAAATCCAGTTTCACAGAAACGACATACCAGGGAATACTTCCATCTAAGGCTCCTTTTAGTCGCTCTTCGGCCATTTCGTTCATCTCCTTATAACTGATTTCTCCATGTTCCTGTAAAAGGCTGATTAAGGTCTCTTTGACGAGTTCATATCTACGTGTGAGAATATTAACACCCTGTTTTCCTTGGGGATGAAGGGTGAGAATTCGGTCTTCTGTGTTTGCCATGGATGAAATATTTTTACAAAAAAAGTGGATTCTTTATCTAGATTCTTAAAGGAACATAAAGGCTGCCAAAATAAATATACGTGGAATTTCTTGATAAAGATGCCTTCAGAGGGAATGGAAGGCCCTTTTTCAGAAATGAAAGAAGATTTAAAGGAAATTAAATATTGTATATAAAAATATTTTTCATGGAATATAAATACCAGAAGTGTCATTTTTTATTCAGTGCTCCCCTATATATTTGTATCACGATGTGCAGCTAATTACTAGATTACTAGATTAGGCCTCGGTCTCCCCGACCGGGGTTTTTTTATTCCTTTAATTTCGTGTGAACCTGAATTTCATTGTGAAGGGTCCTGTGCACAGGGCATCGATCAGCTATTTCTAAGAGACGGTCTCGCTGCTGTAGGGTGAGGTTCCCCTTTAATTCTATTTCTCGATCAATGACGTCAATTTTACTTCTGGGGTTTTCGCACGCCTCACAGTCTTGCTTGTGCGCCTTGGCATGGGACAAGTGCACATCTACCTCCTGTAAATCCCATCCCTTTCGGTCGGCGTACATCCGTAAGGTCATACTGGTACAGGTACCTATTGCAGTCAACAAGAATTGATAGGGGGAAGGACCTAAATCGTCTCCTCCTACAGAGGCAGGTTCATCGCTGATAAGGTGATGGCTTCCTGCAAGCACCTGAGAGGTATATCCTTCCGCCCCTGTTCGAACCATTACCTGTCGATCTGTGGAAAGTGTGTCTTTGGATGCTTCTGGAAAGGAGATATAGCGCCTACCCCATGAGGAAATGATCTGTGCTACATAATGTGCATCTTCCCTATGGGTTAGTAGATGATCAGCCCCGTCAAGGGAAATGAAGCTTTTGGGGTGATAAGCAGCCTGATAAATTTTTGCTGCATTGTCAATCCCAACGAGGAGATCATGCGGAGAATGGAGAATTAAAAGGGCCTTTTTAAGTGTAGGGAGTATATTTTCTAGCGTTTGGGAAGCTAAGTCCTCTAAAAACTGCTTTTTGACAGTAAAAGGGCGTCCTGCAATAGACACCTCGGCTATTCCTTCTTGTTCTAACTGAGGTTTAGCCTGTTCAAATTGGCGGGTAACATGGACAGGCTCTGCAGGTGCACCAACGGTAACTACCGCCTGTACCTCTTCTATCAAAGAGGCCGCCATCAATACAGCTGCCCCTCCTAGTGAATGTCCAATAAGTAATTGAGCTGGCCCATACTGTTCATTGAGAAATTCTGCAGCATCTACCAAATCACTCACGTTTGAAGAAAAATTCGTATCAGCAAACTCCCCTTCACTTTGCCCCAACCCTGTGAAGTCAAAACTCATTACGGCAATTCCTTCCTGTGTCAACGCACGGCTAATCGTCCGGACAGCTCTCAAATCCTTACTACAGGTAAAACAGTGTGCAAACAGGGCGTACGCCTTAGGCTGCTGGTCAATAGGAAGCTCTAAGCGTGCGGATAAGGTAAATCCCGATCTATTGGAAAAAGATAGTTTCTTGCTACGCATGGAAGGAGTAGATTAAGAATAGGAAAATAAGAAATGTGGTTCTAACTATTATTCATACGAAAATGAGGCTTTCAAAAGAGACATATTGTCATAAAGAAGACCCAACAAGGTATGGGTATAATGTGTAACATAGTCTACAGCAAACCTTTGATAGGAGAAGATAGTCCACGGTTAGATAGTCGACAGTCCACAGTTTGATTCGAGAAAAGGTTCTACAGTTAAATAGTTGAGGATATGGTCCGTAGTATGTAGTTACCTATTACCTAAAGCCGCCCACGGACGATGAAATACCCGCCAGTTTCCATTGATATAGGTAAATACATCGAAGGCGGTTCCCAACTTCCGTCCAGGCTCGACGAATTTCATTCGATAGAAAGTCTTTTTGGGTAGAAAAATACCTACATTTTCTGTGTAAGCACCAGGGAAAAAGCGGGCTTCTCCCTGGTATACACCAAGACTCTCCGTAGTGGCTTCCCACAAGAGGATTTCAGTTTGATTTTCCCTCAAAGGCCGTATGATAATATCTGCCATTTTCATCAGGCGCTGGTGGTATTTAAAAACTTTTTTTCGAGAGGAAGGAACAAACACGCTATCATAATCACTTCGAAGGGGGGTTAAAGACTCAGTCAGTGCTACCTGTTGGGAATCTGAGGCATTAAGGATAAATTGAAACATAGTTTCTAGGCCTTCCCTAGAGTTTTCAAAGGTGGGGATTTCCTGCCCCAAGCACTTAGGGTTTAACTGAAGAAGCAAGTAACCAAGTAAGAAAAATAATCGAAGGCCCTGTATCATAGGAGTAATATGAGTTTCTTTCTTATGGAAAACGATCCATATAGCGGATTATTTAATAGGACTTTTAGGTTGAAGGTTTTGCGTGCAGAGTTGAATATATAGTGTTGTTTTAAGGGGTAGTATCTAAAGCATTGGAAATATTCATGGACAAAAAACACCTTTCCCACTTTATCAAATCAGAAGGTTCTGCCTTAGGATTTGATCTAGTAGGTATTTCCCAAGCTACTTTCCTAGAAGAAGAAGCAAGCGACTTGGAGCAGTGGTTGAAAAGGGGAATGCATGGTCGTATGAGGTATATGGAGAATTATTTTGACAAACGATTAGATCCTCGCTTATTGGTAGAGGGGGCACAGTCCGTTATTAGTGTGATTCACAACTATTTCCCAGCAAATCCACAAACCCTTCCAGCAAATAAACCCAAAATATCTCGCTATGCGTGGGGAGAAGACTACCACAAAGTTCTCAAACGAAAATTGTATCACCTATTTCAGCAGATACAGGAACAAGTGGGAAGAGAAGTGAATGGACGTGTATTTGTGGATTCAGCACCTGTGTTGGACAAAGCTTGGGCAAGACGGTCAGGATTAGGGTGGATTGGTAAGCATACCAATTTGATTACTCCGCAAAGAGGTTCGTACTTCTTTGTGGGAGAAATAATTCTAGACCTTCCATTAGCCTATGACGGGCCCATTAAAGACTATTGTGGGACCTGTACGCGTTGTATAGATGCCTGTCCTACTCAAGCGTTGGAACCCTACCAAATTGATGCAAGAAAATGTCTTTCTTATCTGACAATCGAGTTGAGGGAAGAGATGGATGAGCAACTTGCGGAGCAAAGCGAGGGCTGGGTCTACGGATGCGATATTTGCCAAGAGGTATGTCCCTGGAATCGATTTACTGAACCCCATTCAGGGGATTTCACGCCTTATCCCCACGCGGCATATACTCAAGTTGATTGGGAAGAAATTGATGAAAGGACCTTTAAGAAACTTACCCGCAGAACAGCGATGAACCGAATCAAATGGGAAAAGATGAAACACAATTTGAAAATATTTCGCTTGTGGAGAGAGAAAAATGACCATAAACCAGCAGTAGGAGAGGACCAAATCCCCTCCCAATAATTTTAAGCAAGAAGAATATGGCATATGATAAAGTAGAAGTTTTAGGAATGGGCAACGGTTTGATTTCTGGCTACCTTTTAATCTTGAATCAAAGGCTGCTAAAGACTTTTCCCCTCCTAGGAGAAAAGCAAAGGGGGCTAGGCTTATATAACTTGTCCTATCTCTTGGCTTCTTACCTCTCACTTTTGCTTGCTCATTTATGAATACCATTTCTATCCCCACTACGCAGAATATTGAGCTAGAATATCCGATTGCAACGGTTGGAGATCGGATAGCTGCAACTATCCTGGACTTATGCATTCAACTAGGATATTTCATTGCTATGCGCTATCTATTTGATGGGTTGGATACCTATGTAAGCATGGAGGCATGGATTATCATTATGCTTCCTACAATGGTCTATTCCCTGGTGTGTGAGAGTGTATTTAACGGTCAAAGCATCGGAAAACGCATGGTAAAAATTCAAGTCATCCACTTGGAAGGGAAACCTCCAGGCCTCTCACAATACCTACTTCGCTGGTTGCTTAGACCCATAGATGTCCTTATGTTAAATGGGTTGGTAGCTATCATAAGTATTGCGGTAAGCAAGTACTCCCAAAGACTGGGAGATCTCGTAGCAGGGACCACGGTCATCAAACTCCAGCTCATAACAGAATTTGGGGAAACTATTTTTGCGGAAATCGAGGCGGACTATGACCAAGTCTTTCCAGAAGTAGCTATGCTTACAGACCGAGATATGTCTATCCTCAAGGAGGTACTTGACCTGGGGGTAAAGGGATCTGATGCCGAAATGATCCATCGCCTTACCAAACGTGTCAAGGAAGTCACAGGAATTGAGACGGATATGACCGATAGAGAGTTTTTAGAGACCATTCTAAAAGACTACAACTATTTATATGGGTAGAGCGTGGAGTATTGGAGTAGGTAAGAGGTAAAATGTAATTTAGAGAGCGTGGCTGTTAGCTCAAAAGCGTGGTACTACTGTGAGTACAATCTACAAGTTTGAATAGGTAAATACCGACTAAGAACGATACCTCTACTTATTCACAACTTCCGCAAAAAATGCGATATAATCCTCCATCCGTTTATTGCCATAGGCTGTCCGGAAGTTTGATTGGGTGATGTAGAAAATTTCCGATCCTTCCTTCTCAAGGACAGATTTCCCCGTATCAGAAGATTGGAAGGACTCAATATACCCCTTAGCAGTCTCCGCATCTTTAAAACTGGTGATATAGGGGAGTAGGTGCGTTTGGTGATAATCAAAAACAAAGGCCTTGAGTTTCAACGGTGCATTGTTTTGCTGATTATATGCATTGATAGTATTTCGGAGTTCATTCTTAGCTAGCCCTTCCTTGGGAAGATACATGAGGACAAACACTTTGTCTGAACTTTTTATCACAGCATCAAATCCTACGAAGCGAGGATCGGCTTCTGCTCCACCGGCCTCCTCAAATTGAACGCTATCAGGAAAGGCGACACCTCCAGCAATCTGCTGGGTGGAGTCTCCCCCTTCGTTGGGAAATCCCGACTCCATGAGTCGTAAAGTTTCTTTAGCAATTGGCACTACATCTGCATCTCGGTACTGTTAGACGACTCGAAGCAAGATACTTCTCAGGCTATCTTTTAGCCCTACATAGCCATAAGACATGGCGCGTATATAATGCATTTTGGCGTGATCGAGACCAGGTTTATCTCCATATTCTCGCAGGAGAAATTCACTAAAGCCTAGGGAAGAAATGTACTGTTGGGTTCGGTAGGCTTTGAACAAACCTTCATAGGCATAAATAAACTCTGCTTCCTCTTCTTTGAAGTCATTGGGATCCAAGCCTTGAAGGAGGTAGGAATAGATGGAGTTGGGGTATTCATTGAGGATCAGGCTTTTCTGCGCCTCTGCGACCGGATTTCCCCTCTCTGAATAAATATTGTACAAGGCATATCGAGCCCTGAGAGCAAATTCGGAATTGTCATAGCGGTCCAGTTGATACTCAAAAGTCTTTACCGCGGAGTCTTCCTCATTGAGGTTTTGATAATAAATTTGGCCAAGTGTGTACAGAGCTTCTTCCACCTCTAAGTGGGCTTGATCCACTTCCTCTTCCGTCTTAGGGATGTTTTTGTAGTAAACGTATTTTTCCCCATACTCACCCATCAGGGCACTATCCGCCTCTGCCTGGGCAGCTAATGCAGCAGAATCAAGTGGGGCTTCATCACTAGCAAAGCTAGCTGCCTTATTTTTTCTCCGCCAATTATCTTCGTTAGGACGTTTGCCCCATCTGCGCTCAAACTCTAGCATTCCGCTGCGAACGGTTCCTGGATCATCGAAATACCAATT
>JBCCTX010000359.1:0-7653 GCA_039197765.1 Bacteroidota bacterium
AAAGTCATCGAATCGGACCGCATCAAAGAATCGGATGAGTTTGCGGTTGGTCTTTTCGACGTAATACCACAGGCTAATTACACTTCCAATGCCCATCACTGCAAATAGAGTTGCCCCAATGTAGCGCTTCATTTGAAAAACTAAGTAGACGAAGATCATGGTTGAAAGGCCTATCAGGAGTACTCTAATGGCAATATTTATTCGGAAAGTGTTCATAGAATTGTAGTAGAACATCAAAATAGAGAGAAATTTATAATAACGGAATTTTGTTGCGTATTGAGGAAAATAATCCCTTGGAATTGCCGTTAGATCCTATTGTAGAATTCTAAGTAATCTTGGCGATTCTATTTCAATTTTCCCCAATATTTAATCTTACAGTATTAAATGAAGCACCCTATACTTTTTGCAATACTTTTCTTTTTCACTGCCAGATTTACCTTAGCTCAAGAGAATTTTGTCCCAGGCTTTATTCTGACGCTAGCAGAAGACACTTTACAAGGAGAAATTGATTATCGGGAATGGAAAAATAATCCTAATGAGATCAAATTTCGAGACAGTCGTGGGCGAAGTACAGCCTTTACTGCAAGTGATATCAAAGGTTTTGGATTAATTGGAGGATCCAAGGATTTGTATATTTCGGATAGTTTATTGGTAGATATTACTCCAGTTGGAGATAAGGCCATATCTATCAAAGAGGGGCCGAAGTTTGAAAAAAGAAGTGTATTTCTCAGAGTACTGTTAGCGGGTCAAATAAATCTGTATGAGCTTCAAGAAAGCCCAAAAGTACATTTTTTTGTTCAGAAAGGTACTGGGGAAGTCCTCGAACTGATTTACAGGATCTTTTTGGTTCCGAAAGGAATAGATCAATCGGCATTGTCCAATTCCATTGTAGAAGATTTTTCCTTTAGGAATCAATTATTAGACATTACGGGTGATTGCTCAACTCTTTCGAAGAAAGCGTTCAAGGATCTAAACTATTCAGCTAAGAGCCTTGGTAAAATTCTTTCCAAGTATAATAGCTGCTTTGGGCAAAATGAAAGCGATTATATCAAGAAAGAAAACCAAGTCTCCAGAGGTATTTTTGGAATTGTAGGAGTCTCCTCCTCTAGGGTAGGGTTTAACCTTCAGAATTATTTTGAAGACAGGAGTATTCTCCCTAGATATCTCCCTGAATATGCAGATATGAATTATGAATTTGGCCCTGGATTCATGGCAGGGGTAGGCATCAATCTCCAAGGAAAGCGTAACCTTGGAAAAGACCATACACAGTTCGAGTTATTGCTTCACCAAGTAAGCCATAAAGGTGAGGGAGGGGACAACACACCTTTTGACTTTCAACTTATGACAATCCAGGCAAATATTTGGTATCGTCGCAAGCTTAGTCACTCACATATAGCTCCCTATGTGGGTATAGGGTTTTCTGTTTCCACTTCCATAGCTGAAGAGTACAATTCAAGGAGTAGGGTAGGAAATTCACTCTTTAGTATCAGTGATGAAAAGTTGGATGTTTTTCCCCGCGTGAAGATCGGATTAGATGTAAGGGAAAAATTACTTCTAGACCTAATCTATGGATTCCAGCTCAAGTCTATGTTTGATGATGGATATTTTTATTCAAATTTAGGAGTCGGCATTAATTACCGTATAGTTTCTTTAAACCCCATCGATCCCTAATTTTGCGTTCAAAGAAAAGGGAACAGGTTGGGAAATCAGCTAAGATAACTATGGTATAAACTTGGATAAGATCTCCATAATTTGTAACTATAAGTTGATTCCCAAAACGTAACTCCTACCTCCCATGAAACCACTATTTTCCCTTTTCTTTTTCGGTATATTTTCCTCTAGTGTAGTTTTCTCCCAACAAGATAGCCTAAGATTATCGGGCACTTTTGAGAATGTGCCAGATACAGCTTACCTACACTTTTTTACTACAACGGGAAACGTTGGCTCTCTAAAAGATACCTTACTGATCCTCAATGGAAAGTTTTCCCATACCTATTTATTAGAGGAAAGTCCTCAAAAGATTATTCTTGCCAAGCCTGACTTTAGCAGCTATAGAAATATCTGGGTAACAAATTCCTCTACCATTGAGGTCGAAGGAGATTATGCTCAGTTGTCAGATATCCACGTTACAGGTTCTCCCTTGGAGGATATTGATCAAAAATTAAAAGCTGTTGAAGGCCAACTTCCTGAGCGTCTGAAAATTATCGAAGAGTATATTCATACCCCTCCCGCAATTCAGGATTTGTACTGGTTGGCCTACAAGGGTCAAGCTTCGATAGATACCATCCAGGCTTTATACGACGTAATTCCTGTAGCCCAGCAAGCATACGATTTTGCAAAAAGATTGGGGAGTATGCTAGAGGTGCGTAAGGAGCACGTACCAACCATCCAGGATACGTTGATTGATTTTATGGCTATCGACCAGGAGGGTAATTCTCAACGGCTCTCTCAATTGAACGATCGCTACCTTTTACTCGAATTTGGCTCTGCAAGCTGTGGTCCTTGTGTCATGGCAATCCCAGAAATGAGGGACTTACACCAATCGGCCAACAGTGAACTTCGAATTGTATCCTTTGGAATGGAAACACGAGAAAAAGCCTGGAAAGAGGGCTTAAGCCGGATGGAGCGCAACAAAGGGGAAATGCCTTGGGTTCATCTCTGGGATGGGGAAGGAGATAATGGGCTTGTCACGGCCCAATACAAAATTAATGGAACTCCCTCTTATTTTCTGTTTGATTCCAAGGGAAAACTCCTAGATTCTTGGTTTGGCTATGTAGAAGGAAGGATCGTTGAGAAATGGGAGGAAGCGAAGGGAGAATAACGAGGAAAAAATCTTTTTTTCCTTAAAGATCGTGCTTTTCCAGCCTTCGATATAAGGAAGATCGGGTAATTCCTAGTTCTTCTGCTGCATGGCTGATATTTCCGTGGTGCTTTTCCAGGGCTTTTCGAATGAGGGTTTTTTCGGCCTCTTCAAGGCTCAGTCCCTCCAAGTTTAGCCCTTTGCCTGAGCCACCTGATAGGCGATTCTGAAGCAGGATGTTTTCTGTAGATAATTCTGATCCTTTGCTTAAAATGACTGCTCGTTCAATGGCGTGTTGGAGTTCTCGTACGTTTCCCGGCCAGCTATATTTTTGCATGCGTTTGATGAGTGCAGGTTGGAGTTTTCTAAGGTTCCGTCCATATTTTTTCGAAAATTCTTCCAAAAAGTAGGAAGCAAGCAATGGAATATCCTCCGTTCTTTCCCTCAATGGGGGTAATTGGATCTCAATGGTATTAATCCTGTATAAAAGATCTTGGCGGAAGGTTTTCTCCCCAACCATTTTATATACAGGCATATTGGTTGCGCAAATCAATCGCACATCTGTTGATAGAGGGGTATTGGAGCCAATCCGCGTGATTTGCTTGGATTGAATAGCGGTCAGAAGTTTGGCTTGCATAGGAAGGGATAGGTTTCCAATTTCATCCAAAAACAGAGTGCCGCTGGATGCTGCCTCAAACCTACCGATACGATTGCTTTTTGCATCGGTGAATGCCCCTTTTACGTGTCCAAATAGTTCACTTTCAAACAGCGTTTCACTAATTGCGCCCAGGTCCACTTTTACAAAAATTTCCTCTTTTCTTTGGGATTGTTGGTGAATGGCGCGGGCTACGAGTTCTTTTCCCGTTCCATTTTCCCCCAAGATCAACACATGGGCATCTGTCTCTGCCACCAATTCTATGGTTTCGTAGACTTTCTGCATAGGAAGGCTCGTGCCAATCATGGAAGGAAATTGGGCATTGAGGTCGCGTTGCAGAATTTGCTGCTGGTTTTGGAGTCGGTGAATTTTTCTTCGAGAAGCCTTTATCTTACTTGCGGACATCACAGTTGCAAGCAATTTTTCGTTCTCCCAAGGCTTAACAATAAAGTCGACCGCTCCTTCTTTTATGGCTTTTACCGCAAGCTCTACTCCTCCATAGGCCGTAATCATTACAACAGCAGCTGCCGGATCAATATCCAGGATTTTATCCAACCAAGCCAAACCCTCCAAGCCACTGCTCATGTCTTCAATGAAATTCATATCCAATAAAATGACATCAAAGTCTTCCACCTGCAAATGGTTGGGAATACGTTCAGGATTGGACTCTATGACAACTTCTAGGAAATGCTGTTTCAAAAATAGCCTTGCCGCTTTCAGGACGTCTTCGTCATCGTCGACTATGAGGATTTTTCCAGATTTTGGCATAGGAGAAAGGGGTTAAATAGTCGATAGATAACAGTCCGCGGTTCTTATGGTTTATGAACAATCCGCTTCCACTCTTTGCCGCTTACCTTTAGTTAAAAAGAACTATCGAGAAGTAGCTTTCTTGCTAGTTTACAGAGATTAATTTTCTAAGGCAAGCTACTGTCCGAAATCGGGCAGTGGTGAGCGGTATTGAGGGGATAAGTTCGGAGGAGATTTATATAAAAACGTCTTATTTTGAATGAAATGGCCTATTTTGGGACTTGGCACGAGTTTAGTTTAGAGTTAGTCCGTAGTTTGGTAGTCCGTAGTAGCACTTGAGTATTAACCGAATATCACTTCTACCACCGACTACCGACCATTAACTAAAACACCTAACTCCAACTTCCCATGTTCCAATCTCTTCGCATTACTTTCCGATCCTGGCGCAGTAAGCCCTTAGTTACCAGTATTATGCTTGTAGGCCTCAGTGTCGCTTTTGCAGCGGCATGGTTGATCCTATACTACGTGCAATACGAGTATACCTATGATCAGCACATTCAGTCCTATCAAGACCTATATTTAGTAGGGGAGAAGCCCGCAGGCGTGGAGGATACCTGGTATTTCACGCGTTCGAGGCTATGGCCTACCATGGAGGAGCAATTCCCGGAAGTTCAAGGGGGAACTCGGCTTTACAACCAGTTGGAAATGGATTTCACTTCTGGTATAGAGCGATTTCGGGAAACAGGGATGTACGTGGACAGCACATTCTTTGATATTCTGGGAATTGAATTAATCCAGGGAGATGTCCAAACCTGTTTGGATCAAACCCATAAGGTGGTACTCACCCAGTCCCTGGCAGAGAAGTATTTCCCTGATGATAATCCTTTGAACCAATCTTTAGAAATAGACTATGAGCATTTTCTCGTTTCGGGAATCATCCCGGACTTTCCCCAGCAGACTTCTTTCCAAGGAGATTTTATCCTGAGTCATGCCTTGCGCGAGATGCAAGATTCCGCCATGGTCAACTGGCACGCAACTAGCACGCCAATATTGGTCAAGTTAGATCCCCAAAGCGATCTAAAGGATTTGGGGCAGAAAATCACAGAATTGGTGGTGAAACACGCAGGAGAATATTATGCCGAAACCTCTTTTAGCCTCTTACCCCTTGCCCAATATAGGACCCAGGATCCTGCCTTTTCCAAACAGCTTAAAATCATTAGCTGGATTGGGATCCTCGTCCTGCTGATTGCTGCGATTAATGTATCCAACCTACTAACCGCAGGGGCTTATACCAGACTAAAAGGGCTTGGGGTGATGAAGACGCTAGGCGCCTCAAAGTCTGGCTTGCGTAGGCAACTAATAAATGAGTCCATCGTTTTGAGTTTTCTGGGAAGTATTTTAGGATTTCTATTGGCAGATATTCTTTTTCCTGCCTTTTCGGAGCTGATGAATCTGCCTGGCTTAAATGAGATTCCCATTCCATTCTACCAATATGGCATTATGGTAGGAGTTTGCCTAGTATTGGGAATCTTTACGGGACTGTATCCTGCCTGGTATTTGCCGCGAATCTCTATTCCCCATTCCTTGAAAGGGAAACTTCCCCGCGACCCTAAGGGAGAAGTATTTCAAAATGGACTGGTTCTCCTGCAATTTGGCGTATCCGTAGTATTGTTGATTGGGGCGCTGTTTGTCTACCAACAGCTCAGTTACATGCGTCAAAAGGAGTTGAATATAGATACAGAGCAAATCTATTCTGTACAGGTCGATCCCACACAATTTGAACAGCCCGATAGAATCTTGCAGTATATCCCTACCTTAAAGGCACGTCTAGCCTCTCATGCCCAAATTTCCCATGTGAGTTCCTCTATGTTTGTCCCCTACCACAATTACATGTGGGGAAATATGATGGAGTCTGAAGAGACGGGGGAACAGTTCCACCTGCATTTTGGGGTAGTAGATGAAAACTTCCCTCATCTATTTGATTTGACTGTATTGGAGGGAAAATCATTTGCCGACTCTCTAGGGGGCCAAGCCCGCCCTCAGATTTTGGTAAATGAAGCCTTTGTAGAGGCTATTGGGTGGGAAGAAGCCATTGGCAAACCCTTAGATTTCATTGGGGAGACCTATGAGGTCATGGGAATCGTAAAGGACTTCCATTTTATGTCCCTGGACCAACCCATAAAACCCTTAGTCTACATTCTGGGAGATATCCAAGATAAAAGTTGGTGGAATTGGCATCGATTTATTTCCCTAAAAATTCAGCCAGGAAATCTGGAGCCCGTCATGGCTTTTGTCAACCAGGAACTGCAGACCATGGACCCTGGCTTCCCCTACGAGACCTTCTTCGTGGATGATGAGTATGAGCAACAGTACCGTTGGGTAGAACAAAGGTCTATTTTGGCGAGCATTCTTTCTTTTCTTGCCATCGGGATAGCTTTGATGGGACTGTTTGGCTTAATGGCTTATATGACCTATCAGCGAACCAAGGAAATTGGAATTCGGAAAATCTTGGGCGCTACGGTGAGCCAATTGATTCAATACTTCACAGGTAAATTCTCCTTGCCCTTATTTGGAGGGGCTTTGTTAGCTGTTCCGATTGCCTACCTAATCATTTCCGATTGGCTACAGGACTTCGCTTATCGCATCAACATATCCCCCTTGAACTTCCTGCTGGGAGCGGGGATTGCTTTGAGTATTGCCTTGATCATTGTCTTGCAACATGTGTGGAAGGTGGCGAATATGCATCCGGTGGAGGCGTTGCGGGATGAGTGAGGATTGGTCGGTTATGTTCCTCCCTGAAGTAAAGCTGGAATACCGTTATACGTGGATTATCCGATTATTGGCCTTTTTTTTGACACGGAAGACGCTGACGGTGGGGGACTTAGCTAAAAGCTAAGAGACGCTGAAAAGAATTGAGGAAAGGGTCCTCTTGGATTCCCCCTTGAAGGCTATGACCTATCATGTCTTCTACATAAGGAATATATTCTTTATGCAATATTATTTTACCACAGAGGACAGGAGAAGGGAATGAGTTGCACAGAGTTTTAGCAGCAAAATATGCTTTAAACTGACTGTTTTTGAATATTCTGAAGATAGTATTCATCAAATGAAGTACTTATGATAGATGGGTAACCCAAGGGTTTTTATCTCAATCGTTTTTTACCACAGAGATAAGGAGGATAAAAGGAGGTACTCAGAGATTTTTTTGAATTTTCAGATTTTTTAAATCTAGTCTCTGTACATGACAAAAAATAAATATTCCCGAATACCCCCTTACAGCGATGGGATTTTACTTTGGAGAAGGGGGGGTGGGGGATGAAAAATAGCTCAATAATAGACTGAAAATCGTCTTGATGTAGTTTTGTCATGTACAGAAAAATCTAGTTATCGTAATCCCCCTCCTCCTTTTTCTCTTTAAGTTTCTCCTGGGTCTCTGCGGTTGAATTAAAAC
>JBCCTX010000360.1:0-7646 GCA_039197765.1 Bacteroidota bacterium
TACCAAGAGACAGACAATCGCTTTGCTCAATTGGAAGGAAGGAACTTTCCCAATGATACCTTCCGAAAATTAGCCAGTGCTGCAGAAATCAGTGAAGGAACTTCTACAGGAACCGGCTTCAGTATTGTTTCCTATTTTGCTAGAGCCAACTACGGATTTATGAATAAGTATTTGGTTTCTTTGTCAGCGCGTATTGATGGAGACTCTCGCTTTGGAGAAGATCAGCGGTATGGATTCTTTCCAGCCGGATCTGTGGGTTGGGTAGTAAGTGAAGAACCCTTCATGAGGGACCAAAATATTTTCAGCTTTTTAAAATTACGGGGTAGCTATGGAATCACGGGTAATACTCCTACAGATAACTTCCCCTCTAGAGGTTTATGGGACGGAGCAGCAGGTTATGCTAATCTACCAGGAATTTCTCCTACTCAATCACCTAATCCTGATCTACAGTGGGAAAATACAGAGCAGCTGGACATCGGATTAGACTGGGCAGTACTAGAAGGAAGAATTTCTGGAGAAATAGACTACTACCAGAAGAACACAACTGACCTATTGCTGGATGTAAATGTTCCTGGTACTACAGGATTCCTTACACAAACCAGAAATGTGGGAGAGTTGGAAAACCAAGGGGTGGAAGTGGTCGTTAACGCTAGAAATCTTCAAGGAGAATTTTCTTGGAATACGAGTATAAATTTTGCTCGAAATACCAATGAAATAACAAACCTACAAGGTCAGGTCATTGAAGGAGGCTTTATTAATAGAGCGGTTGAAGGAGAACCTATCGGCGTTTTCTTTGCCCCAGAGTATGCAGGAGTTGATCCTGAAAATGGGGATGCCTTGTATTTCCTTAATACGGAACTTCCCGGAGGAGGAGTAGATAGAGGGACAACTAATAACGTCAACGATGCCGAGCGCGTAGTCATTGGAGATCCCAACCCTGATTTCATTTATGGAATGAATAATAACTTCTCTTGGAAGGGAATTGAGCTAAATATCTTTCTCCAAGGGGTTTATGGAAATGAGGTGTATAATGCAGGAGGTGTATTCCAGTTGGACGGCTTTGGATGGTTTGACAATCAGGATGCAAGAGTCCTAGATCGCTGGCAGCAACCTGGAGATCAAACGGATATCCCCCAATTGCGATTCCTAGAGGGTTCTACAGAATCTTCCCGCTTCATTGAAGACGGCTCCTACCTACGCCTAAAAACGGTAACCCTCGCTTATACCTTACCACAAGTACTTACTAAGCAGTTTCGAATTGACAGGATTCGTATTTATGCAACCGGACAGAATTTAGCAACTTTCACAGACTATGAGGGATGGGATCCAGAAGTGAATGCAGACTTTACAGCTGGAAACATTGGACTAGGTTCTGACTTTTACTCTGCACCACAGGCTCGGACTATTATTTTTGGAGTTAATCTGGGATTCTAATTATCCTCATTCTTAACTGAAACACAATGAAAATTAAAAATATAAACCTATACAGTATTTTACTCCTGGTGGCAGGATTCCAATTTGTGGCCTGTGATGAACAATTGGATATTCAACCCCAGCAATCCATCGATGAATCCACTGCCTTATCTACTGCTCAGAATGTCAGGGCTGCCTTGATCGGTGCGTATGATGGCTTGGCAGACAATGATGTTTGGGGAGGTGGACAACACCTTTCTGAATTATTTGCCGATAATGGAGAGCAGATTTGGGCGGGGACCTTTGAAGAACCTGAACAAATTTTCTTCAAGGAGATCCTTATACAAAATGCAGATGTCGAAAGGTTTTGGACAGAGGGTTACGAAACGATCAATCGTGCCAACAATGTACTGGAAGGGCTGAGTGTATTGGATCCCTCAGAAGTTGATGAGATAGAAGGAGCTGCTAAGTTTATTCGCGCTGCCGTCTACTTTGACTTGGTCAACCTATTTGGCAAAACCTGGATAGATGGAGATCCTAGCGCTAACCTATCGGTACCTTTGGTTCTGACTCCTACACGTGGAATTGACGAAAGCAGCAATGTTGCTCGAAACACAGTCGGAGAAATCTACACCCAAATTTTGGCCGATTTAAATGATGCCAAAGCTAAGCTTCCCGAGACAAATAATGGACTGGCAACAACTTATGCTGCAAGTGCCTTACTCTCTCGCGTCTACCTCATGCAAGAAAATTTTGCGGAGGCCTTGAATGAAGCAAGCCGGGTAATCGAAATGGGAGGCTTTGAATTGGTAGCCAATTATGCAGATGCCTTTAACCAATCTGGCAATACGAGTGAAGACATATTCGCCATCGAGGTTACTGCTCAAGACGGAGTAAATGATTTCATTACCTTTTACTCAGCACAAGAAAGAGGAGGACGAGGAGATATAGACATCACAGAAACTCACCTTGCCGAATATGAAGAGGGAGACGCGCGGAGAGACCTGTTTTACACGGATGATTTGGGCATTCCTAGAACTGGGAAATGGGTACCAAATTCTTCTCAGGATGGGAACATTAACGTGATTCGGCTCGCTGAAATGTACCTCACTCGAGCTGAAGCTCGATTAGAAACAGGAGATGCTGGCGGGGCAGCTGAGGATATCAATGTGATTCGCGCCAGAGCAGGATTAGGCCCAGTCGATGCAGGAAGTCTGACAAAGGATGCGATTTTGGCTGAGCGCAAGCTAGAACTGATGTTTGAAGGACATCTTTATCGAGATTCCAAACGCACCCGAAAGCAAATTGGAGATTTTAGTTTTGATTCTGACGCCTTGGTATATCCTATTCCCCAAAGGGAATTAGATGCAAATGTAAATTTGGCGCAAAATCCTGGATACTAAGTATTATTAATGACCGGAAATTTATCTGGTTTGTAAACTAATCTTTTAATAGGCAGTTACGTATAGCTAACTGCCTGTTTCCATTTTTACAGGAAAGTTTGACGGGTAATTCTTAGGTTTTTAGGAAAATTTGGCAGTATATTTAGTGAGGCATAGTTTTAGCGGAGTTTGGCCTCTTAGGATAACAAAAAAGTTTCTTTAAGGGTTCCATTCTAAAGTTTTCTTAATTACTGGAAACCTTATCACTAGAATAAGAACATGACGGATTTCAACAACAATAATGGCAAGAAGGGGCCAAGAGGAAATAGCAACAGTATCTACTGGATATATGCAGCGATTCTTGGACTATTTGTCATTGCATACATTACTATTAATCAAAACCAGGGGCGCAAGATCATTGATATCAATGAGTTTGAGAGACTGGTAACCGATGAACACGTATCACGCGTGCGCATCGTAAACAACAGTAGAATAGATGTTTACCTAAACGAAGATGGAAAAACAGCTGTTCGGGATGCAGGGAAGGAGTTGCCCCCATCAGGTCCCCATTATTATTTCAACAAAGGCGGAGGAGATTTTGTCAGTGAACAAGTTTTCACCCTTACAAAAGCCTACAACGAAGAACAGCCTCCAGAAAATAAGATCAAATTGGAATTCGATGAGGAGACGGATTATACCTATTTCATCAATATACTCATCCCCATTGCGCTACTTGTAGCTCTTTGGTTTTTCTTCATGCGAAGAGTAGGTGCAAGCGGGCCTGGTGGCCAGATATTTAATATTGGAAAAAGCCGTGCCAGCCTTTATGATAAAGAAAATAAGGTTAACGTAACCTTTAATGATGTCGCAGGGCTAGATGAAGCCAAGGAAGAAGTTCAAGAGGTTGTGGAGTTTCTGAAAAATCCTCAGAAATTTACCCGCTTAGGAGGTCATATTCCTAAAGGCGTATTGCTTGTAGGCCCTCCCGGAACAGGAAAAACCCTATTGGCAAAGGCCGTTGCAGGCGAAGCAAAGGTTCCTTTCTTTTCACTAAGTGGTTCAGACTTCGTCGAAATGTTTGTTGGAGTTGGTGCCGCACGTGTTCGCGACCTATTCAAGCAGGCAAAGGAAAAAGCACCTTGTATCATATTCATAGATGAGATCGATGCCGTCGGGCGGAGTAGAGGAAGAATCAATGTTACGGGAGGAAATGACGAAAGGGAAAACACGTTGAACCAGCTATTGGTAGAGATGGATGGTTTTGGCTCCGATACAGGCGTAATCATTATGGCCGCTACCAACAGACCTGACGTTTTAGACCCTGCCCTACTTCGAGCAGGAAGATTTGACAGGCAAATCGCTGTAGATAGACCTGACATAAAAGGAAGAGAAGCAATCTTCCGCGTTCACCTAAAGAAACTTACCGTTGCTGACGAAGTAGGCGTACACAAGCTCGCTGCCCAAACCCCTGGGTTTGTGGGGGCAGACATTATGAATGTGTGTAATGAAGCAGCCCTTATAGCTGCAAGGAAAAACAAAAAGGCAGTGGGTATGGATGACTTCCAAGACGCGATAGACCGGGTGATTGGAGGTCTGGAAAAGAAAAGTAAAATCATATCTCCCGAGGAGAAAAAGATTGTTGCCTATCACGAAGCTGGCCATGCGATTACAGGCTGGTTTCTGGAACACGCAGACCCCCTTGTAAAAGTCTCCATCGTACCTAGGGGAATTGCTGCATTGGGCTATGCGCAGTATATGCCAAAGGAACAGTATTTATATACTGAAAATCAGTTAATGGATACCATTTGCATGACCCTTGGTGGACGTGCAGCAGAAGAGCTCATATTCGGAGAAGTATCTACCGGAGCACAAAATGACCTGGAGCGCATTACCAAAACTGCTTACTCAATGGTAACCATCTACGGAATGAATCCTAAAATTGGTCAGGTTTCTTTCCGAGATGAATCCGAGTACAACTTCAACAAAATGTATTCTGAAGCCACCGCTCAGATAATAGATGAGGAAGTAAAGAAGATCTTGGATTTTGCTTACGAAAGAACACTTAACTTACTAAAGGAGAGAAAAGGAGAATTGGAAAAAGTAGCCCAACAGCTGCTGGAAAAAGAAGTTCTCTTCAAGGAAGATCTAAATGAACTGATTGGAAAAAGGCCTTTCAAAGAACATTCCTATCTGGACGCTGCCGAAGAAGAGTCTAACGGCCACGATAATGGCTCATCTTCATCTCCCTCATCCTCCAATGGACACTCAGAGTCAGAGGGGAATGAAGGGGCAACATCTCCTGAGGTGAAAAATATAGAAATCGAGGACAATAATTGATTGCTGAGAAAAGCATTTATATAGTTTCAGACTTGCATCTGGGGGCTCCCAATCACGAGGAGAGTCTGAAAAGAGAGAAGCATTTTGTCCAATTTTTAAGAGAAGCCGAAAACGACATTCAAGAACTCTACCTGTTAGGGGATATTTTTGACTTCTGGTTTGAATATAAGCGAGCTATTCCCAAAGGCTTTGTGAGAATATTGGGAAAGCTCGCAGAGCTCTCCGACAAAGGAATTCCCATTCATATTTTTAGTGGAAACCACGACCTTTGGTATAAAGACTATCTCATTCAAGAGATTGGTGCGATAATCCATCATAAACCGCTCAGGCGTGATTTCTTTTCCCATTCTTTTTACCTTGCACATGGAGACGGCCTAGGTCCAGGAGATCATGGATATAAGTTTATGAAACGGGTGATCACTCATCCCATTAGTAAATGGCTGTTCTCTCTCCTTCATCCCGATTGGGGAATCGGCCTTGCTTTGGGAATTTCTGGGATGAGTCGAAAGCACCAGCGCACTGTATCCCCCTATCCAGCGAATGAGTTTTTAGGAGAAAAAGAGTACCTACTCATACATTCCAAGGAATTATTGCAAACAGAACCTGATATTTCCCATTTCGTTTATGGGCATCGACATATTTTAAGGAAATTCCCGATTCAAGACAGGGCAACTTGTTACTTTTTAGGAGACTGGATCAATTTTTTTTCTTACCTAAAGATATCCCCAAGTGAAATTACCCTTACTACCTACCCCTTATCTGAAAGAGTTCTTTCTCAGAGCTCTAGTAGGTAGTATCAGCCTGTTTTGGGGCCTAAAGGTACAGGGACAAAAACCTTGTGAAGCCCTAAGCATTCAAATTATTGATAGCATTGCCCTTCCAGTTACATATGATCACATTGATTCAGACACGCAGGGTAACCTTTATCTTTTGTCTCAAACTAGACAAAGCCTGGTCAAATTACTAAAGCGCTCATCCTACGATTCTACTTTTCAAATAGGAGGTCCTTCCGCCCTTCCAGGAGAATCTTTCCTCGAACCCAAAAGCTTCCAAGTAAATACGTATCAGAAAGTTTTTATTCTAGATGAAGCGAGCCGATCCTTATTAACCTGGGGAAAAGACTTAGAGCGATTGGGGCAAATAAATTTCTCCCAGGAAACTTCTCAACAGCAGGTTCAGGAAGTACCTGCTCCCCTCCTACCCAGCAATTTCCTCGTAAACTCACTCGGAGAAATTTACCTAATCAACCAGTGGGACAATAAAATCTATCATTTTACTTCCAAAGGAAATTACCTTCAATCATTTGGAGGAACAGATTATGGAACAGGGACGCTATTTTCTCCCACCTATCTTACCATAAACAATAAGAATGATATATTTGTATTTGATAGCTCAAATTCCCATATATACTGTTACGATGCATTCGGTACGTTTAAGCATAAATTTTCAACAGGTTTACCTAAAACCGTTTGGGGGATGGCTTCCTACCGAGACCATTTGTTTCTTTGGGAAGGCCCACGCCTACACCTAGTGGAATACGATCCCTTGTTTCATTTTTCCTGTACACATATTTTTCCAACCGCTATAAAGGATATTACCTTTCGGCACCAGTACCTCTATGTACTTGACAAGGACTGGATTAGAATCTATAAAGTAGAATAAACTATATGGACTTATTAGACAAACTCGCGCAGATAGAAAACCGATTTGAAGAAGTAAAGCAAGAAATTATTGATCCTGAGGTGATGAGCGATATGAAAAAATACAAGGCTTTGAACATCGAATACAAAGAGCTAGATAGGATCTTTCAAAAAGCTCAGGAGTATCGAAATGTTACCAGCAACATTGCAAACAACAAAACCCTATTAAAAGAGGAAAGCGACTCGGAACTGAGAGAAATGGCCCAAGAGGAACTCGATGAATTACAACCTCAAGCTATTTCTCTAGAGGAAGAAATCAAACTGCTTCTTATTCCCAAAGACCCTGAAGACCATAAGAATATTATCTTAGAGATTCGCGCGGGAACAGGAGGAGATGAAGCCTCTCTCTTCGCAGGGGATTTACTCAGGATGTACCAAAAGTACTGCGATAGAAAGGGCATGAAATTAACGGTTACAAGTTACACGGAAGGAACGACCGGAGGCTACAAGGAAGCCATTGCTAATATCACCGGGGAAGATGTATATGGAACCCTGAAGTTTGAATCAGGGGTCCACCGCGTACAACGCGTACCTGCTACGGAATCTCAAGGACGGATTCATACTTCGGCAGCAACGGTTGCGATTATGCCGGAGGCAGAAGATTTCGACGTAGAACTGAATCCATCGGATATCAAGGACGAGACCTTCTGCGCATCCGGGCCAGGTGGACAGTCGGTAAATACGACTTATTCAGCCGTTAGACTAACCCATATTCCTACAGGGGTAGTAGTTTCAATGCAGGACGAAAAATCCCAAATCAAAAACCGGGAAAAGGCCATGCGAATCTTGCGAACGCGCATTTACGACATGGAAA
>JBCCTX010000361.1:0-7644 GCA_039197765.1 Bacteroidota bacterium
ACCTACTACCACAAGGTCAGGCCGCGCATCTCCGTTTACATCATCCCATAAGGCATCTGTAACCATTCCCAAAGTACCTATCGCTTGGGTAGTTCCATCTCTCCAGCCTAAAGGACCTTCATCAATTAGTAGGTAACTGGTAGGAATTAGACCATAATTTCCTGGGACAACTCTGCCTCCGACAAACAAATCTAAGTCTCCGTCTTCGTCTACATCAGCAGCCCGAATGACGGAAAAATTCCCTCCGCCTTTTGGAGCTAGCTCTGGTCTGGGGAAAAAGTTTCCCTGTCCATCATTTTCATAATACCTTAATGCATAGGAGGCAAAGCCTTTATTGAACTCATTTCCTCCATGACCTACCATTAAATCATTATCTCCATCGCCATCTCGATCCCAGATCAATCCACAGGTTCCCTCAAAAGCTTTATCCGCTTCGAATGCTGATACTTGCTTATATTGAAACTTGCCTGAACCCGTTTGGAGAAAGAGTTTGTGGGGATCGTCTGTGGCACCTAGTAGGATAAAGTCTTCCAGATCGTCTCCATTTACGTCTCCTCGGACGATTTTAGGTCCCTCAGTAGAAAGGCCTCGGGGGAGTAGGCGCTCATGGTCAAAATCATTAAAGGTATTTTCCACATGAATAGCTTGGGGAGGGACCAGGTCTGTTACCTCAGAAAAAAGCGCTGGGATCTCCTGGGTAGGAGTGGAGGTAGAACTCCCCGCGTCTTTATAGTCAAGTTCCAATACCTCATCAGCCGGTATGTTGGGAATGACTTGGACTTTTTTATCGGGCCATATAACTCGTATAGAGTCTACAAGGTTCCTTTTCCCTAATCCAAAAACCAATCCGGGGGCGACAGAGCTCTGGAAGCCACGGGTGGTAAAGTGCTGCTGTTCCTGCATCTTGCCAGAAGCATATATCTGCACCTTTGCTCCGATACCCAACGGATTTTGTTGAAGTCCCTTTAAGGTAATGGATAGGTAGTGGTTCCCGACCTGTTCGTTGCTGCGATTTTGATAGAGAAAGGCAGGCATATTGGCATTGTTTACAACCAAATCCAGGTCTTGGTCATTGTCCAGGTCTCCATAAGCAGATCCATTGCTAAAGGAAGCTGTAGCCAATCCTAAGCTATCTGCCAGATTGGTGAATCCTAATCCTCCTTGGTTGACAAAGGCATAGTTGGGCATAGGGCTTGAAGGGAATAGGTTGATCAGCTGATCAATCGTACCTTCCACTATTTTATTGGCTCCCTCAGATGAAGAAGAAAAATCCACTATATCTAGGTTGGTAATATCTCGTTGAATACCATTGCTTATGAATAAATCCTTAAGTCCATCTAGTTGAAAGTCAAAGGCCAATGCACCCCAACTCCAGTCTGTGGCAGCGATTCCAGATAAGTTGGCTTGTTCGGTAAAATACCCCATTCCATCATTTACCTGAAGGGAATTCTGCATGTATTGGTGGTGATAGCTCGCGAGGAACTTCCGATTTTCAATATGTACAGGGTTGAATTGGGCCATGGTTTTCAATCGCATATTATCCCCTGGGAGCATCTCTGTGCAGACTACTTCCGGAAAGCCATCGTTGTTGAGATCCGCCAAGTCAGCGCCCATACTCGAAAGAGAGATGCGGTCTGTACGCTGAGTCAATTCTTCCGAAAAGGTTCCATCGCCCTGATTGATGTATAGATAATCGCGTTCCCAGAAGTCATTGGCTACATATATATCCGGTAGCATGTCTTGGTTCAGATCGCTCACAGAAACGCCTAATCCGAATCCAATGTCGCTGGAGTATATGCCAGCTTCCTGTGTCACATCTACGAAGTGGTCGCCCTCATTGCGATAGAGTCGATCTCCGCCCTCTTCGTCAACTTCTTCTCGGGTTTTTTGGTACAATTCTACGCGATTGGGACTCCGGAAGCTGTTGTTCAGGACATAGCAGTCTAGGTCCCCATCTCCATCATAATCAAAAAAGGAAGCATGGGTGGAAAAGCCTGGATTATTCAACCCCCATTTGGCCGCTTCCTCCCAAAAGGTTCCATCCTTCTGGTTGATGAAGAGCTCATTTTCCTTGCTTTCTCCCTGGATATCTCCGGAGTTGCACACATATATGTCCAGCCAACCGTCTGCATTAATATCGACCAGGCTTACCCCTGTACTCCAGGACCTTGCTCCTCCTACCTTAGCAGAATCCGTAACCTCTTCAAATTGCCAGTCTCCGCGGTTGAGATAAAGCCGATTGGATTCCAGATTAGAGGTGAAATAAATATCCTGGAGGCCATCGTTGTTGAGGTCTCCTATGGCTACTCCTCCTCCATTGTAGAAGTTTCTGTAGGAAAGGATGTTAAAGGAATCTTGGTCTTCCACTTGGTTTACAAAATCGACCCCGGTAGCTCGAGGATTTTGTAGTTGAAAGAGTGCATTAGATGTATCATATGAAATAGCGTTGCTATTTTCCTGGGTTTGGCAGGATAAGCATGTACAAACAACTAGGGAGAGCCAAAAGAAATTTCGAATCATGCTACAAATATAGCTGACTCAGGCTATTTTTTTGATCCAATCTCTTATTCTTGAGAAGTATCCGTTTTGCTCAGAGCCCCTATTGCTAAGAACATCCCAAAGGACATGGTATCTACTTGAGAAATAAGTGCATCAAATAGCATGATTGACATAAATACTGCTAGTAGACTTAGTGGGAAAGTGTTCGAGGAAAGCGTAGATATGGAACCAAGGCTTCGAGCCCATACCAGTATACTACCCAAAAAGAGTAAAAGGCCCCAGATTCCACAGTTTGCCCAAACAAAAAGGTAATGATTGTGGGAATTCACTGGAAATTCCGGACTGTACTGGGCGTAAATTGCTTCCATACGGTCCTTGTAGTCGCCTACTCCCACTCCTAAAATGGGATGAGAGCGAATAAGCTTCCAGGTATGGGACCAAGAGAGAATTCGGCGTATCGTGGTGAAGTGCACATACTCAAATTCCTGATATTGATCGCTGTAGTAGGTTTCCAACTCCCATTTCATCTGGTTGTATCGTTGGTTTACCGCAGGTACCTTCTTATACAAACCATAAGGTACTCCTACTCCTAGTACAAATACAAGGCCCATGAAACCCAATATGGCAGCGAATCGGGAAAACCTGGTTTTCCATTTGGGGTAGATGGTGCGAAAAAAGCTGAGAGAAAACCAGGTCAATAGTCCTGCCATTAATCCTAATTGTCCTCCCTTCCCCCCTAGTACTGCGGAGGTGAGCACCAAGAGTAGGGCAAGTCCCCAGAAGATAACCTGTTGGGTCTTTATACGGATATGTAAACAGCAGAGTACGCCTAAGGCAAGAAGGTTGCTAAACTGAAGCCTATCCAAAAAAGGGCTATATACACCAAATGCCTCCCGCTTACTGAGCTGGACGTACGGCTTAACGTTGAGAAAGGCTAAGCGCTCTACCCATGCCATACTTTCATTTTCGGGGAGGGTGTAAAAAAATAAAGTTACCAAGGAGGCGAAGCAGCAAACTCCTACAAAAATCGTGAGCATGACAATCAATCTTTCTGAAACTACTTTTCGGTTGAGGGCAAAAATGACAGGGATAATTAGAATGGGAATCTCTCGCTCAATAAAGGCAAGTCCCAGAGATAAATTTTCCGAGTAGGCCAAACTGAAAAGATAGCAGCAGTAAAGGACTGTTAACCCCAGTATAGGAAGATTATCTCGGATCACTTGGAGAGGCGAAGCCCGTGTGATGGCCAAGTTGATCAGGGAGAGCCCGAGTAGGGAGAGCATGGCGCTAGTTGCCATGCCTTTAGATAACGGTAGACCTATCATCAAAGCGATGAAACAAATCCAAATGAGAAGGTTGAAATATTTATGGAATGTATTCAAACTCCCAGGTTAAAAAAAATAGTATCTAATTCGGCTCAAAATACGTTAACTTATGAGAATATGTAATCGGATTATCCGCCTAACTCATTTTTCTTATGAACAGTCGCAAGGTATCGGCCTTTTTCCTCTTGACCTTCGGGGTATTGACCTCTCTTTTTGCCCAGGGGATGAACAACGAAAACCTCGGGAAGATACTCTACACGGTGAGCGACTCCATTTCTGGGGGAGCTGGCCAGTGGTATTTTACTGCAGGAGGAAGGGAAATGCTGTGCATAACAGATGAAAATGCCAATCGCATGCGAATTATATCCCCCGTGGCAATGGAAGAGGATCTAGAACCGGATCAACTCAAAGCCTGTATGGAGGCGAATTTTCACTCTGCATTAGATGTGAGATATGCGCTTTCAGAAGGAACCGTCTGGGTGGCATATATTCATCCCTTACAAGAACTGACCAAGCAGCAAGCCATTGATGCCATAACCCAGGTCTTCAACGCCGCTGAGACCTTCGGTTCTACCTATAATAGCACTCACCTCGTTTTTCCTAAAACTGAAAAAGAAAGGGAAGAAGAACCCCTTCCAACCAAGAAGTCTTGAGATGAGTCGGTTTCCACACCTGTTTACGGAGCGACTAGAGTTGGCTCCTATAGCCAAAGAGGAAAATGAAGAAACTTGGTTAATATTTACAGAACCTTTTGTACGAAAATACTTGTGGGATGATACCATCATTTCACTAGAAACTGTGGGAGATATTTTAAGGGAAAATCGCCACTGTTTTGAGGAGAGAAACTGGGGCCTTTGGTGGATCCTAGAACGTGAAAAAGGGATAAAACTAGGCTTTGCAGGGCTCTGGATCTTTTTTGCAGAAGACCAGCCCCAACTGATATATGGACTATTACCCCAATATTGGGGAAAGGGCTTTGCCTCCGAAGCTGCCCACCGGCTTTGTACCTATGCTGCCCAAGACTTGGGATTTCTTTACCTCACGGCGTCTTGTGACCTTGCCAATACCGCTTCCCACAGGGTTGCCTTACAGATAGGAATGGAGAAATACAAAGAAGAGGTGATTGATGGGAAACCTACTTGCTTTTTTAAAATAGCGTTTGGAGAAAAGAGATGAATAGACATTTCAGGGTTTTTTCAGCGTCTATTAGCAGTCGATATTTCTCCCAAAGTCAGTGTCATTCCGTGTCAATGAAACAATCCATAAAGGCCCTAGGCATTTCCTTACCTCAAGAAGGCTCCAAGCCAACTGCCTGCCCAAAGGGATTCTCTGTAATCTGTGCCCAGTTTTCCCGAGCCGCCTGATGTAAATCGCTAAGACGAGTAATCACCATGTATTCAAATTCTAAGTGACAAAGAGACTCAGTAGTAGGAGGAGTAAGCTGTGTGTGATACGTATTTTGGTTCAATAAAATCAAGTCCCCTTTCTTTCCAGTGAGTTTTAGCGTTTTTGAAGGATCTATAACCTCTAAAGCAGCTTTATGCGTTCCTCTAAGGGTATGTATGATCCACCGAAGGTAGGGGCGGAAGGAAAATCTATGAGATTTGGGTATAAGCGCAATAGGAGCCTCTTCCTCATTCATATCACGGACCAATAGATAGGCTGTAAATACCATTGGAGAAAGTCTTCCGGTTCGGTAAGGTGTTTGGATGTCATCTGCGTTCCTGAAGCATGCCCGATTTTGAAAGCGTTCAATGCGCTTTCCTGAGACTGTATGGAGGAGATCTTGGATAGCATGGTCTGGAATTTCCTTGATAAGTGGAATCAATTGGCTAATAGAAGGGATCTTATGCACGACATTGCCATCAGGATCCGTGTATTGTGTTTTTATTTCGTTGAGCTGCTCGTTTAGGGCTTTACAGGTATCTTCATTAATGAAGCCAGGAAGGGTCACCATTCCTGAACCAAAAAGGGTTTTGGCTGCTTCATTGGAGCCAAATCCGTGGAAGAGGGATTTCACAGACTGCCAAATACCATGGGAATCTTTCCGGAGAAGCTTTAACAAGGTTGTCCTTGAATAGGATAATGGTTCCATAAATGTGTGTATAACTAGGCTAGTATGCTATACTAACTACATTAAAAATGAGTTGAGTACTTGTATATATTTTGTAGTAAATCCTTGCTAGGAGTCACTAGTTGGTTTGTTTGGTAGGGGATTATTAATAGGTACAATTAAGCAATTTTTGGTTTTCGTTGTAAGTATGACGAATAAACGGATAATTTTTCGTCTTGATTGGATAAAGTAATTGCCAACTTTCTCAAGTTCGTGAAGTTTTACACATATGAAGTGTAATGTGGTATGGCTAAAACGCGACCTTCGCTTGAGAGATCATCCCCCTTTTCAGGCTGCGATAGAGGCAGGGTTACCCATCCTGCCTTTGTACTGCTTTGAACCTTCACTGTTGAACGCTAAGATGTATGCTCCCAGGCATTGGCGCTTTGTATATGAATCTATCCAGTCACTCAATTTGCAACTTCAGGTCTATGGTGCACGGGTAAATGTCTTCCATGCCGAATTAGGAGAGGTGCTAAATACTTTATGGGGTACCTACCAGATTTGCACTATATATGCACACCAGGAAACTGGGGTAAAGTTGACCTTTGACCGCGATCGCTGGGTCCAAAAGTTTTGCGAACAACATGAAATTGAGCTTGTTGAATTTCAGCAAGATGGGGTGGGTCGAGCCCTTAAGCATCGAGGAGGATGGGAGGAGCGTTGGAAAACGCACATGAATGCACCTCAGGTAGAAGGGGAGTATACGACGGGGAAATGGATTGTGTGGGAAGGAACTACCTTGGATGCATGTGGGTTTCCCGAATCTATCACACAGCCTGATAAGAACTTCCAGCCTGGAGGAGAAACCTATGCTTGGCGCTATTTGAAGAGCTTTACGACGGAACGAGCAAAAAATTACACGCCCCATATTTCCAAACCCGAATTTAGTCGGAAGAGTGGAAGCCGCCTTTCTCCTTATTTGGCATATGGGAACCTCAGTGCACGACAAATTCATCAGTATGTTTCCTGGTACCAGCAACAGGTTCCGCATGGAGAAATGCTAGGACATTTCCATGAGCGCCTCTGGTGGCGTAGCCATTATATGCAAAAATTAGAGACTGAATATCGCATTGAGTGGGAAAACCTCAATACAGGCTTTGATTGCCTGCGCTGGGAGTTGAATGAGGATATCTTCGAAGCTTGGTCAAGCGGATATACGGGCTACCCCATGGTGGATGCCTCCATGCGGTGCCTCATTGCCACCGGCTTTATGAACTTTCGTATGCGGGCCATGTTAGCCACCTTTTGGTGCTTTACCCTCCAGCAGCCTTGGCAGCCTGCAGCAGATTATACCGCTCGACTATTCTTGGACTTTGAGCCCGGAATTCACTACGCCCAATGGCAAATGCAAGCAGGCATGAGCGGGTACCATACCCTGCGTATTTACAATCCTACTACTCAATCTCAACGCCACGACCCCTCTGGGGAATTTGTTCGCAAATGGGTTCCTGAACTTAGAGAAGTTCCCGCTCCTCAGATCTATGAACCCTGGAAAATGACCCAGATGGAGCAAGTTTTTTACCATTGTCGGATTGGCGAAGCATATCCAGCCCCCATTGTGAATCTGGAGCAGGCCCACCAACACGCTAAAGATGCCTATTGGCGGGTAAGACAAAGCCCTGCGGTTCAACATCAACTGATCGAAATTTGGCGTAAGCATTGCCTACCAGGCAATGTAGAGAAGTATAAGGAGGCTGCGGCGCA
>JBCCTX010000362.1:0-7600 GCA_039197765.1 Bacteroidota bacterium
AGGTAAGTGCAGCTCCCTTTTCTGATATAAGGTTTTTGCTTCATATTGACAGTGTGGGCATTCTGGATGGATTAGCATGATCACTAGCGCTTTGCCATGGGGAAGGTGTGAGCGAGTGTAAGGTTCACCTGCCAAGGTGCTAAATTCAAAGGCTGGAAGTGTCTCCCTAGCAGCTTCGATAGTTGCCTTTTGTCGAACCTGGGTTCGTATCTGCCAGGCCATCCAAGCAATAATTCCTATCAGAAGTATGGGGATAATCTTTCGATAGGTCCTTTTCATAAGCCTAAATTGAGTTTGAGGAAAATTACCATGAGCACCCAGATCAAGAGCCCCAGTCCATAGGATTTCCCTACCAGCTCCAACATTACATAGGCCCCTTTACCACTAAGGGCTTGCATTCCTTTAACCAGGAAAATCACGTACAAAATTTCAAATAGGGAGACTACTTGTAAGGGATAGAGATACCACGCATTTAGGTCTTCAAAGGGGAAAAGTCCCTTTAACGAAAAATGGTGGAATCCCTGTAGATCCTCTATAGTACTTAATTCTACAAAGAACGTCAGGAATAATACCGTGCAGACAGAGCCCAAGGCAAATATGAGTTCAGCTCGAAGTACGATGCTCCAGATCCTTCGGAAGCCTACCTTGAGGCTGTCCCAAATACTACCCCCTACAAGACAGAGGCTTACCAGAAGCAGTTTAATACCCACAAAAAAGGGGATAAAGACGTAGCTGACCCAACTCAGTTTGGCTTGTACATTCAGCATTTGTTCAATTCGTTCAAAAGCCAATTGTTCTCCATAGCTGTTGTAGAACAAGGCGTCGGATATCACAAAAGCTTGATGCATATACGTGGAGTAGGCATACAAAAGGCAAATCAATACAAACCACTGCCAGTTGGATCCGGTTTCCCATAGAGAAGGAGCTTTATAGTTGGGAGCTCTTGTGTGCTGCGTGTCCATACAAGAATAATATTTCAATAACACCTACAATCATCCATTGCTACATAACCAAGGTTAAATGCCTAAATGGATAAAAAAGGGATGTCATAGGAATGATTCGGATGTGAATCCAGTTGGTCATCTTCACTGGAAAAAAATATCCAAAGGTTTGTTACTTATCATTTTGCGCAAGTACTTTCAGAAATTATTTTTAGATTGAAAGCTGAGCACTTACTTGGAAAATTAAATACGCACCCCAATGAAAGACATATCTACTCGCAGGCTATTATGGACCTTACCTATTCTCTTAGCTGCCATTTTCTTCATGTCACACCGAGAACGCCCAGCCGATATGGGACATGTTCATGACCTTGCTCATTTTCATGGCCATGATCATCCCCATGCAGTGCACAATCACAGTGCCTCTACCTACGAAACCCAGAAAGATGGAGACCCTTTCAAATTGGTGACGGGACAGGGAGACTTTGTCTTCTCTTGGGATCAGGAAATGACTGCAGCCTTTCCAGATGATGCAAAGGAATTTGAAGAAAAAATGCACGGTGGGTTTAATGAAGATCCAGAAACAGGAATCATCTATACGGGAATACCCGGATATGGACTTTGCTCCATTAGTCCTGACCTTAAAACTTGGACGAAGTTAGGCACGGATGAACGCTTGAAAGATAATATTCACGGAATCGTCTTCTTCGTTCATAAAGGGAAAAAACACTTGGCTGTTGCCCAAGAAGGCAAGCGGGTGTTGGTACTCAACTTAGATGGGACGATCGTAAGTGATATTCTCAAGCCAAAGGGAGTGGAATTTGACTTCGTCCCTGCCAATGATTTCTTCAAGTCGAAAGAAAGTAATTTTGGTGTAACCGATGTGACCTATCTAGATGGCACTATCTATGCAGCACACGGCTATTCCAAGGGAGATTTTGTGTTGACAATTGTAGAAAATGGCGGTTCCTGGGATTGGGGGAAACTTGCATGGGGAGGGAAAGGTACAGCCCCAGGACAATTTCAGACTGCACATGGCATTTATGCACATGAAGGCCATATCCTAGTTGCCAACCGAGCTGCTGGGCAAGTGGTGAAATTCCGACCCGATGGAGGCTTTGTCGAAATGTTTAAAAATATTCCCGAAGGCAGCCTGGTATGCAATGTTTCCTACAAATCTGAGCACTTTTTCTTCAATGCCTTACGTGCATTAGAAGGGCAAAAATCTGCCCCAATTTATGCTCATACAGGGAAAGAATTGGTTTCAACCATTGTTCCAGGTGACTTGGACATCCCTATTTTAACTAATATTCATCACGTTTGGCCTCATTATGTGGAAGAAAATGGGGCTAAGCAGTTGTACCTACTCGTTCATGGATGGAATAAGGGAAAATATGCAGTATTGAAATTGGACAGCTAAACTATAGAAAGATTCCTGCTAAAAGTTATAAGCCGGTAAAAGAGGTCGAGCCCTTTTTTACCGGCTTATGAATTATTTATACTTCCTGTATATAATCTAAAAAAGTGGAATTCTGGCCTGTTTTGACGATTAAAGATGCGCTTTGTATAGTTTTTATCTAGCTCCTAAATCCTGTGCTTTCCAGACAATTAATGTTTCTTAAATATTGTAGCTTCGGGAAGCGGTAAGTAAAAGGATTTTCTGCTACGTTTATATAAAAACCCAGTATTAAGAATGTATTCCAATGCACTGCGTTATGCTACGGTTGTAGCTTTTGGTGGCCTTGTTTTTGGCTTAGATGCTGCCTTGATTTCAGGAACAATAGGCTTTGTAACTTCCGAGTTTGACCTAAATGACTTCCAGGTAGGGACAGTGGTCAGTGCCTCTGGTTTTGGGGTTTTGTTTGCCCTTTTACTCGTGGGATATCTTGCCGATAGATTGGGCCGAAAGCGAACCTTACAATTCATAGCGGGGTTGTACTTATTCTCTGCTATTTCGTCTGCACTTGCTCCTTCTTATGAGGCCTTAATTGCAGCGCGATTTCTCGGGGGATTGGCTTTCACATCCATTACCTTAGCCTCGATGTACATTGGCGAAATAGCTCCTCCCGACAAACGAGGCAAGTTGGTAGCCATGAATCAGATCAATATCGTGGTAGGCTTATCTGCTGCCTATTTCATAAACTACCTCATCCTTCAGATCTCTCAGTCCCAGGCTTCCTGGGTATCAAGTTGGGGAATTGACACCTATACCTGGAGATGGATGTTGGGGGCAGAAGTGATTCCCGCAATCCTTTGGTCTATCTTATTGTTATTTATTCCCTGTAGTCCTAGGTGGCTCTTGCTGAAAGGAAGGGAGAAGGAAGCAAAGGCTGTCCTTGCCAAAATCTTTCCCAAGGACCAGTTGGAGGAGGCATTTGCGGATATGCAAGAGAGTCTTTCCAAAGAATCTGTTCACCTTACGTTTGGAGAACAGTTCAAGCGGCTGTTCAACGGGAATTTTAGGCTGGCAATCGTTGTTGCAGTAACCTATGCGGTCGTTCAGCAAATTACGGGAATCAATGCAGTTCTATTCTACGCTCCTACTGTATTTGAGCAATTGGGCTTAGGTACAGATAGTGCCTTCGCACAGGCAGTTTGGGTGGGGCTGGCAGGGCTATTTTTCACCGTAGTGGCCCTTGCCCTGATTGATAAGGTAGGAAGGCGTCCCCTTACTTTATGGGGGTTATTATGGGTAATTTTGAGCCTGGGAATTTGTTCCTATGGCTTTCACCATGCTTCCTATACCTTGGATCAAAGTGATGTAGCAATGGTCGAAAATTTAGAAACAGAAGCCGTAGAAGCCATGTTGGGGATCTCATATGATTCTGATGTGCAGTTTAAAGCTGCTTTACGGGAGTACTTAGGGGATTCAAAGGCAAAGGCAATGGAAGGTACTCTATTTAATAGAGCTGCTAAGCTACCAAGCACCCTGATCCTGTTTGGAATCATAAGTTTTGTGGCGGCTTTTCATTTTTCTATAGGCCCGATCATGTGGATCATATTTTCCGAGATATTCCCCACTAGTGTTCGTGCCGTGGCTATTCCCGCCTTTGCCCTGGTCACAAGCGTAGTGAGTTACTTGGTCCAACAGTTTTTCCCTTGGCAGCTTACCAATATGGGGGCAAGGGACATATTTCTATTTTATGCAGCTACAGGTGCAATTGGGCTCGCCATTCTCTGGCGCTTTTTACCTGAAACCAAGAACAAGACCCTAGAAGAAATTGAGGCCTCTTGGCGGTAGAAAGGTACAGAATTTTCTATCCGTTGAATAAGCCTACATACGATGCTTTTTTCTGTAGGTGTAAGGAGTTTCTTGCTGAAACTTCTTGAATTGCTTATGGAAAAATGGAAGGGAATCATATCCACAGGCATAAGCCACTTCAATGATAGACTTATCCGTATCGATCAGCATTCTGCTAGCCATATTTATGCGATATTCGTTGAGGAAGGTAAAAAACGGTCTTCCCATCATCTTGCGGAAAAATCGAGAGAAGGATTGTTCTGACAGGTTGACTAACGCTGCGAGTTCCTTCAGATAAATTTTTCTATGGAATTGCTTTTCTACAAAGTCGTGAACCTTGGTCATACGCGTATTGAATTCCAACGGAAGGTCTCCTTGAAAGCTGAGTTCAGATAAGGTAGCATAAGGACAACTTGCCAGTTTAGCAAGTACCCTGAGTAATTCAATATATAATTCCGCTTCATGAAAATAGGGAAGTTTAAGAATTTCTGGTGCCAAGGTTTCTGTATCCTCTGAGGAAAAAATAAGGCCGCGTGAGGCCTTATTGAGCATATTGGATACCGACTGCAATTCGGGTAATTCTATTATAATGTCAGGATTCCACTGAATAACGGTTGAGCGAGAAAGCTTGTCGGAATGTGAGTGGTTTTTCCAACAGTGGGGGAGGTAGGACCTAAGCAAAACCAACTCTCCCGGCGCATAGGCCCCTACATAATCTCCGATAAACTTTGTTCCAACACTTTCTTCAATATAGGTTAGCTCGTTTTGGGGATGGAAATGCCAGGGAGTCTCAAAGTTTTTCTTTTCATAGGTGAAAGCGGAAATGGTCTTGTGTTTTCCCAAAGGGATTTGCTCCAGGATAGGCTTCATTTATTCTGTATTCTGTCTTTTTTTGGGGAAAAAATTAGGTTTTTTGACAAAATAGCATATTAAATGGGTAAAATTGGATAAGATTTTGCAAAAAGTATGAGGGATCTTTATGGAAAGATCTAAATAGATGAATGAAAGTGAACTGCCAGATCCCTTCGAACAAGCCCGGACGGATAAAGGCTTTGGGGAAATGAATGACCAGGATGATCCTGTGGTGATGCTGCTTAGGCATAGAGACGTACGGAAATGTGCCCATAATTGGAAAACTTTCCAATCAGGAGCCAAGCCAGGGCGAATCGTCATCCCTTCGGAGGTGTACATCCGTGATACGCGTCAAATTCCCTTTGAAGTTGATCCGCCTATGCACAGAACCTACCGATCGCTTATCGAAGAATGGTTTCGGCGACCGCTGCAGGCAGATTATGAGCAAAAGCTATTAGAACAAGTAGAGCAGGCAATAGATGAGGCACTTTCTAGAGGAAAATTAGAACTCGTAAGTGAATTTTCCTTACCGCTGCAATCCCGAGCACTTACCTTACTACTCAATATCCCTTATTCGGAAGCGGATACCTGGATCTCTTGGGGAACCCATGTATTTCGAAGTGAGGAGACCGAACTAGACGCAGACAAGGCAAATATCCTCTACGATTACATAGATCGCGAAATAGACAAAGCACAGGCAAGTCCGGGTAAAGACTTGTATTCCGTTTTGCTTGCTTCAGAGGTGGAAGACAGAACGCTAACAAAAGAAGAAGTCAAAGGGGTCATGATATTAACCTTTGCGGGGGGGAGGGATACGGTAATCAATGCAGTCACGAATTCCATAGCTTACTTTGCAGCAAATCCCGAATCACTCAAACGACTGCGTCGGGAACCCGAAATTATGGGAAAGGCAGTAGAGGAATTGATCCGATATTTCTCTCCCCTAACGCATATGGGTCGTGTGGTAACCCAAGATGCAGAAGTGTGCAATCATTCCATAAAGGAAGACAGTCGCATTTCTTTGTGTTGGGCTGCGGCAAACCGGGATGCTGCCGTATTTGAAAATCCCAATGAGGTGATTCTAGATCGCAAGATCAACCCCCATGTAGCCTTCGGTTTTAGCCACCACAAATGCTTAGGAGCTACTCATGCTCGGCAAATTCTGAAAATTCTGTTAACCGTTTTGGCAAAAAAAGTGGACTCTATCGACATTCTGAGTCATGAAGAAAAAATTGAGCAATGGGGAGAATTCCAACGGAAGGTGGGATTCGAATCCTTAGAAGTAATATTTAACCCACTAAATTGAGCGTATCCATGGCAAAAATTACATTTATTACCCAAGAAGACGAAAAGATTGTTACGGAGGGCGATAGTGGTTCAGTGATGGAGTTAGCCGTTGCACATAATATTAAAGGAATAGACGGAGACTGCGGAGGGGTTTGTTCCTGCGCCACTTGTCATGTACATGTAGCTCCTGAGTTTTTCGATAAATTGGCAGCAGCGAGTGAAATAGAAAAAGACATGCTGGAGTTTGACGATAATGCCGATGCCTACAGCCGCTTGGCATGTCAATTACAGGTCAATGAATCTCTAAACGGAATTGTATTGCGGGTGGCAGGTATGTAACATCTTCTATCGAGAAAAATGACTAAAATTGGAACTTGTGTAATTGTTGGTGCTAGTCATGCTGGGGTAAATGCTGCTTTTGCATTGAGAAAAGAAGGATGGGAGGGGGAAATTACACTTGTAGATATAGACCCCATGCTTCCTTATCATCGTCCTCCCCTTTCAAAAGCCCTTTTAGCCAATAAAGAGCCTGTAGAAAAGTATTGTTTAAAACCGGCTGATAGCTATACAGGAGAAAATATATCCTTGAAGTTGGGATATAAAGTAGAGGCGATCGATAGAAAGCAACAATTGGTTAGCCTAGTGGGGGGAGAGTTGCTTCCCTACAAAAAACTCATTCTTGCTACAGGGGCAAGGGCTTTGGTACCCCCCATTGAAGGGATAGAAACTTCTACGAACCTCTACTTTTTGAGAACGGCATCAGATGCCTTACATATACGGGAGAGACTCCAACATAGCCCTCAGAAACGAGTAGTAGTAATCGGAGGAGGCTATATTGGCCTCGAAGTAGCCGCTTCTCTTCGTAAACTGGATGTGGAAGTAACGGTTTTAGAGCGAGAAGATCGCCTAATGGCTCGCATTACAGCGCCTGAACTTTCAGACTATTTTCAGGGATTACACGAAGAAAATGGGGGAAAGATATGTACCGGGAAAACTGTAACGAAGATAGAGCCCCTGGGGAACGGGAGTAAGGTGATTTGCGCGGATGGAAGCTCTTTTTTGGCGGATATCGTTGTGGTCGGAGTGGGTATACTGGTAAATACTGAATTGGCGGAGCAAGCAGGCCTAGAAATTGAAGATGGGATTAAAGTAGACGCTACCGCACGCACAAGTGATGCCCATATATACGCGATTGGGGACTGCAGCTTTCACTATAATCCCCATTACAACCAGTATATTCGACTAGAATCGGTTCAAAATGCTGTGGATCAGGCAAAAG
>JBCCTX010000363.1:0-7562 GCA_039197765.1 Bacteroidota bacterium
CTTTGGCAATGGATGCCTCAAGTCTGATGACCTTTCTATTACTGTTGAAAATCCTCCGACTGGAGGGGAGTGTTCCACGCCTACGAACCTTGCCCTCAACCAAAGTGCTTCTCAGTCTTCTACCTATGGAGATGGAGTTGCCTCCATTGCAGTCGATGGAAATACCGATGGAAACGGTTCTCCCTGGGGAACAAATGCAGCCTTAACCCATACCCAAAGCCAGGCTGATCCTTGGTGGCAGGTAGACTTGGGCCAACAAGCTGAAATCCAACAAGTGAATATTTTCAACCGGACCAGCTGCTGTTTGGACAGACTTAAAGAGTTTTATGTCTTTGTCTCTGACCTACCCTTCAGCAATTCTGCAAGCCTTACCACCTTAGTCAATGATCCTCAAGTAAGCCATACCTTCTTCTCTGGTCAAGCGGGAGCAAGCGAGAATATCTCTCTGACAGCCTCTGGAAGGTATGTGAGGATTCAACTGAGTGCTTCTAATGGGCCTTTACACATAGCAGAGGTACAGATTATGGGCTGTCCCGCAAACAGTTCGGATCCCTGTTCTGGAACGCCATCCATAAGTATCGATCCTGCTGGACCTTTTCTAACTGATCAGGGCGTACAACAGCTATCTGCTACCCCATCAGGTGGTACATGGTCAGAGGCAGCAGCCAACAATGGAACCTTTGACCCCAGTCAAGGTGCTGGAACTTATACAGTAAGCTACACGGTGGACTTTGGCAATGGATGCCTCAAGTCTGAAAATATCAATATTACAGTCAATGAGCCAGGTGATCCCTGTTCTGGAACAGCAGCCGTAAGTATTAATGCTGCCGGGCCATTCTTATCCAACCAGGGTGTACAACAACTTTTTGCCACCCCAAGTGGAGGTACATGGTCAGGGGCAGCAACTACAGATGGAACTTTTGACCCCAGTCAGGGTGCGGGAACCTATACAGTAAGCTACACGGTAGACTTTGGCAATGGGTGTATTAAGTTTGATGACCTTTCTATCACCGTTGAAGATCCTCCAACTGGAGGGGAGTGTTCCACGCCTACGAATCTTGCCCTCAACCAAAGTGCTTCTCAGTCTTCTACTTATGGGGATGGAGTTGCTTCTATTGCAGTCGATGGAAATACGGATGGAAATGGCTCTCCTTGGGGGGCAAATGCAGCCTTAACCCATACCCAAAGCCAGGCCAATCCTTGGTGGCAAGTAGACTTGGGCCAACAAGCCGATATCCAACAAGTGAATATTTTCAACCGGACCAGCTGCTGCTTGGATAGACTCAATGATTTTTATGTCTTTGTTTCAGACCAACCCTTCAGTAATTCTGCAAGTGTTTCCGGGCTACTCAACGATCCTCAGGTGGATCATACCTTCTTCTCTGGCCAAGCAGGAGCAAGCGAGAATATCTCTCTTACAGCTTCTGGAAGATATGTTCGGATTCAACTGAGTGCCTCTAATGGGCCTTTACACATAGCAGAGGTACAGGTTATGGGTTGTCCAACAAATAGCTCGGCTCCCTGTTCTGGAACGCCATCCGTAAGTATCGATCCTGCTGGACCTTTTCAAACCAATCAGAGCGTACAACAGCTATCTGCTACCCCATCAGGTGGTACATGGTCAGGGGCAGCAGCTACCAGTGGAACCTTTGACCCCAGTCAAGGTGCAGGAACCTACACTGTTTCCTACATAGTAGATTTCGGAAATGGATGTACCAAATCCGAAAACATAAGCATAATTGTTGAAGATCCACCCACGGGAGGAGAATGTACGACGTCTTCAAATCTTGCCCTTAATCAAAGTGCTTCACAGTCTTCTACCTATGGGGATGGAGTTGCCTCAATTGCCGTCGATGGAAATACGGATGGAAATGGTTCTCCCTGGGGAGCCAGCGCATCCTTAACCCATACACAGAGTGAGGCCAATCCCTGGTGGCAGGTAGATTTGGGACAGCAAGCAGACATTGAGCAAGTTAATGTATTCAATAGGACAGGTTGCTGTTTAGATAGACTCAAAGACTTCTATGTCTTTGTTTCAGAACAACCGTTCAGCAATTCTGCAAGTGTTAGCAGCCTGGTCAATGATCCGCAGGTGAGTAATACCTTCTTTGCTGGACAAGCAGGGGCAAGCGAGAATATTTCCTTGAATGAAACGGGGAGATATGTACGCATTCAACTGAGTGCTTCTAATGGTCCACTACATATCGCAGAAGTACAGATTATGGGCTGTCCAACAGAAGCCTCTACCCTGCGATTAGTTGAGGAATATATACCATCAGAAATCCCAAAAGCAATTGAATCGCAGATGTTGCTTCGCCCCAATCCTACTACCCAGCAAAATGGCTTGGAAGTATTCCTTCAAATTCCTGAAGGTGAAAACCTCCAATTAGGAATCTATTCTATCGATGGGAAAAAATTGTACGCGATTTCTAAGCAAGTGGATCAATCTGAAATACGCTTACACATCCCGCTTGAAAATCTGTCTTCTGGTATGTATATAATTAGGGCTATGGGGAATAGCTACAGTCTAAAGAAGCGTTTTATTGTCAAGTAGACAGATACATAATTATGATTAGCCTTAGAAAGGTATAAACGCTGTCTAACGGCTCTGAATTTGTACATAGCATTAATATAATATTTGGCCATCCTCCAGGAGCCGGGGCTTAAGTGTCTCATACGAAAGCTCCTGAACCGTAGCATTGCTATCAATTGCCATTGAGGCAACTGTAGCGGCAGATTGGCCCAGAATCATGAACACAGGTTCCATTCGAATAGACCCATAAGCAATATGCGAGGACGATACACAAACGGGAACTAATAAGTTGCTACACTCAGCCTCCTTAGGAAGAATAGCGCCCAAATCAATGGGATAGGGACCACCAGGATTGATCTGGACATCCCCTTCATTCTTCACATGCCCTTCAGCGTTTACGTAGCGCATGACATTGTGGGAGTCCATATTGTAAGAACCCATTCCAATAGACCTATAGGTAGAATCTATCCTCCGCAGGTGGCGTTCGGATACAACCAGGTCACCTTGAAGCCTCCTTGCTTCGCGAACATAAATTTGGTGGGGCCAGTGCCCATTGTCTACAAATTCGTCTTTGGCCAGTCCCCATTGGGCCATTTTCTCTCGCACATCCTTAGGTACTCGCGTATCATTGGCGAGAAAGTATAACCAGCCTTTTTGATATAATTCGTGTTCTTTTAGAATTTCAGCCCTGCGTTCATAACTACCAAGGGGATAGTCGTAGTTTTGGCCAATATTGTCTGTACTAAAAGGGCCCGAGTTGTTGGTATCGGTTTTCTTATTGGGAATTGGGTCAAACTTATTGAAAACCCCTCTCCACTCCGTTTCAAGGAGTCTCAGCATAAGCTCATACTGAGTGGAATCATAGGTATCGGGTCTGGGAAAGGGCACTCGATTCTCAGGTATGTCCGTTAGACACATTCGATAACAGTAGGCCTGAATCCGGTGGTCCGCACTTCCCTCATCTCCAGGAAGCTCGTCCATAATTCTGGGTAGTAAACCACTCAAGGGATCTCCTGGAATCACATAGGGATCAATCTCCTTTATGAATTGGTGTTTGGTAGCATTTTTCGTTTGTACCCCGTTCAACGTTTCACCATATATATCATTGCTTTCCCTTCCTACAAAATAGGATACGCCCGCCTCCTCTATCAGGTCTCCTTCATAAGTTGCATCGATAAATACTTGAGCAGAATAGGAAGAACCATCCAACATCGTAATAGAAGTTATCTCCTTTCCTTCCTTCACCACTCCTTGCTGGCGGTCTAGCCATTGGCCCCGAAATACAGGAATTTGGTATTCCTCTATCCAGGCTTCGAAAATTTGCTCCGCTACATGGGGTTCAAAGGTCCACATAGTTTGCGTAGTATCATCAATCGCTCTCCCCCCTTGTGCTCGATTACCATAGGCGGAACGATCGTGCCATTTCCATCTACTTGAATCCTGGTAATATTCCCAAATACGGTGGTAAAACTCCCTACTCAGTCCTCCAATCACGTGTTTTTTTCCTGCATCTGTCCATCCTAGCCCTCCAGAAGTCATCCCGCCCAAGTGCTTTTCGGGACATACAATAGCTACTGTTTTACCCATTTTTGTACTTTGAATAGCGGCTGTAATAGCTGCAGAAGTACCCCCATAAATAAGAATATCATAGACATTGGCTTGAGAAATAGGAGGCTTTGGCGAGCTACAACTAATCAGGACGCATACTGAGATACAAAGGGAAAAATAGGTGAATTTCATCGGTTAAGGATTGGAAGGTGAGCAATGTAGAAGATAATACCTTTTATTTCCCTTCGGTCTATTAAAAGGAAGGGGTATTGAATAAATTTACAAAAAAAGAAAATGGCCATCGGTATCATTATTCCCGACCGAGATCCACAGCCCATTGTGTCTGAACTGAAACGGTATCTCGGGGAGGAAATCCAGGTATATCCACACATTACTAAAGTGGAGACAATTACCAGTATTCTTGCTTGGAAGCAGCCCAAGGGAATATTCTCTCAATTTCCCAACCTTGAATTGGTAAGTTCTTTAGGAGCCGGAGTGGATCATATTCTGGAAGATCCTAGTTTGCCATCAACGGTAGCTGTAACACGGATAGTATATGAAAATCTAGGTCGATCAATGGCCCGATACGCAGCAGGAGCTGTTCTGCAATTTCACAAGAGTCTACTTGCCTATTACCAATGCAAGGAGAAAAAAAATTGGGATCGAAACATACCCTTTGAGGTAGAAATGCGCATTGGAATCATGGGGATGGGAAAAATGGGACAAGAAGTGGGAAAATTACTACTCGCAATGAATTTCGAGGTCTATGGATATAGTATGCGTCCCAAATTTATCCCTGGAATTCGCTGTTTCAGTGCAGAAAATCAAGAGCTTTCCAATTTTTTACGCCGAATCAATACCCTTATTTGCCTACTCCCACTCACTGAGCAAACGCGTGGGATATTAAATGCCTCTCTCTTTGCCCAACTTCCTCCCAATTCCTTTCTTATCAACCTTGGCCGAGGTCAACACCTTGTAGATTCCGATTTAATTGCTGCTATAGATCAAGGCATTATATCTGGTGCCTATCTCGATGTCTTCAATGTAGAACCTTTACCGCCAGATCATCCCTTTTGGATACTTCCTCAAGTATATATCACGCCTCATATTGCCAGTATCACGGATTCCGTCAAGGCTGCAAAACAATTTGCCTTGAATCATCAGCGGTTAGCCTTACGTAAACCCCTTATCAACCGGATAGACCGAGAAGTAGGGTATTAAGTTTGAGAATGAAGAAAATGTTCTACTTAGATCCAACCGAATATATTGAGTAGGAAGAATATTTTCCTAACTTTCCTACAAACCGAAATTTCAACTTAATTCCATACCGCAAGTGAGATTTCTGCTCCACATGGGCATTGGCATCGCTATTTTATTGATTGCCCTATTAGTTTTTAAAAAGGAAAGGAAATTAGCTGATTTCTACCTTATTGCTTGGATCGGTATTTTCTTTTGCCAATTGCTTTTTTACGAGTTTTCGCTGTATCAGCGAGGACTTAACAGCTTCTGGGCAATTTTGGGATTTTCCTTCCCACTACTCAACATGCCGCTTTTATATGGATATATTCGTGCCCTCATAGGTAGGCCTCTGAATCCTAAGGAATTGCTTTCCCACGTCTCTCCATTTTTACTCTACTTCTTTATTTTTCTAGGAACTAAATATCTTTTAGACATTGAAGTGCAAACTGCCAAAGGGTATTTAATATTGGAAGGCCCTGTACCCTCTTGGCTACAGTTGTACCCCATTCCTCTGGCTATCCTCGGCTTTGTCTATTGTATTTGGAATCTTATTCTCCTGAGGCAACACAAGAAAAATCTTCCGCAAATATTTTCCTACAGTGAATCTATCAACTTAAACTGGATACGGTATCTGATTTATGGCTACCTTCTATTCACACTATTTGGACTAGTACTTATATTTGGCGCGACCAATTTTGGCTTGTTTGATATAGACAGCGTGTTTGGAATTTTGGCAGCAGTTATTGGACTGATGGTTGCTGCTACAGGCTTCTGGGGCTTACAACAAACGGATATATTTTCCACCGTACCCACACCATCTATTCCCAATATTCAAGCTGAGGCAGAACCCTATCAAAAGTCTGGATTAGCTCCTGAAAGAGCTCAACGCCTTGCCGAGCAGTTGCGTACTTTTATGGAAGAAGAGCACCTCTACCTGAATGAAGAACTCACCTTGCCGTTACTTGCAGAGGCAGTCAACTTATCTCCTGCCCATCTCTCACAGGTCATTAACCAACAATTTGGTAAGAATTTCTTCGATTTTGTCAATGCCTATCGCGTAGAAGAAGCCAAAAAACGCCTAAGAAACCCTGAATTTTCACATTTTTCGATTCTTGCAATTGGATTAGATTGTGGATTTCGATCAAAATCTTCCTTCAACCGTGCATTCAAAAAGTTTGTAGGGTCAACTCCTTCTGAGTACAGAAAAATGGAGGGATAAAAGTAGATTTATAGTCCCAATCCACTGCGGTTGAAAAGATTTTTCTTAATAAATTCCTATTCACCTAGTTCCTGACTACTCAAACTATCTCTATGCGACTTCTATCTCTATTTATTTTCACCCTATTTCAATCATTTTCCTACTCCCAGGATACGGAAAGACCCAATATCATTTTAATCTTTGCAGATGACCTTGGGTATGGGGACTTGAGCTGCTATGGACACCCAACCATACATACCCCTAACCTAGATCGTATGGCCCAGGAGGGAATCAAATTAACCTCTTTTTATGTAGCTGCCTCTGTATGTACTCCCTCAAGAGCCGCCCTAATGACAGGAAGATACCCCATAAAGGCAGGGCTGCCTGGAAACTTGGGCCCTGAATCTCCAGGTGGACTCTCCCATGAAGAAAGAACCCTCGCAGAGGCCTTAAAAGAAGTGGGGTATAAAACAGCAGCCTATGGAAAATGGCATTTAGGGTCTGTACCAGGCTTTTTACCCACAGATAGAGGCTTCGACGAATACCTGGGCATTCTGTATTCCAATGATATGATGCCCCCTTGGGTGAATACAGATCGTCCTCTGGAGTTGTATCGAAACGATCAACCCTTCGAACACCCTGTGGACCAGACAACTCTCACGCAACGTTACACAGATGCAGCTATCCAGTTCATTAAGGATGCAGGAGAGAATCCTTTTTTCATATACCTTCCTCATTCTATGCCCCACCTACCGATCTATGCATCAGCAGCCTTCCAAGGCACATCTAAAGGAGGAGACTATGGAGATGTGATCGAAGAAATAGACGCAAATGTGGGTAGGCTTATACAGACGCTTCAGGAAGAGGGAAAAGAAGCTAACACCCTGGTGATTTTCACCAGTGATAATGGCCCCTGGCGTAATATGCCTCCGCGTATGTATACCACTGAGCCCGTTGAGAAATGGCACGGGGGAACCACAGGTTCATTGTTTGGAGCGAAGGCAACTTCCTATGAGGGAGGAATGCGCGTACCTGCTATTCTGC